>JAGQPT010000231.1 GCA_020426575.1 Planctomycetales bacterium
CGACAGCGATACGGTCGCCCGGGCACTGGAAAAACTCTTCGGCGAAGATCCCACCTACCGCAAAGAAGTCGTCGTCGAAACGGTCGTCTGGCACTCGCTGGGAAAGGCTGCCGACGGAGAGACGGTCGTCGAAGAGGATGATTTCGGGGTGCCGCCGCTGCACTTTGCCGTGGCACACGGCTATGTGTTCATGTCCACGAATTTCGAGATCATCCGCGACACGCTTAGCAATGCCGGCAACGGCAACCGGTTGAGCGATGCGGCCGACTATCAGCGCGTTTCCAAGACGCTCGACGAGTTAGGGGCAACCGAGACGTGTTTTCGCGGATTCGCCCGCAGCGACGAGGCCAACCGCGTCACCTACGAACTGGTGAAGCAGAATCGCCTGGCTGACGCGCAATCGCTCTTGGGACAATTGGCGAAATACCTGCTCGAGAACAACCCCAACGGGGCCAGCGATGGCATCGTTGACGGCACCACGTTACCGGAGTACGACGCCGTTCGCGAGTACGTCGGACCGAGCGGCATGTTTGCCGTGACCGAAGACGACGGCTGGTACGTGGCCGGGTTCATCCTCAAAAAGGAGTCGGGTGGCAACGCGGCCGCTGGGGCGAAGTAGCCGTCAACTCGGCGTGATCGACCTGCGCTGCTTCGGTGGCCCCGCCGGCTGACCGCGCGTTTTGGTGCGCGGCGTTACGGTCGTCGCGCCATCCGTCCCTTGTCGAAATCAAGGACGGCCCAATACGGATGTTGTCGGTCGCTGCGGGTGCGGGCGTCTTCGAGCATCACGCCCACGTCCGGAACAACCTCGGTGCCGCGCCGAGGTGATCGTCCCCCTGTGACCGTCACCTGCACCGGCCGGGAGAAGTCGACCATTTCCGGTGTAAGATACAGCCGAATCGCGTCGGTGCCCGACTTCACGCGAATCGTGTTGTTCGTGCTCCGCTTCGCCTCGACCAGCACGGGGCGCGGTCGCTTGGGGGGCCACTGCTCGGGGAACACGACCGAGGTCTCGGGGAACTCGTCCACTTCCACCCACCAGAAGAAGTTATCCCACGGCCGCATCGCGGTGCAGGTGAATTCCAGCGGAAAGAAATTGCGACGCTGCAGCCCCATCCATTCGAAGATGCGCTGAATGTCGTCCGAGAAACTCTCGTGACCGCGGCCGATGAACTCGACGACCGTCACGTTGTAGTGTGACGTCATCAACAGCCGATCGTACGTCATCGAGTTTCGGCTCGTCTTGTCGCCGTCGAGTTCACCCGTGACCGCATACACAGGCGGCTGCTCGCGGAGGTTCTTCCAGTAGTGATCACAATACTTGTCGGCGACGGCCACGATCGGAATCACGCCCGCCCAAAGGTCGGGGTGCGCCATCGCCAGGTCCCAGGCCGCGTCGCCACCGATCGAATGTCCCGAAAGGTAGACGCGATCCGTATCGATCGAAACGCGCCGCATCGCGTCGCGCAACACGTTGAGCACCGCGGCGTGTTCCAGCGACGTGAAACCGTAGGTCGTTTGTGCGGGCTTCGTCCACGACGGCGCGATCACCACGTAGCCGTGGCGTCCGGCCTGGCCGTGTCGTTGGCCGTTCTCGTCGACTTCGCCGCACCACCAGTCGATCTGCTGGGCCGCCCCGTTCATTTCACCGTGCAGCGTCACGATCGTCGGATAGCGCCGATTGGGGTCGTACTCGGGTGGCAACTGCAGCAGGTACTCGACCGGCGCCTCGTTGGCCACGGTCGGCACGCTCAGCACGTATCCACCCTGGTATCCTTTGGCCTGCTCGGGAAGTGGCAGCGGTGGTGGCAACTCGGCCAACAACCGAGCGATTGCTTCCGGGCTCATACCTTCTTCGCTGCGTATCGTGGTGAGCAGTGTGTCGCGCCGTAACGGGTCCTTTTCCCGCAAGTAGTCGGCGACCAACCCTCGCAGTTTGACGGCCGAGAGCACGGTCCGCAGGTCGTCCGTCGAGCCGTCGACGCCGAGGATCCAGCCACTGACGGCGAGGGAAAGCTGCGACTCGGGGCCGAGGTCCACGTCGTCCGCCAGGCGGCGAAACGCGGCGAGCCGGTCGGTCGTGTTGGCTGTCAACCCCGACTTGATTTCATCGACGAGCGGGGCGAACTGGTCACGCAGCTCGTCGTCCCGCAGCGCGACAAGCCGCGCATCGAGTAGTGTTCGCGTGTCGGCGATCTGCTGGTCGGTAGCCGTGTAGGCGTCGAGCATCTCGGTCACTTCGCGGAGCACCGTGCCCGAGGTCCCCTCGGTGGGGAAGTTTTTCAGCAGCACTTCGGTGCGACCGTGTTGGCCGGCCGCCTGCCGCAGGCGTAGTTCGCGC
>JAGQPT010000232.1 GCA_020426575.1 Planctomycetales bacterium
ACGCTGATGCGAGGAATGAACTCGGCGTGTTCGTTCCGCTTCGGATCATCCGTGTAGAGACCGTCTTCGTCCTTGACGAAGATCACTTTGCGAGCACCGAGGACCTCGCCGGTCAGGTAAACGCCCGAGTCCGTGCGGTTCGGCGGAATACGGCCTTGTTCCGGAGGCTTCTCCCAAAGGTCGTATGGCGGCATACCCTCCATGATCGGAATGCAGCCAACGCGGAAGAACAGCGGCAGCGAGGGGAAATCATCGGGATTGAGATAAATACCGCCGTGCTTGGCCAAGAGCATTTGCAGCATTCGGGCGTTTTGCCGCGCGGTGGCTGCACCTACCGAGGCGAGGATGCCCGTCGGCAGGTCGAAATCGAGGCAGAGGCTGTATGCGTGACGCGCCCGCGTGCCGCCGCCGGCGCCGATCAAGAGGTGATGCTTCTTGGCGCACTCGGCGATTTCGTCGATCAAGGGCAGGATCACCCGGCCCCGGTCCATCACGCTTTGGCCACCGATCTTGAGGACGTTGACGTCCGGAAGAATCCGGAACGGCTTTCCATACTTGAGACCTCTCAGCCGCTTGGGGGACGCGAAAGTCTCGTTACTAAGCGGCGTCTGGATCGACTTGCGGTCCGGTGTGTCACTCGACGTGGTCGACATGAGATTGATGAACTCTTCGTAGGAATGCGTAATTCGGTATTGCTCAAACTTCAGGACGCCGTCGCCGGGGCGACTCAGATGTCGGCGTCGACGATCGTGCCGACGTGTTCACCGTCCAATGCCTGCGGCAATAACTCGGGCTTGAGCCCGTTGATAATCTGAATCTTCCGTGTGTGGCGGGCGTTGAGCATCGCCGGCAACAACTGCGGCTCGATCGGCAAGTCGGGAAGATCGCGCTCAATCAATTCACGCACACCGATTTTGGGGATGAACTCGGCCTTGCTGCTGGTCTTGGGGTCGTCGGTGTAAATGCCATCTTCGTCCTTGAGGAAGATCATTGACCGGGCGCCGAGCACTTCCGACACCAGGTAAATACCGAGGTCAGTGCCGTGCGCGGGCACCCGCATCCGCCCCGCCGGTGGTTCCCAGTAGTGGTACGGCGGCATGCCGTTGAGAATCGGGATCATACCCGACTCGAGCCAGAGCGGCAGATGCAGCATGTGGTCCTTGCTGAGCACAATGCCTTTGTGTTGCGCCAACAGACACTGAATCATCGTGGTGTTCTGTTCGTCGACACCGCCGGCCACCATCGCCAGACCACCCGTAGGAAGTCCCAGGTCCAACGCGATGTGATACGTGTGGCGAATCCGCGCGCCGCTGCCTACTCCCAAGATCAATTTATGCGCCTTGCGCGCTTCGACGATTCGTTCGAGCAACGGCATCACGGCCGACTTGCCACGGTCGACAATACTTTGGCCGCCGAGATAGAGCACGTTGACGTCGGGCAGAATCTTCCACTCGGATTCGGCGACCGTCTGCTCGGCTACCCGCTTGCTCACGAGCGATTCGCGCATCAACTGGCTTTTCATATGGGCCCGCGGGTCGTTGCCTTCTCGAACGATGTCACTCACCTGGTCGATCCTTTGGGTTTTATTGCACTTCGGACAAGGTGGCAGCGCCCACGAAACCGGGAGCTGTCATGCGGGACGCCGGCCAGCGGACTTGACCCTCGAAAGGGGGCTTGCGCTACGAAACGCGAGGCGCCAAACCGTTCGATCTCTCCCACGCCCCCGCTGCCCGAACGTTCGCGTTGCCCCGACGTTCGCGGCGCCTGTCGGACCGATTGGCTCGGCAACAACGTGCGAAAAACCCATCATACCCTTGAATTTGCTTGACGACTACTACCAGACACCTCGCCGGAGGGAGGCGATGTCGTCGCCGTGGGCAGTTAATATGCTGCAATCGTTACGATTGAACGTGGCCCGGTACCGCGCCGTCCCACACGGAGCTGAGCCCCCCACGATCTCTAGACTCGAAGCGCGTCAGGCGGACGGTGATGACCCGGCTACTTCACTCGCGTCGGTCGACGATTCCTCGGGTTCGTAGGCGGGGGCTTCGACCGGTTCGTCCTCGATCAGGTGACCACGCTCGGGCATCAGCGCCTTGATCAGCCCGAGTGCCACGTAGCTGCTGAGAACGCCGGCGATCAGATTGGGTACCGCCTTCCAGAGCGGAAAAACGTACAACTCCGCACCGCCGGCCAGCGCGATGGTCATGATCAACTCCGAGGACGTGCGCCCGATCGCCGCGATCACGCCCATCACAACGAACACCCAGAGCTTGCGAGGGAACCGGCTCAGCAGCGGCCAAAACAGGTCGATCAAGAAACCGGGAGCCGTGTGCTTAAACACCTCGAATATGCCGTAACGCCCGTCGCCGTTGAGAAAGGCGATGAGTCCCATGATCGTGCCGGCCACGGTCGCGCCCCAGCGCGAACGGGTCGCCTCGGCGGCGATGATGTAAAGCGGGATGAAGAAGATCGACTTCATGCCCGCCATTACGGGAAGTCCCGGCATGATTTTCACGAGCTTCAGCGACATCATCACGGCCCCGACCGCCCCGATCACCGCGACGTCGTGGGCCCGCTGCTTGTCGAGGCCGTAGTCCAAGGCCCGCTGCTCGGCTGCTGCCAGCGTGTCCTGGATGCGGTTGGCCAGTGGCGTGAGGTCGCGGTGACGAATCGCCGACCAGAAGGCCATCCCGCCGCGGACGCCGCTGCCACTTTCGCCGCGACCGCCTCCGCTGCCGTCGCCGCGGCCGCCCCCTTGTCCGCGACCACCGCCACGACCAGTGTTCGAACCACTGTCCGAACCGGGGCCAATAGTAGGCCCGGGCCGTTCCATCGACACGTCGTCGCGGCGCGAATTGGTTTGACTCTCCACCGTCTTGTGGTGTACCGACGGCGCCAAGCGCACTTCGCCGTACTCCCGGTTCGCGCTCTCCGCAGGACCGCCGTCTCTCCGACGTCCGCCGCCGCCCCCTGTTCCTCGACCTCCGCCCGAACCGCTTCCGCGGCCTTGGCCCTTTTGATCCCGTCGGCCGCCACTGCTCGGTGGTGACGGGTCATCATCGGCTGTCGGCAGTGCACTCGCGCGATGTCCGTTCTCGGCCTGCGTTTCGATCATATCGCTGGCCGCATCTACAGCGGTGTTGTTCAACTTGACGGCCGCAGCCGTGGTCGCAGGAATGCCCTCGTTGGCTTCGTCTTCACGGGACTGCTTCGGCATCTCGGCTCCCGAGATCAGCGCCAGCGAGATGTCGAGCGAGTAGGCAAACAGCGGGGCAACGCGCAACGATCGCAGCCCGCGCACAAACGAATCGGGATCGCCCACCGTGCGGATCAGGTGCGATGCCAACACCACGATCGAGATCTGCCCGCACATCGTGATGCCGAGCAACAAGCCCGGCCAATCGAGCCACCCCGGCCACCAACGAGGGGCCGGGATAAACGGTTCCGCGGCCGGCGCCGCTTCGACGGTCGGTGGCGCATCCGATTCGGTCCGGACTTCCGTCCGTCGTGCCCGCCCTCCGCCGCTGCCGTCGCCACGTCCGCCTCTTCCACCCGCGCCATGGCCAGCACCCGTGCTCGTTCCGCCAGCGTCTTGACCGGTGCCAAAGATCGCGTTGATCAGCACCAGGAAGAGAAAGAGATACTTCAGCCGATCGAGCACGCGTAGCGTGCTCCACGACAACTGCCCCCCGAGGGCCAACAACACCAACTGCAGAACGAACAACAACGCCACGCCGATCGGCTTGATGTCGGCCGGCAGCAGAAACGCCGCCAGCGACACGCCGAACAAATACAGCGTCAGCGGTACGGGTCGCAGCAGATACTTGGCCATCAACCCAGTATATCCTCGATCGACTCGCCCAGGATGTTCACCATTCGCTCGATCTGGGCCGGTTCGGTCGCATAGCAGGGGGCGATGTTGTAGATATTCGGGCTGATCCGCGTGAACATGCCGCGGCGCTGGGTCGCCTCGTGCACCCGTTGGATCACTTGTTGATCGGCGGGGAAGGGGGCCTTGGTCGACTTGTCGGCGACCAGTTCGACCGCCGCCATCAGGCCCCGACCGCGGACATCACCAACGTGCGGGTGCGACGCCAGCGGGGCCAGGCCCCCGCGAAGCTGTTCTCCCAACTCGATCGCACGCTGGTACAGGCCCTCGCTTTCGAGCAGGTCGAGGTTTGCCAACGCCACGGCGCAGCCGGTCGGATGCCCCGAGTAGGTATAGGCGTGCATCCAGGTTTCCGGCCCGCTGGCCGCGTCGATCTCGGCGACGATCGCGTCGGACAGGCCCACGCCGCCCAGTGGGAAGTAGCCGCTCGTGATGCCCTTGGCAAACGAGATCATGTCGGGCTCGACGTCGTATGCCATCAGTGCGAACGGGTAGCCCGTGCGGCCGAAGCCCGTGACCACCTCGTCGGCGATCAACAACACATCGTGTCGATCGCAGATTTCGCGAATGCGGGGCCAATAGTCGTCCGGTGGCACGATCACACCGCCTGCCGCCTGCACGGGCTCACCGATGAAGGCCGCGACCGTGTCGGCTCCCTCGCGGAGAATCGCCGCTTCGAGTTCGTCGGCCGCCATCTGTCCGGCCGTGCGCGTGTCGCCGTCGGCCGGCGGCTGCGACGGCTCGTAGCGATAGGGATAGGGGCTGGGGATGTGCAAGAACCCGTCGGGCAGCGGGCCGAACATCGGCCAGTAGTGCGGCATCCCGGTCGCCGCCATCGCCGCCAACGTCGTGCCGTGATAACCGTGCACGCGGCCGACGATCTTGTACTTGTCGGGCTTGCCGTGGCGTTTCCAGTAGAACCGCGCCGTCTTGAAGGCCGCCTCGTTCGATTCGCCGCCGCCGGACGTGAAGAAGAAGCGGTTGATGCTACGGTAGGTCATCGCGGCGAGCTTCTCGCCGAGTTCGATCGCCGGCAGGTTCGTGCTGCCGGCATACGACGTTGCATACGGCAGCACGCACATTTGGTCATACGCAGCCTGGGCGATCGCCTGCTGCCCGTGCCCGGCGATCACGTTCCAGAGCCCGGCCAGGGCGTCGAGATACTCCTTGCCGTCGTCGTCATACAGCAGGGCTCCCTCGCCGCGGACCCAACAGTGTGCCGTATCCTGCCAGCCCTTTTGGTGCAGCGAGTGGACAAGATGCGCCTGGTCGCGCCGCCGCGTCTCCTGCATCTGCTCGGGCGACGCAGGAGCGGGGGACACACCTGCCGTTGAATCGTTCTGAGCCACGGTTACTCCTCGGGAAGGCAAAGGGTGCAAAACGCGAACTGGATGTGAGCGAGTTTACCAGATCGCCGGACCCCGCTCGACCGGCTGCTCTGGGCGGTTGAGTGGCCCGGTTCGTCCGCGTTTGGTGCGGCCGCCTCACCGAGAAACATCCTGATGGGGCGGTCGGCTGACATCCTTGCCTCGGTGTCACCAAGTTGGGAGAATTAGTACAGGCCGGCGCGACGACGGCTCTGAAGTCCATGACCCTGAAGACGATGGCCTTGGTCTTATTGTCGTGCGGCAAAGCCGCGTCAACTCGCAATGCTCCCTGAACCTCGCACCGCACCATGACGATGGAACGA
This sequence comes from Planctomycetales bacterium, assembly GCA_020426575.1. GTDB lineage: Bacteria > Planctomycetota > Planctomycetia > Pirellulales > JAEUIK01 > JAGQPT01. Next base: position 5,583 of record JAGQPT010000232.1, read on the forward strand.
CAGGATCAGGTCAGCTATCTGGCGAACATCTACCGTATCGTCCTCGTTGACGGCCAGTCTGATCGACGCGAAGAAAAGGCGTTCGACGTGATTGCCCGCGAGATGGGCGCCGGCTATTTCGAGGTGAAAGAAGCCAAAGAGTTGGCCGCAGCGGACCAATACGACTTCCGCCCGGTGAGCCGATGGTCCGACCAGATACGGAATCTTGAGGACATGCTGCTGGTAGCTCACCTCAATGGCGCCATTCATCCCGAGGAGAAGTCGCTTGTGCTGGCAGCCGCCGGTGAGGCGGGTATCAACAACCGGCAGTTCGACGTCATCAAGGCCGAAGTGAAGCAGCGGAGCGATAAACTGTCGTAGGCGCGGCGCAATGGGCCATGCCCCGCAGCGTCAGGTTGCCGAACTCGGGAGTTGTGGGCGCACGTCAGGAGTTGGGCGGTTCGATTAGCGGTTTTCGACAGTAACTGTCGCGATCATCGATACTTGCCGCCGTCCCGCTTGAAAACGGTCCTCCTCTGACGTACAATTGTCAAGACAACGTGGGATTTGTGGCCGCTTGCAGCCTGATCTGCTAAAGAGCCACCGCTGCCGTGCGAGCTTTTGCGCCGGTGCGGTTTACTTTTTTATCAGACGTGCCGCGACGGCCGCTGGGCGCCGACGCGGCTTCTTTTTTGCCACGGCGACGCGCGCTGCCTGCCGCCGTGCCTCGGGTGCGGCCGGTCTGGCCAGGGCGCGGAGTCGGCAAGCCGCCGCGAGGGTGCTACGAACCGGCGTTGCCAGCGCGGTACACAGTTGTGCCGTCGCGTACGGTTATTGCCATCATCATTCGCGGAGTTTGCCGCCGATGTCCGATTCGCACACATCGCCGGAAGGCTCGGTTGCTCTGTCGACGGAGCCCGATTCGCATTCCAACAACGAGCGCTCGTCCGCCAGCTCGGAGTCATCCATGAGCCACATACCCTCGTCCGCTGACGCGGCAGACAATGATTCCAGGCCTTCGGCCCCTCGACAGGGAGCGTCGACCGTGGCGGTCCACGCCGGCGAGGCACGTCAAAAACCGGGCAACTCGTTGACCGATCCGCTCTTTTGCTCGTCGACCTATTCGTTCGCCAAGACGCAGGACGTGATCGACTACATCGAGCAGAAGCTGCCCCGCGAGGAATACGGACGCTACGGCAATCCCGGCGTCCGGGTGGTCGAAAAGAAGCTTGCCGCGCTGGATCGGGCCGAAGACGCCGTGCTGTTTTCCAGCGGCATGGCCGCCATTGTCGGCTTGCTGATGGCGAAACTTGGCAGTGGGGACGAAGTGATCTTTTTCGACGAGTGTTATCACCGCAGCCGCGAGTTCTGCACCAAACACCTCAGTCGCTTCGGCGTGGTCACTCGCCAGGTGAAGGCGTGTGATTACGAGGCGATGGAGGCGGCCATCACGCCGCTTACCAAACTGCTCGTCAGCGAGTCGCCCACGAATCCGCACCTCAGCGTCGTCGACCTCGAACGCTTCGCCGATATCGGGCGGCGGCACGGCGTCGAAACGCTCATCGACGCCACGCTGGCAACGCCCCTCAACCTGCGTCCCATCGAATACGGCGTCGACTACGTGCTCCATTCCGCCACCAAGTACCTCGGCGGTCACAACGACCTCCTGGCGGGCAGCGTGGCAGGTTCGACCGAAAAGCTGGAAAACGTCCGCAACCTCCGTGGCATCATGGGGGCCGTCTCCGGCCCGAACTCCGCCTACCTGTTGCAGCGCGGGCTCAAGACGTTCCCGCTACGGATGCAGCGACAAAACGAGAACGGGTTGGCCGTGGCGAGGTTTCTTGATGAGCATCCCAAGGTCCAACACGTTTTCTACCCCGGGCTCGAGTCCCATCGCTATCACGACGTCGCCCGGCGGACGATGACCGGCTTCGGCAGCCTCATCACGTTCCTGGTCAAAGACGCCGACTGGCGCAAGACGGCGGACTTCGTCGACGCGGTGCGCATTCCCCGCATCGCGCCCAGCCTTGGCGGTGTCGAGTCGCTGATCGAGCAGCCGATGGTGATGAGCTACTATGAGTGCACGCCGGAAGATCGCTGCCAGTTCGGCATTCCCGACAACATGGTGCGGATGTCACTCGGCATCGAAGACGCCAACGACCTGATCGCCGACTTCCAACAGGCGTTCGAGCAGATCTAAATGTCGCCACGATCCGTCATCGCGTCGTCGTGTTGTAGTGTCGTCGTGGTGACGTTCACCGAACACCGGAGTAGTGCCGTTCCCATGCGATTTCAAACCAAAGCGATCCACGTCGGTCAGGAAACCGACCCGCAAACCGGTGCGGTGGTCCCTCCGATCCACGTCACGAGCACGTTTGTGCAGCCGGGAGCGGGCGACTGGGGCGAGTTCGACTACTCGCGCAGCGGTAATCCCACGCGCAAGGCCCTGGAGTGCACGCTTGCGGCGCTCGAGTCGGGTTGTGGCGCGCTGGCGTACTCTTCAGGCATGGCGGCCATCCACGGTGCAATGATGCTGCTCGAAGCCGGCGATACCGTGTTGGCAGGCACTGATATTTATGGCGGCACCTATCGCCTATTGCACAAGGTGCTCAACCACGCCGGCATCAACGTCAAGCTGGTGCCGACGGGGGACCTTGCTGCCCTGGAGCAGGCGTTCACCGCTGAGACAAAGCTGCTCTGGCTCGAGTCGCCCGGCAATCCTCTGTTGTCGATTGCCGACATTCGCGGCTGCGCCGACGTGGCCCATCGGCACGGCGCCCTCGTGGGCGTCGACAGCACGTTTGCCACGCCGGTGCTCACACGTCCGCTGGAGTTGGGGGCCGACATCGTCATGCACTCGGCGACAAAATACCTGGGTGGCCACAGCGACCTGCTCGGTGGCGCGCTGGTCGTCGATGATGAGGAACTCTACGACCGCCTCTACTTCATCCAGAACGCGACGGGCGCCGTGATGGGGCCGTTCGAGTCGTTCCTATGCTCGCGGGGACTCAAGACACTGCAACTTCGTGTGCTTGAACAGTGTCGCACGGCGCAGCGGTTGGCCGAGTGGCTCGACGACCACCCGGCCGTCGATCGTGTCTACTATCCGGGCTTGCCGAACCATCCTGGCCACGAGGTCGCCGCGCGGCAGATGGACGGCGGCTTCGGTGCGATGCTTAGCTTCGAACTCAAGGGGAGTTACGACGACGCCAAACGCGTTGCCGAGTCGACCCGGCTGTTCCGTCTCGCCGTCAGCCTGGGGGCGGTCGAATCGCTGATCGAGCCGCCCGCCGCGATGTCGCACGCCAGCTATGATCGTGAGGACCGGCTGGCACACGGTATCCAAGACGGCCTGATCCGCCTCAGCGTTGGCCTCGAAGCCTTCGAAGACCTTCGCGACGACCTCGATGCCGTATTGCCGCGCGGGTGAGAGTATAACCAGGGTGGCGGTACGAGCCGAACAACAGCCCGCTGCCAAACGTCCAAAGGGTCAGCGCGATTGGCGCTGATCTGGATCCATGGCCTGTATGCACACTGCTTGACGAAGGGGGAAGCGATGGGCGATCGGTCAAAACGCCGCGTGGCTCAGTTCGGAGTCCGGGAACTGCTCCTGGCAATGGTCGTTATGTCGGCCGCGTTCGGGTTGCTGTTATCGGTGCAAAACTGGGTCACCGTGCTGATCTCGGTTGTGGTGCCCATCCTCGCGGCGGCCGGTTTTACTGCGGCGGTCGTGTATGGTCGCGGAGATCTGCGGGCTTTTTGCATGGGCGCCCTCTTTCCTGTGGCACTCGTCACGTCGATCACGGGATACTTGTTTCTGGAGTGCATAATGGGCCGGGCGCAGACTCTCGGATACTGTCTGACATATGCCAATGGCAGGGCGATATCAAGCCGCGCCGTGATGCTCTTTGGGATCGTTCTTACTCCCATCGCCGGGGCGCTTTCAGTGGGCGTGCGTCGTCGACTCTCTAGTGACGAGTGACAGTGCCGGCGACGCAGTCATTGCCGTGAATGCTTTGGGGCCGACGAGGGGAGAAAGCAGCTCGACGGTTGCTCGCTAGTCATGCCACCTGGACCGCCGTGTTGTCTAGACGGCGCTGAATGGGATGTCTGCGCAAAAAGTCCGGTCACATTGACTGCAGAATATGGTCAATGTGAGAAAAATTTTCCGGTCACGTCGAGTTTTCCGAAAGATTCGACTGCGCCGTTCCGATACCGGGGGCCAGAAGCGAAACGGCGGAGGTGGGCCCATGCCGCCGTGCAGACAATTTGAGGATTCATCGCAAATGATCGACTTCGTCCGGGCCTTTAATGCGCTCCTGCATGCCACGTTCGCCGCTGCCGCCCTAGCTGCTCTGACATCGACGCCCGCCTTTGCCGGTGCTGGCGCGGACGCCTCGAATGCAACCGACGATGCCCAGTGGCTGGCGCGCGTCCCGTCCGCCCGGCAGCGGGCCCGCGAGGACGAATTTGAACGCCGTACCCCGGCCAGCACTGCGCCAGCCGCACGCCGGACGACGGCAAGTCCGGCCACGAATATCCACGCCGACCGGCGCGTTCAGCGGGCCGCGCATCTCGCGCCCGCTGCCAGGACCGATGTTCGTTCGCCCATGAGCGAACCGGTTTCACCCAGACAATCCAGTGACGATCGCTGGTCGCCCGAGCGCGACGACGCGACCCACCGCCCGGCGTACCTCGACGACCTCTATCGCCGCCGCGCCGAAGCGCAAATCGGCCGCGGGGCCAGTTCGGCCGACGGTTATAACCGGCCCGTCTCCTACTACGAGGAAGAACTCCCTCCGGGGCGTGAACAGCCGCACCAGGCGGACCGGGCATTCGAGGACTACGGCAACTACGAGTACTCCGACGGCTATGCCGAAGAAGGGCCAATTTATGGACCTGACGGCGCGTATCCAGATGACACGTTTTTTGGCCCCGGCGAGCAGTGTGGCCCAGATGGATGTGACGTGCCTTACGGTGGGTACTCTGTCGACTCGCGACCGAGCTATTTCATTCCGCCGGGAAACTGGTACTGGTGGGACGATTTTACGATCTTCGGCGGCGTCCACGGCTTTAAGGGACCGCTGGATGATGGACGCAACGGCAACTTTGGCTTCCATGAAGGCCTCAACTGGGGCGGCCCGCTATGGGACTACATGCAGATCGGCTACCAAGTCGGTGCACAGGTGGCGCACAGTAACTTCCATGGTGATCAGGTCTACTCGCCGGATGACGACGGTCGCACGCAATACTTCGTCACCGCCGGTCTGTTTCACCGCGCCGACGGATGTGGTCTCCAACTCGGTATCGTTTGTGACTGGTTGGAAGACGACTACTTTGGCCAGATCAATTTGACCCAGCTGCGTGGCGAGATCAGTTACGTGTTCAAGAATCAAAACGAAATCGGCATTTGGACGGCCACGAACACCGACGAGGCTAACATTTCGCCGGAAGTGCTGGCCGTCTCGAACCTGCCGGCGTCGGTGCGTTCGGCCGACATGTTCAATGCCTTCTGGCGCACCCGGTTCGGGCAACGCGGCGAGGGGCGGCTTTGGGCCGGGGCATCGAGTGGCGGAAACGTCGTCTTCGGTGGCGAAATTCGAGTCCCGCTCGCGAAAAACTTCGCCCTCGAATCAAGCTTCAACTACCTCTCGGCCGACGGCGAAAATGGTCGCTACGACAACTCGGCCGAGTCCTGGTCCACGGTGATCAACCTCGTTTGGTACCCGGGATGGACCGCCTGCCGCTCGGGCAAGCACCCGTACCGACCGCTCTTCAACGTGGCTGACAACACAACCTTCATGATCGACCCGAACCAGACGGACGGCGACCGTTGGGTGCTCAGCAACGTCGAGGCCCAATAGCACGTCGAGGCCCATCGGCGCACGGCCGTCAGGTGACTGCGGCGCCGGCGGCACACCTCACGCCGAGCAAGTGAAGCTGGTAGGATAGCAGGTTACCGCACTCGTCGTCGCCGTCCAGCGCGACGAGGCGGCGTCCCATCATCACGGTCACTTGGTTCGAGATCCATGGCGCGAGTCGTTACGTTTGGCGAGATCATGATGCGTCTCGCTCCTCCTGGCTATCAACGTTTCATCCAGGCACACAGCTTTGACGTCAGTTATGCGGGTGGCGAAGCCAACGTCGCGGCGTCGCTGGCACAATTCGGGCATGAGGCGTCGTTTGTCACGGTTTTGCCTGACAACGCCCTGGCCGATGCGGCGATCGCTTTTTTGCGGTACTACGGCGTCGACACCTCGCGGGTCGTCCGCAGCAACGTCGGACGCCTGGGCGTCTATTTTCTCGAGACCGGCGCCGCGCAGCGGGCCAGCCGCGTGATCTATGACCGCGCGGGGTCGACCGTCGCGATCACTCCGCCCGATGTCTATGACTGGTCCCAGATCCTCAACGGTTATGACCACTTCCACACGACTGGCATCACACCGGCGCTGGGAGAGAATTGTGCCCGGGCCACGCTCGACGCACTGCGCACGGCCAAACAGCTCGGCCTCACGACGAGCTTCGATCTGAACTATCGAGCCAAGCTCTGGAGTACCGCGACCGCTCGGCGCACGGTCGAGCCGATGCTGGAATTTGTCGATACGGTGATCGGCAATGAAGAAGATGCCAAGAACGTGCTCGGTATCGAGGCGGCCGGTACCGACGTCCAGCGGGGCGAAGTTCAGCACGCGGCCTACGAAGAAGTCGCTCGCAAGATTGCCGAACGCCATCACGTTGCCAACGTGGCGATCACGCTGCGTGAATCGGAGTCCGCCAGCGTGAACCACTGGTCGGCTTGCCTGTTGTCCGAGGGGCAGTTCCTGCTCAGCGAGCGATACACGATCCAGGTTGTTGATCGCGTCGGTGCGGGTGACTCGTTCTGTGGCGGATTGCTGGCGGCGCGGCTCGACGGTATGACACCCGCTGATGCTCTCGAATTTGCCGTGGCCGCTTCGTGTCTCAAGCACAGCATTCCAGGCGATTTCAACAAAGTCAGCAAAGACGAAGTTCTACGGCTCTGCAGTGGCGACGCCTCGGGACGCGTCGTCCGTTGAGGTCAACCAGCGGGGTGAACCGAGCTGGCGGCGACGAGAGAGCTCAAGTGGTCGTCGACCGGGTCTCACTGATCGGCGCTTCGGCCGCAACGCTAGAGGGCATCGTGGAGACGCGCCAAACGGCGGCGTCTTCACCATCGAGTCGTAGCGTCAAGCACTTTGCACTTCCCCCCGCCTTCGTGAATTCACCCAAAGGCGTCTGCTGGTGTATGTAACCGCGGCTTGCAAGTTGCGCGGCCAAGGCATCACAACCGGTGTTTGTGATCACGTTTCGACCGACGACCACCGCGTTGCAGGCGAATCGACGGGCCTCTTCATCATCGACTTCGATCAGGTGTTCGACCGCACCGGCGATGGCACGGCGGCCGTACTCGTCGAGCGCTGCCGGATACCAGATGGCCGTCGTCGGCGACAACGGGCAGAAACAGGTGTCGAGGTGATAGAACGAATCGTTGACCAGTTCGACCGGCAACACACGGCAACCGAGACGTGCGCCGATCCGCTGGTGGCCCAACGCGTCGCTGCGGATGCGATAGCCCGCGATCAGGGTTTCGCCGCAGAAGAGGGCGTCGCCCGCCCCCTCGAAGTACGTGCCGTCGGGCGTCGCTTCAATCGTGTAGCCGTGGCGGTGAAACCAGTTTCGCAGGTGTGGCTCCTCGCCCTGTCGCTGAGCGTGCCGAAACCGCGAAACGATCACGCGCTCTCGAAAAACGAGCCCCGCGTTCGCGGTGAAGACCAAATCGGGTAACCCGGCGATCGGCGTGACTTCCTCGATCGCGGCACCAGCGTCGACAAGCAAGCGGCGTAAACCTTCCCACTGCTGAACGGCGAGGACTGCGTCGGCACCGCTGTGGACGTTCATCCAGGGATTGATCTCGTACTCGATACCGAAATAACTCGGTCGGCACATCAGTATTCGCGGTTGCGTCATGGCTGCGGGGCCTCATGGGGAACGGAACGCGCGGGCGCGGCGGCCTGAAGTTCCGCGACCAGCGATCGCATGAACGGCTCGACGTCCGTCACCAGGCCGACCGTCTGGAATGATCCCCGGTCGGCAAGTTTGATCACGGTCGACGGGTTAATGTCGGCGCAGACGACTTTCACGCTGGCCGGTAGCAGGTTGCCCACGGCGATCGAGTGCAACGTCGTGGCGATCATCAGGCAGAAGCCCGCGTCGCGGACCGCCGAACGCATCAAGCGCTGGGCTTCGAGGGCATCAGTGACAACGTCGGTGAGCGGACCATCGTCGCGTATACTTCCGGCCAATACGTATTCGACGCCGTGGCGGACGCATTCGTACATCACGCCGTGCGTGAGCAGGCCACTTGTCACGGCCGGCCGAATACCACCAGCGCGGCGAATGCGGTTGATGGCCCGCAGGTGGTGCTCATGGCCAGCATCGACGATGCCGCCGTGTTCCAGGTGGACCCCGAGGCTGGTACCGAACATTGCCTGTTCGATGTCGTGTGTGGCCAGGGCATTGCCGGCCAGCAGCACCTGGACGTAGCCGTCGCGGATCAATTCGCACAGGTATTTGCCGCTGCCGGTGTGGATGATGGCCGGGCCACCCACGACGACCACGTTGCGATTTTCGCGGCGGCAGCGTAGCAGTTCCGCGGCGATCTCGCGAATGATCACCCCTTTGGGCTTCTCGGTCGAGACGTCGCTGGCCATGAATTCGAACCCGTCGCGTTCGGCCGATCTCGCCGGCGGAAACACTCTGACGCCGGCATGTCCGACGACGACCCGTTCGCCCCGCCGCAGGTCCGCCATCGGAACACAGCGTGCAGCTGGTGGATCGGCCGTGATGACGATGCCACAGTCCATTTCCTGATCGGCCACCGCGATCCACTCACCGGCGACGCGGACCTCGGTACGTTGGTTCGTTGTGCTGTAAAAACCCTCGGGGAATGCACCGTCCATATCCGCCGCCGCGCGACGACAGTCCTGTTGCGCGACCGGGACGGCACCATGGTCGGCAATGTGGGAAAGGATCTCTTCGAGCAGCGCCCGTCCCGGTGCGGTGACTTCGATTCGGGCGTAGCTCGGATCATTACGACCATGCCCGATCGTGATTGTCTTGATCTGGAACGAGCCGCCGGCAGCCGTGATAATGTCGAGCACCTTCGGTAGGATCAAGCTGTCGATGATGTGACCGGAGACCTCGACCTCGTCGCGATACAGGGGCACCACGGGAGTGGCGGACGGCTCGGAATTCGTTGGGTTGATACCGCTGGTCATCTTGCGCCTGCTCATTCGGTTTGGGCTGGGTACACAGCCCCGCTCATCGGCCAAGCTGTTCTGAGTGCCCAGTTCAATTGTAGGACGCCCAAGCCAAATCGCCGAAAATGTGGCCCCACCCAGAATTGTGGCCGAAGCGGCACGTTCGCTGGCCCCTAAGTCCCGACACTGGCACGACTTCACAGCCGCCGTGGCAAGTCGTATAATGGGTGTCTCTGAGGGGGCCACGCGTTGGTATCTTCGCCGCGCTGAGGGGTTCATCGCATTCACGTGGGTTGTCATGGCACCGAGCGAGCATTCAAACAGGTGGGACGCACTGGCATCGCAATTGGGCCTGAAGCGGTCGACGCCTCAGCCTGAGCCCGTGCCGGAGCCGGCGGAAGAAATAGCCGAAGCGCCGCAACCAGAGGTCGTCAAGGGAGAAACCGAACCCGACGACAGTCAACCGATGCTGCCGGAAGATACAACCACCGGCTCCGCCGTGACTGTTTCTTCCGCGAATGAACCGGAGGCAACAGCGAGCCGGGTCGAGGTTGCCGATTGGGCAGCAATCGCCGGTGACCTGGGCCTTCAACCGCCGCCGAAACCAGTGGCGCCGACGACGACGTTCATGAGTGATAGCACCACGGCGTCGAGCGAGGAAGCGGCCGTTGAGGCGGTCGTCATCGCTGACGAAGTTTTTGACGCTCCCGCTGACGAAGCGTCCGACGATTCCACCGACGAGGGAGGGGATCGCAGGCCGCGTCGCCGTCGCCGTCGCCGTCGTCGTAAGCCCAGCAGCGGCGAATCGGCCGGGGAGCGGGAAGGTGATGCCGGTCATAATGCGAACCAGATGGCCGAAGGTGAGATGGCTGTCGGAGAACTCGACGAATCGATTGATACCGACGAAGTGGGTGACGACGAGCCGGCCGAACGCCCCAAACGCCGTCGCCGCCGTCGTCGCCGCGGAGGGGCCAAGAAACGCGCCGAGCGGGATGAATTGGCGGTCGAGAGCGACGACGACGCGGATGACGATTCATTGATCGACGCCGTCGATCTAGAACTTGACGAAGACGACGACCACGAGGTGGAAACGCGGTCGCGATCGCGCCGCTCCCGATCGTCGCGAAGCGAAGATGACGACCTCGCGGCGGACGATCTGGACGCCAGCGATGACGACGAAGATGACGACGACGGGCCCTCGGCGTCGCGCAAGCATCGCAGCATCCCTGGGTGGCTTGATGCCGTCGGCGTGATCGTCGATGCCAATATCGAACACCGTTCGAAGGGAGGCGGCAGCAACGGACGGCGCGGAAGCTCGGGTGGCCGGGGTGGTCGTGGACGACGGCGGAAAAGCAGCTCGCGTTGACGGCGCGGGCCGACGTCGTCAGTGCCTGGCACCGTGCCCTCCCGGTCTCACTGATTTGGCTCGGCCGCTGGTGTATGTCGGATGAATGCCCTGCAGCCGATCCTGCTCTTCGACGTGATGGAAACTCTGGTCACGGACCCATTTCGTGACGTCATCCCCGACTTTTTTGGACTCAGCCTCGACGAACTCCTTGCCGCCAAACATCCCACGGCTTGGATCGATTTTGAGAAGGGGCTGATTTCGCAGGATGAGTACTTCCGCGTCTGCTTTCTCGATGGTCGCACGGTCGACGGCAAGACACTGGTCAATCGAGTGGCGGCTTCCTATGACTGGCTTGACGGCATGCGGCCATTGCTCGCCGAGTTGCATGCGCGCCGTCATGAGATGCACGCGTTCTCGAACTACCCGGTCTGGTATGAACTGATCGAAGCCCGACTGGGGCTTTCGCGGTATATCGACTGGACGTTCGTTTCCTGTCACACGGGATTGCGCAAACCCGATCCTCAGGCATACCGGCACGCGATCGACATCCTGGGGGTCGACCCGCCCGAGTGCCTTTTCATCGACGATCGCCAAGTGAACGTCGATGCGGCGTTGAACGTGGGCATGGACGCCATTCTGATGCGCGGCGCCGAAGATCTGCGCGGAGAACTTCGCCGCCGGCATATTATCGACTGATCGAAGGGTTCTGCCGATCATGCCTCGACGGCAAAGCGGCGCAGGTCTTCCAGATCAACGAACTCGAGTGTCGAGATGTGCGTCGCTTCCAGTACCACCCGCGGTGCCATGCCGGCGTCGAACGCTTCCTTCCAACGTTCGGCGCATAGGCACCAGCGGTCGCCGGCTTCGAGACCGGGGAAATCGAACATCGGGTTCGGCGTCGAGAGGTCGTTGCCCCGACTGGCGGAAAACTCGAGAAATTCGTCGGTCATCTCCGCACAAACGGTATGCAGGCCCATGTCGCCGGGCCCGGTCGAGCAACAGCCGTCGCGGTAGAACCCCGTCATCGGCGCCGCGCTACACGTGACAAGCTCACCCCCCAGAACGTTCTTTCCTCGTGTCATGTCAGTCAACCAAAGGTGTGAAACAGCGCGATCGCCTCGTCGCGCGGAGAAAAGGACGATGCATCTCAGGCTACGATCGCACTGGCGACTTGTCCGTGGACGTCGGTGAGCCGATACCGCCGTCCTTGATGTCGGTACGTGAGCCTTTCATGATCGATTCCCAACAAGTAAAGAATCGTTGCCTGCAGGTCGTGGATGTGCATTGGGTCCGCTACCACGTTGTAACTGTACGGGTCGGTCTCGCCGTAAGTCATGCCGCCACGCACACCACCGCCGGCCAGCCACATCGAAAAACAGCGGGGGTGATGGTC
>JAGQPT010000233.1 GCA_020426575.1 Planctomycetales bacterium
CCGCGTAGTTCCAGGCGCACGTCACGTCGGCCGCGCCGCTGCCGGTTAAGTGGAAGCCCGGCGTGACCCGCGAGAGCGCGGCACCGACGATCCCCAACGGCAGACGCTCGGTGACGACGCGCATCTCAACACCGCCCGACTTGGCCGCGTCGGCCTGGGGACCCTGGGCCAAGGCGAGCCGCAGCGTTCCCGGCTCGGCGCCGCTCGGTACCAGTGCCGTGAGCTTGAGGTTCACGTCGCCAGCCGCTGCCCCTCCCACCGTGCACGTGGCGTTAACCTGGTCGATCGTCCAACTCTCACGGTTGATCGTGTCTTCCAGGTCGATCCGACCGTCGACGATCTCCAGTTGCAGTGCGAACTGCGGCCCCTCGGCCTCGCGGACTTCGGCCTCTTCGTCGACGTCGACCATGTCTTGCAGCAATCGCTCGATGTTCGTGAAGTCCTTGCCGACGACGACGTGAAGCTCGGGCCGCTCGATCCGCACCGCGCCAAGTTGCGACCGATTGAGAATCAATTTGAGCAGCCCGTCATCGAGCGACACGGTCTTGATGCGGGCGACCTGTTGGTCGTCGGCGCCGTACACGGCGACGTCGCCGAGCGACTGTCCGCCGAACCAACCGAAGCGAGCCTGGCTGACCGTCACGCGACCGTTCAAGTCGGCCGTCGCCTGGCGGACGGCCCAGTCGCGCAGCGGCGTCTTGGCCACCACCGTGGGCAACAGCGCCACCAACAGCGCGACGAGCGCCACCCGCGTCGTCACACGACGAATTCCCCGTCCCGATCGCGGGGGCGCGTCGGCCATGTCTTCGTCGATGTCGTGCGCGGACATGTATCTCACCTCTGGACGAATAGTTGCGTTGTCCCGACGCCCGGTCGTCGCTCGCTCGGCAGTCCGTTTTCACACGGCCGAACTGCCCCATGTGGCAGCAGACGTTCAGGCGCACCGGCATCTTACGTCATCGCGAGTTGTTCGTCCTAGAGCACCTAATCTTCGCCAATCACCAGTTGTGAGGACGAATAAGGTGACTCGCTCGGGAACAGTCGCAACCGCCTTCGCAGCCGCAGACGGCGGCTGCTATCAGGCGGTGCCGAGCACTTCGAGAAACCGCGCCAGCGCAGCGTAGTACGCCGGTGGCGGCGGGTCGTTGTGGTCACCCCCCTCGATATCAAAAAACTGCTTCGGCTCGCCGGCCGCCTCGAACAACTCGCGGCCCAGTCGATAAGGCACAATCGTGTCGGCCGTGCCGTGACTCATCAGCAGCGGTCCGTGATAGCGGTCGATCTTCGCCAGCGAGTCGTATCGGGTGTGCATCATCTGCCGCAGCGGTAAGAGTGGAAAGTGCCCCACGGCGACGTCCGGCACATTCGTGAACGTGCTCTCGAGCACCAGGGCGCGGGCGCCGTCGGTGGCGGCCAGTTCGACCATCACGCCTCCGCCCAGCGAACGCCCCAACAGCACGATCGCGCCTTCGGCAATCTCTTCGCGCTCGCCCAGCCAGCGACGAGCCGCCCGCGCGTCGGCGTATAGCCCCCGCTCGCTCGGCTGCCCCTCGCTGCGGCCGTAGCCCCGATAGTCGAAGATCAACACGCTCACACCGACCAGGTCGTGCAACACGCGGAGGATGTCGACCCGATGTGACAGATTGCCGGCGTTGCCGTGGGCGAACAACAGGACGGCCCGCGGGCTCTCATGCGGCACATACCAGCCGTGCAGCCGCACACCGTCGTCGGTGGTGAACCAGGCGTCTTCGTAGACGAGCCCCTCGGGCTGCCAAATGCCCGCCGGATAACGATCGGGATAATAGATCAGTCGCTCTTCGCCAATCATGTCGCTGCCGACTCACGGGTTGTTGCCAGGACCAAAATATCAACGCGATCACGATACCAAAGAAAACCGGTCGCGAAATCGCGAAAGTAGAACTCGGCAAAAACGAAGCACCAACTGACTGACGGGGGCGTGCCGAGGCGCTAGCCCCAACTGTTCGGCGGCGTCACCGGCGCGCCACACCCGAATGCTAGCAACGCTGCTGCTAGCATGGTGGCGGGCAAACCGCCCTTTAACGCTCGCGGCCGTTGCGATAGACTTCCTCGCGACCACCAGCTCTGAACGCACACCGGACTCACTGCCAAGGAGGGCAGATGACACCCGTCGGCGCCACCAATCAAATGTTGCTCTCCGTCGCGATCCTCACCCGCGACGAGGAAAGCGTGATCGCCCAGACGATCGAGAGCGTGGCGGCCATCGCCGACGAGATCGTTGTCGTCGACACGGGCTCGACCGACCGCACGGTGGCGATCGCCCGCCGCGCCGGTGCCCGCGTCGTCGAGATCCCCTGGAACGACGACTTCTCGGCCGCGCGGAACGCCGCCTGGCAACACCTGGCCGGCAAGTGGGTGTTCTGGGCCGACGCCGACGAACGGCTCACCGCCGCATCCGCCGAAGAGATTCGTCCCTTCCTGCAACAACAACCCGACAACGTCTCGGCCCTGGTCGTGATGGTCGCCGTCCCCCCGGCGACCGCGGGCGACATCGGCGAGGAGCTGGGCTGCATCCGCCTGGTGCGTCGCAGCGCCGGTGTGCGGTTCGAAGGCCGCGTCGCCGAGTCGCTCAAACCGGCGCTGAATCGCGGCGAACACGGCATCATGCTTTCGCCGATTCGGCTGGAGCGCAGCCCGCGCGAGCACGACCCGAAGATCAAGGCACAACGCGCCGCGCGCAACGGCCGACTCATCGAACTCGAAGTCGCCGAGCGCGGCGAGTCGCCACGGCTGCTCGTCGCAGCCGGTGAAATCCAGGCAACCTGCGGCAAGCGCGACGTGGCCGTCGCCCTGTTCCGCCGCGCCATCGAAACGGCCGAAGACGGTTCGACCGAAAAACTCTCGGCCTACTACGGCCTGCTCACCAGCCTCGGTGAACAACCCGTCGATCACGACCGGCTGTTGGCCGTGGGGCTCGAAGCACTCGAAGAGTTTCCGCTCGACTCGCACCTGCTGTGCCTGATGGGCAGCCACCTCGAGACCCAAAACCGCCACGACACCGCCCTGCAGTCGTTCCGCGTGGCGCACCAGTACGGCCAGATCGATCCGTTCACCTGGCACGTCCGCGAGATCGGCGAGATCGTCGCCGTCTGCCTGGCCACGTCGCTGGAGACGGGCGGGCAAGACGCCCAGGCGGCCCGCGTGCTCGCCGAGTCGGCCGACCGCTTCGACGGGTCGATGCGCATCTTGCGCCGTTGGCTGGAACTCGAAATCAAACAAGCGAATCATGAAGAGGCGCTCGCCGTGGTCGACCGCATGCGGCTGACCCCGAGTGAGCAAGGCGCGTTGCGCAGCGCCGTGCGAGGCGGTTGCCTCGCGGTCCAGGAGAACTGGATCCCGGCGCTTGCGC
>JAGQPT010000234.1 GCA_020426575.1 Planctomycetales bacterium
TAATTGACTATACGACAACCCCTCCCCCCGCGCACACCTCGATTCCCCGCCGGCGTGTATCGGGTGCATCCGGCATATCTGGCGCGACGACGGCCCCGTGGCGACGGAAGAACGTGCCGCAAGCTCTCCCGCGCACGTTGTCCGCGACGCTGCGGTACGGCAACGTCACGTTGCCCCTTGGCAACGTGCGGAGCGGGAATTGCCACATTTCGTGGCGAAAATACCACCGACACGCCGGGCATATTGTTTGCATAATTGTGTGTGGCGGATCGCACGTTCGTGTCGCTCCGCCTTCGGCTCCTCGCACGCTAATCTGCACGATGAAGATTTTGCCGCTCTACCCGCTCGCCGCTGCGCCGAATTTGGCGCTCACACTGGCGCGGATTGCCCGTACGCCGCGAGCCCGGCTCGGTCTGATTCTGCGTCTACAGCCGCGCTGCCACTGTGCCGCCCGTTGGTATGCGCGACCTCTGCTCCCCTGCCCCGCCGACAATGACTGGCGGAACGCCAACAACGGCGTCGCCGATATTGCCCCGACGGTCATCCTGGAGCCAAAGTTCCCGCGCCGCAATCTGGGAGAGGCGCTGCTGGTCGACCGCCTGGTGACCGGCGTGATCCTCGGCAGCGAACTGGACATCCTTGGCTGCGAAGCCCCGGCCGCCGACATGCCCTGCGCTGCCCCGCAACTCGACGTCTGGGCGTGAGTACGAATTCGATGTCAAACGAAGACCATCAGTGGCAATAGTTGAATCGCTGGTCCTGTTACTTCTACGTCGGTGAAATCTGCAACCATCTCCTCAATATTCGAGAGTTGTGTAAACATGTCCCTTAGCACATCTGGTTTGAGGAGGGCGAATCCGTAGTTCTCGAAAGCGCTCATTGATTCGCCGTCGCCGATAGTCCGCGTTACTTTTCCAATAACGCGAACAGTATTCTTGTTGAGTTCGCTCAAGGTAAGGTCACGTAGGTTGGCTGTGCGCAGAGTGACAACGGCGTTTAATCCGTCGGGTTGTGAGCAACGAAGTACGGCGTTTGAGATCGGTGTTCGTTGTCGGTCCTGATCCATCAGCTCGCGCATTCTCCTTAGCTGACTGTCTGGGGTTGGTGAAGGCGTATTGCGGCGTTGTTTTCTTTGATGGCGCTGGCCTTGTGGTTCTGGTTGCTGTTGTGAAGAATCGAGTCCGCCAAGAATGCTCACGGCGTCAATAAAGTCGATAACCCAATCGATTGCATTTTTTGCAAGGGTGCCCGTCACTTCGACAAGAGCACCAGCCTCAATGCGCCTGCAATCGTCAACGGATGAAGGCGCTATGATGAAACCTTCATTCCTCTTGAGATGGTCGTACAATAGGATGGCGATTGATGCTTCTGTATGAGATTTTGACTCGCGTCGCAGCTGCTTTCCCTCATCCGACGTAGATGACCCTGCTTCTGCGGCTACGGAGGCTTCGAATAGCTTGCTGAACAAGTTGCTAACCCCAAGTTTTCCATCAATTCTTGCATCGGTGGCCTTTGTCTCGATTTTTTCTTCTGTGATCTCGGATCCAAGGGACAGGCCACCCTGAGTCGCTGCGGCAAAAGAAACAAGCATCGGTACATCGAGATAGATCGGGTGAATGAGTGGTATCGATGAATCGTCCATAAGACCTGCGCCTTTCAATGCGGTTCTGCCGCAACAGTTCTGCGTGTCGAATTGCACATTGTGGTTAATCTACTTCCGCACAATCCGCAGACGCAACCTTTGCCGTTGGCGCAGGCGATCGATCTGAGCGGTGAGTTGCTCGGCCTTTGCTTGCGCGGCCTCGAGTGGCATGCCGGCCGGGGTGCCGGGACGCGTGTGGCCGACGTGCGTGAGCCAGGCGTTGCGTAGCAAGCGCTGCCGCTCGACGACGAGACTGGCAAGTTCACCGGCCGACTCGTTGATCGATGCGCCGGTCAGTTGACGAACGTCGATGCCCGCGGCCAACTCCGTCGCGGTGAACGTGCCCAGTGACTCGGTGCCTTCATAGACGCCGTATGTCCCAACGGGTGCATCGGTCACCACCAGCATGTGCCGGTCACTGGCAGCCAGGATTTCCCCATTCGCCTGCTCGGCACCGCCGAGCGACGCAACTGCTACAACAGGCCGCACTGGTGCCGGCACGCGACACGTCCAACGGATGTCGAGCTGGCCCGCATCGCTCGGCCACGCAGCCGTATGTAGTTCCTGAGGCCCACCGTCGACCAACGCCGCGAGCACCGCGCGGGCGATCAACCAGTGCCCGGTGGCGCTCGGGTGCACACCGTCGACCGTCATCGAATCGCTACCGTCACCATGCTGCGCGGCCTGGAACTCGGCGAGCGGCCCATGCAGGTCGACGACGCGTTCGACCCGGCCGGCCCGCTCGTCGATCAGCCAGCGTCCGAAGCCGACGATCACCTCGTCGTAGTCACGGTACGGCGTCTTGTAGCCAAACTCGGGGGCCGAGGCGTCGACAAGCGAATTGCCGGCGGATGCGGCCTCGAATGGGGGCGGCGTCATCAAGATCAACCGAGCCCCGGCTGCGTCGACCTTGGCGATCAGCCGATCGATCCCCCCCTGATACGCAGCGGCCCGCTCCAGCGAAAAGGGGTGATAGATGCCGTCGTTCATCCCATAGTCGGCGATCACCACGTCCGGCTCGGCCCGGGCAAGTGCCCGGTCGAGCCGCTCGTGAACATTGGGCCGAGGAAATGGATGATCCGGCTCGGTCAGCCCATTTGCCGTCTCGCTGGGAAGTCCCAGATTGATGATCTCGACGGTCCGCTCAGGATATCGAGTGAGTAGGAACGTTTCGATCAGATCGATGTATCCCCCCGCATAGGTGATGCTATCACCAAGTACGACGACCCGTGTGCCGTCGGCAAACACCTCCTGCGGTGCGACCGCCGTCTCGGCGGCGCAAGCGCAGGCAATCCCGAAAACGGCCAAAAACAACGGGACGCAGACAAAATTGCGTTTCAACATGGTTCTCTCCCGGGGCGAACGTCATCGTGGACTTCACATTGTGCACTCTACGCGTGGCGTTTGCACGGTCCGCGAGACACGTGCCGCGGTGGTTTGCTCTTTCGCCGCAGGCTGCCGGAGCGATAGACTCGCTGTCTTGACAGGAGGTCATGCGACGGGCCGTTGCCCGAAGTCGGCTACATGGAGGTGCCCGCATGAGGGTGCTCGCGTTGATCGAGGGGCCGAATCACGTCTGCTATCGCTATCGCATCGCGGCGTTTGCGGGCGAATTGGCCCGTCGCGGCGGCACACTCGAATCGTTGCCGCTGGATCCAAACACGTTTGCCCGCAATGCCCAGATTCACCAGGCCGAGACGGCCGACGTGGTGATCCTGCAGCGAAAACTGCTGCCGCTCTGGCAACTGCGGCTGCTGCGGCGCGCGGCCCGGGTGCTGGTCTATGACTTCGACGACGCCGTCTTTGGCCGCGACAGCTATGCCCAAAAAGGAAGCGAAAGCTGGGCCCGACTCGCTCACTTCTGGGCAACGGTCTACACGTCCGATGCGGTCATCGCCGGCAATGAATACCTGCGCAGCCAAGCCGCCGCCTATTCCCACCCCGACCGCGTGAAGCTGGTTCCCACGTGTGTCGACGCATCACAGTATCCGCTGGCCGAGCACCGCGCGGCGGGCCGGGGCACCCGGCTGGTGTGGATCGGACAGCACAGCACTTTGCCCTGCCTCGGACGTGTCCAGCAGCATTTGGCCGAGGCGTCCCGCCGTGTGCCGGGGCTACAACTGCGCGTCGTCTGCAATCAGTTCCCCACTCTCGCTGGGGTCGACATCGAAGCTTGTCCCTGGTCGGCCATCTCCGAAGCCAGTGACATCGCAGCGGCCGACATCGGCATCAGTTGGCTGCCCGACGATGATTGGAGCCGCGGCAAGTGTGGACTGAAGGTGCTGCAGTACATGGCGGCTGGCCTGCCCGTCGTGGCCAATCCCGTCGGCATGAACCGAGAGATGGTCATCGACGGCGTCACCGGCTTCTGGGCCACGACTCCTGAAGAGTGGGCCGACGCGGTCGGCCGACTCGCCGCCGACCCGCAACTGCGTCGCAGGATGGGTAGCGCCGCCCGAGCCCGCGTCGAAGCGGAATACGATGTCGCGCGTTGGGCCGACCGCTTCGTCACTCTGATCGAATCGCTGGATGTCGCACCGACTTCCCAAGCGTCGTCCAATAGGTTCGACGCGTTCACGGCCGAAATGCCCGCCGAATTGCCTGTCGATTCGTTGCAGTAGCCGCGCCTGCCGGCATAGCGGCGCGAGACGTCCCCGCGCGTTGGCAAACCTGTTATGATGGCCGCTCGTTCCCCGCGTCTTTCCCGTCCTGACCGCCGCCGCGACACCGTTGGCCATGAAGTTTGCGCTCAAGGAGACTCGACTCGGCCTGCGCGATTCGCACACCCGGATCGCCTTTCGCTATGGCAACACTTGCCTGACCGAGTGTCCCCAAGCCATCTTCGAGGTCGTGATCGAGACCGACACTGGCGTCGCTAGCGGCTACTCCGGCGATTGCCTGCCGCCTGGCTGGTTCGACAAGACGCCCGGCCGATCGTTCCCCGACCAGATTGGCGACATGCTCGCGGCGGTCCAGACCGCCACCGACGCCTTCA
>JAGQPT010000235.1 GCA_020426575.1 Planctomycetales bacterium
CAGCCACTGTTTGAAAAACGGCGTCGACCAATAGTAGTTCAGGTAGCCGACGCGCTCGCCCACGACTTTTTCCCCATTACCCCGCGGCGACCATGTCTTCGAAGAGGGCGTCGACGAAGCTGTTGGGTTCGAAGACGGCCAGGTCGTCGGCCTGTTCGCCCACGCCGACGTACTTGACCGGCAGGCCGACGTTTTGCCGGATGGCGACGACGACGCCGCCTTTGGCCGTGCCGTCGAGTTTGGCCAGCACGATGCCGGTGCAGTCCACCGCCTCGGTGAAGTGGTTGGCCTGGCTGATGCCGTTTTGGCCGGTCGTGGCATCGAGCACGAGAATGACTTCGTGCGGTGCGTCTGCGATCTGTTTGCCGATCACGCGGTGGATCTTCGTGAGTTCCTGCATCAGGTTTTGTTGCGTCTGCAGTCGGCCCGCCGTGTCGACGATGCAAACGTCGGCCCCGATCTCCAGCGCCTTGGCCACGGCGCGGTGCGCTACGCTGGCCGGATCGCTCCCCTGTTCGCCGGCAACAATCTCGGCCCCCAGTCGGCCTGCCCAAACCTTGAGCTGTTCGACGGCGGCGGCCCGGAACGTGTCTCCCGCCCCCAACACGACCGACTTGCCCTGTGCGATGAAGAGTTGCGTGAGCTTGGCGATCGACGTCGTCTTGCCCGAGCCGTTGACGCCCACGACCATGATCACGGTCGGACCAGATTCGGCCAGCGTGATCGGCTCTTCGGGCTGCGCCATCAACTCCTTGAGTTTGCCCCCCACGCTGGCCAACACGTCTTCCATCTGGACGACGCGGCCGCGGTACGACGTCTTCACCTCGTCCGTGATCGCCTGGGCCGATTTCACCCCCATGTCGGTCTTCACGAGCGTCTCGAGCAGCTCGTCGAGAAACGCCTCATCGACGAGTCGTCCCTCGCTCTTGAACAGGTCGCGAATGTCGGTGTTGAGCAGCGCGCCGGTCTTCTTCAGACCTTTTTTGAACTTGTCGAACAGGCCCATGGAGTGCCGTCTTTTCTCGTTTGATTAAGGGGATTTCACCACAGAGTCACGGAGGCCACAGAGACGAGAAAGTGTCGCGTTGGGAAGCTTGGTCGATGTTCTCTTTTCGCAGCGCGATACGGACACTCGACCGACACAGGGAACACATTGCACGCGCCTGTTGCGATCAAGTGTCCGTGCCACCCAACCCTACCAAACACCCTCTTCTCTCAGTGTCCTCCGTGACTCTGTGGTGAATTTCTCGAAGTTGGATTTGTTAACTCGCATCTTCGCTGTCCCCGCCGCGGTGGTGGACGAGGAACTTGTCGAGGATGCCGTTGACGAACGGACCCGACTGGGCCGTGCCGTAGCGCTTGGCCAAGTCGACCGCCTCGTTGATCGCCACGCGGTCCGGCGTGTCGGTGTACAAAATCTCGAACGCGCCGAGGCGCAGTACGTTGCGGTCGGTCGCCACCATCCGCTGCAGGCTCCAGTTGTCCGCCGTGCGGCCGAGCATCAGGTCGAGCTCGTCATGGTTGCGCCGTACGCCGGCCACCAGCGAACGGGCGAATTCGATCAGATCCGGCGACCGCAACCGCGCGCGGAGGAACCGATCGGCAACTTCGGCATCGACACCAGGATTCAGATCGTCCTGGTATAGCACCTGCAGCGCCACGTCACGAGCTCGGCTTCGACGCGCCATGGTATACGACAAATGCCTCAACGGCGTAATTGGTTGAAGGCCACCGGCGGAACAGCCACCAGTGGCACGGTCACGTGTGGGAAGGACAGTGCCGGGCGGGGCACGCCACCTGACGCCGCGGCGTCAGGTGGGCATCTTGGGCGGGAGTTGAGCCAGCAAACTGGCCATTCTCAGTGCGGCGTCGGCACACTCGCTTCCCTTGTTCCCTACGGTGCCGCCAGCCCGTTGGATTGCCTGTTCGAGCGTATCGCAGGTAAGCACGCCGAACAAGACCGGCACGCCGCTGTCGACGCCCGCGCGCATCAAACCGACGCTCACGGCGCGGTTGATGTGTTCGTCGTGCGTGGTCTCGCCACGGATGACCGCACCCAGGCAGAGCACGGCGGCGTACTGGCCACTCCCGGCCAGGCGGTCGGCAACCAGCGGGATTTCATACGCCCCCGGCACCCGGGCCACGTCGATCCGCTCGTCGGCAACACCGTGCTCTGTGAGCGTGGCCAGCGCGCCGTCGAGTAGCCGCGAGGTGATCGACTCGTTGTAGGTCGAAACGACGATGGCCCAGCGGCCTTCGACCGGCTCGAGGGCTGACGCGAATTCGTTCGGCATGGCGGCAAGGCGGGTAGGAGTGCGGGTGCGGGGGACGATCCCCCACTCACGACTTCATGTTCATGAGGAACTCGGCGTTCGACTTCGTCTTCTGCAGCCGATTGACGAGCAATTCCATCGCGTCCGGAGCGTTCATCTCGCTGAGCACCCGACGCAACACGCAGACGTGGCGATGTTCCTCCGGGTCCATCAGCATCTCCTCGCGGCGGGTGCCGGTGCGGTTGATGTCGATCGCCGGCCAAATGCGTTTATCGACCAGCCCCCGATCCAACACGATTTCGAGGTTCCCCGTCCCTTTGAACTCCTCGAAGATCACCTCGTCCATCCGGCTGCCGGTGTCGATCAGCGCCGTGGCGAGGATCGTCAGCGAGCCCCCCTCTTCAATCTTGCGGGCCGCGCCGAAGAATCGCTTCGGCCGTTGCAGGGCGTTAGCGTCGACACCACCCGAAAGGATCTTGCCCGAGTGGGGGCATTCGGAGTTCCAGGCCCGGGCCAATCGTGTGATCGAATCGAGAAATATCACCACTTCGCGGCCATATTCGACCATCCGCTTCGCCTTCTCGATCACCATCTCCGACACCTGGATGTGCCGGGCCGCCGGCTCGTCGAACGTCGAACTGATCACCTCACAGTTCGGTCCTTTCACCTGCCGCTCCATGTCGGTGACTTCCTCGGGCCGCTCGTCGATCAACAACATGATCACGTAGGCGTCGGGGAAGTTGTGCAGCACGCTCTTGGCCATCTTCTGCAGCAGGATCGTCTTACCGGCCCGCGGCGGGCTGACGATCAATCCCCGCTGACCGAAACCGACCGGCGCGACCAGGTCGACGACGCGCATGTCGATGTTGTTCGGCTCGGCTTCGAGCACCATTCGCGAGTCTGGGTGCTGCGGCGTGAGGTCGTCGAAGAACACCTTCTGGCTGAGCTTGTTCGGGTCCTCATAGTTGATCGCCTCGACGCGCAACAGGGCGAAGTAGCGTTCGTTCTCCTTGGGTGGACGAATCTGGCCGGCGACCGTCGCACCGGTGCGCAGGCCGAACCGGCGAATCTGACTCGGCGAAACGTAAATGTCATCCGGACACGAGAGGTAGTGATAGTCCGGACTGCGGAGGAAGCCGAATCCGTCGGGCAACACCTCGAGCGTACCCTCGCCGTACATCAGGCCGTTGAGTTTCACCCGCTCTTTGAGGATGCGGAAGATGAGGTCCTGCTTTTTGATCCCCATGTAGTCGGTGAGGTTTTCCTGGCGGGCCTCGTCGATCAACTCGGGCATCGACATCTGCTGCAGGCGGGCGATGTGGGTGTCCCCCTGCTTGATCTTTTCATAGCGCTCGTCGGTTTCGTCTTGCCCCGAGGCGGCTTCGTCGGCGAGTTCTTCGGCGAGCGACACGGGCTCGGAGTCGCGATAATCGTCGTCCAGCCCGTTCGACTGGGCCTCGAGCGAGGAGGTCGAGACTTTCGTTCGGGACGACTTCGTGCCGCGAGTGTTGGACATGACTGCTCATCTCCGTGATGGAGTTCGTGGCTACCGCGCGAACGGCGGAGGCGGGGGGTGTGGCGAGCGCGGGCGGGCGGGCGTTGGCACAGCCCCCATGCCGCCATGTGGTTTGCGCCGCGACGGCGCAAAAGGTGATTGGAAAAAGTGCTCTCTGCGAAACCCGTTATGATTTCCGGCGACGTGATGCCACCGGCGTCCGTAGTCCTACGGTATCCGATCAAGCACGGCGGTGCGAGTGAGTCTTGACCCGTTCGGGGGGCACAATCGGCGAGAGGTCAATCGAGGAGGTCGGCGACAATGCGTTGGACTTGCGCATGAGTATGCTCAAGTGAACCGCCGTTGTCTATCACCACATCGGCCCGGCCACGGCGAACCTGCAACGATTCCTGGGCCCTCTCACGAGCGTCAAAATCGCGCTGGGTCCACCCCCGCGCCTTGGCGCGCGACCACCGGGTCGGGCGGTCGGCGTCGACGTAGACCAGCGTATCGCAAAGTCGGTCCCAACCCGCCTTGTCCATCACGGCGGCATCGAGCACGATCAATCTGGTCCCCTCCGCGGCGAGCCTCCTCGCCTCATTGCACAGTCGAACACTGATTCGCGGATGTGTCAAATCTTCCAAAAAACGCAGCTCTGCGGCCGCTTGCGGACCAGGGGCAAACACGATCTTCGCCACCTGGCCGCGGTCGACCTCACCGGCTTGGTTGAACACCCCCTCCCCCCAGCGGCGGCGGATCGCCTGCTTCACGTCTTCTTCACCGAGCACCTGGTGGGCCGAGACGTCGCCGTCGAGTACTCCGGCGCCAAGACCCTCAAAAGCTTTGCGCACCGCCGTCTTGCCACTGGCAACGCCGCCGACGATGCCGACGATGCGGACCCCCTGACCACCAAGTTCGGCCAACACTTCGGCCATGCTGTCACACCGCTGGGGCGCCGAAGTCATATCACATGCACCATCGTGAATTTCGATCCGCTACCACCGCCCGCGATCGTCGGCCTCCGCACGGCTCGATCGCTCTTATGCCCTGAAACGCACGCCGGACAATCGCTCATGGTTGGAACGCCAAGCCGGCCCGGACTTTTCGTCAGGTTCGTCGTTCCGCCGTTTTTTCCCGGCCTAGACCTCGCCCCAGTCGTCGCCGGACTTGAGGTCGACCTTCAGCGGCACCCTGAGCGCCATCACGCCGGACATCTCTTCGTTGACCATGTCGGCCAAGGCGTCCAACTCGTCGGCCGGCGCGTCGAAGACGAGTTCGTCGTGAATCTGCAGGACCATTTTGGTCCGGGTGTCCTGCTCGACCAGACGGCGGTGCACGGCCAGCATCGCCAACTTGATCAGGTCCGCCGCCGACCCCTGGATCACCGTGTTGATCGCCGTCCGTTCGGAAAGGTTGCGCTGACGGCCGGGGCGGGCGCGGACGCCTTGGATCTTCCGGCGGCGGCCGAGGATTGTCTTAACGTACCCCGCCTGGTGGCACGAGGCGAGTGTTTCGGCCATGAATTCTTCGACCCCGGGGTGCCGTTCGAAGTAGGCGTCGATGAATTCGGCCGCCTCGTCCTGGGGGATGCCCAACTGCCGCGCCAGCCCGAAGGGACTCTGTCCGTAGACGACGCCGAAGTTGACCGCCTTGGCCTGCCGGCGCTGCTGGCTGCTGACGTCAGCCAGTTCGACGTCGTAGACCTGGGCCGCCACGCGAGCATGAATGTCCTCATCCCGCGCGAACGCCGCACAGAGCGACTCGTCCTCGGAAAAGTGTGCCAACACGCGCAATTCGATCTGCGAGTAGTCGGCGGCCAACAACTTCCACCCATCGGCCGTCGGCAAGAACGCCGAGCGAATCGCCCGGCCCGTATCCGTGCGGATCGGGATGTTCTGCAGATTCGGATCGCTCGAACTCAGCCGCCCCGTGGCCGCGATCGTTTGATTGAACGACGCATGGATCCGCCCGGTGCGCGGGTTGATCAGCCCGGGAAGCGCATCGACATACGTGTTCTTCAGCTTCGAGTATTGCCGATACTCGATGATCTTCGCCGGCAGCGGGTGATGCGAGGCGAGTTCTTCGAGCACCGAGGCGTCGGTGCTGGGCCCCGTCTTGGTCCGTCGCATCACCGGTAGGCCCAGTTCTTCGAACAACACTTCGCGAAGCTGCTTGGGCGAATCGATATTCAACTCGCGGCCGGCCAGGTCGTGAATCTCCTCGCGGATCGCATCGATGCGTTCGCCAAACTCGCGACTGAGCGCCACGAGCCGTTCCGGATCGAGGCGAATGCCGTTGTGCTCCAACTGGCTGAGCACTTCGACCAGCGGCATTTCGACGCTGGCGAACAGCTCGCTCAGTTCGGCCCCGTCGAGCCGTACGGCGAGGATCGGCACGAGCCGCAGTGCCACGTCGGCGTCTTCGCAGGCATAGGGACTGACCTCGGCCACGGGCACCTCGTCCATCCGTCGCTGGTTCTTCCCCTTGCCGATCAATTCGCTGATCTTGATCGTCGTGTGATTCAGGTGCCGGTGGGCCAATTCGTCGAGGTTGTGGTTTCGTTCGCCGGCATCGAGCAGGTAGCTGGCCACCATCGTGTCGAACGACACGCCGCGCACTTCGACGCCGGCCGACTTGAGCACGACGACGTCGTACTTGAGGTTTTGACCCGTCTTCTCGATGGCCGGATCGCCCAGAATCGGCCGCAATCCTTCGAGCACCTCAGCTTCATCGAGACACGCTTCACCGGCCGGCGCCCGCACGGGGATGTAGTACGCGTGCCCCTCTTCCCAGGCCAGCGACAGACCGACCAAATCGGCCTGTGTCGGCGTTACACTCGTCGTCTCGGTGTCGAAGGAGAACGACGGCACCTGGGCCAACGCGGCAAGCAACTTCTCAAACGCCTCGACCGTGTCAATCGTCACGTATTCGGCCTGCCAGTGGCTCGGCGCCGCGGCAACGTCGAGCGTTTGCACCTTCTCGCCGAAAGTGCGGAAGCCGTACTCGCGAAACAGCGATGCCAGTTCCTCGGCATCGAGGCCGCCGACGCGCCCTTCGGCCCAGCTGAACTCGAACGGCACGTCCACGCGAAGCCGGACCAACTCGCGGCTTAACAGCGCCTGGTCGCGAAAGGTCTTGAGGTTCTCGCTCCGCTTCTTTCCCTTCACCTCGTCGGCGTGGTCGAGCACGGCATCGAGCGTCTCGTAGTCGCCCAATAATTCCCGCGCCAGCTTCGGGCCGATCAGCGGCACACCGGGCACGTTGTCGACCGAGTCGCCTACGAGTGCCTGAAAATCGACGACCTGGTTGGGGCGAATCCCCCAATCCTCGGCCAACTCCGCCTCACCATACATTTGGTCCTTGCGGACGTTGTAGATTGATACGCGATCCGTGATCAGTTGTCGGCAATCCTTGTCGCCCGTGACGACCACACACGCGCCTCCCTGCTGTTCGGCCCGTACGGCCATGGTGGCGATCAGGTCGTCGGCCTCGAAACCGTGCGCCGCCAGCCTTGGTATACCGAACCCGCGCAACACCCGATCGATCTCGGCAAACTGGGGTGCCAGATCGTCCGGCATCGCGCCTCGGTTGGCCTTGTAGTCGGCATACAGGTCGTGGCGAAACGTCTGCTCCGGACCGTCGAACACACACACCAGCACGTCGGGCTGCTTTTCTTCGAGCAGATAGAAGAGATCGCGGGTGAAGCCATACACGGCGTTGACCGGGCGTCCTTCGGGACTGGTCATTTCGGGAATAGCGTGAAAGACCTGGAAGATCAGGCTGTTGGCGTCCACGAGCCAGACGGTGCGACCGACCAGGGAGAATTCAGCCACTTCGTCCGCGGCTACGGTGGCGTCCGGCGAGGATGCCACGGTGGCTGCGGGGGGCGTCGACTTGGCGCTGGGACGCGGCACCGAGTCGGGCCGGGACTTGGCCTGCGGCACCTTCGTGCGAAGCGGTTGAGAAGCTGCGTGCGACGGTGGCTCAGTGGGATCGTTCGGCTCGGCGGACATCCCGGGCAGGATCCGTTGACGGTCGTCTTTAGCCATAACGAGTCAGGGGGTCGCGTCGAGACGAGGCCAGGAAATGGGGCTA
>JAGQPT010000236.1 GCA_020426575.1 Planctomycetales bacterium
CGGGGCAGGCATCGCGGATCCGCCCGATGACGGTCGTCAACAGCCGGGTGCGGCCGTCGAAGTCGCCACCGTAGGGCCCCGGCCGCGTGTGGGCGCCCAGGAACTCGTGCATCAGGTAGCCGTGGCACGATTTGACGTCGACAAAGTCGAATCCGGCCCCTTGCGCGAGCACCGCCGCGGCCACGTAGGCGTCGATCAGGCGGGCGATTTCCTCGTCGCTCAGTACGGGTGCGTCGTCGTCAGCGGCGATGCCCAGTCGGCGATCGAGCACGGGATGGTGGTAGGCGATGCGCGGTTGGGGGCCGGCGGCGGTCGGTCGCGAGAATCGCCCCGAGTGCGTCAGTTGCAGACCGACGTAGAGGTCGTCGTCGGATTCGTAGCGTGCCCGGTGCGCGGTCCGCAGTTCATCGAGCAATCGGGTCAAACCTACGCGATTGTTGGCGGTGGCGAGTGTCTGGTGGGGATTGGCGCGGCCTTCGGGCTGAACCGCCGCGGCCTCCCCACCCCAGATCCACTTGGCGCCGCTTTCGCCGAACCGCCGCCAACGCCGCAACGTGTGTGGCGAGGGCGAGCCGTCGTCGTTGGCGTCCCAGCCCTCCATCGGGTGGATGCACCAGCGGTTGCCCACGGTGCGACGACCCACCTCGAGCGGCGCCGCCAACGGGGAGCCCTGGTCGCGACGCAATATCGTCTCGTCGGCCGGCAGTTCGCAGCCGAGTTCGGCGAGCCGTTGACGGAACGTCTCGATCGTCTTGAGTTGCGCGATCTTCTTCATCGGTGGGGCAGTGTTACGAAGCCGGGACAAACAAGCGAGCGGGGATCAACGGGGCCACAACATGGCCAGAGGGGGTGTGCGAGGGCTATTTTGCCTTGACGGGCCTGAGCACGCACGAGCGCAGCATGAACTTTTTCGGCGGCCCGGCGGAAAACTGCACGGTAGCCATGCGCTTGCTGGGGCCGCCGCTGACGGTCACGACCTGACCGAGCCCATACTCGGGATGCAACACGGTCATGCCGTCGACGAATTCATGTTCATTGGCCGTTCGACCAGCCGAACCTGCCGCCATGTCGGCGGCGGTGACCAGCTTACCGGCGAATGACGAATCCATCGGCGTAGATGCGCGTGGCGGGGCTTCGGCCTCGAAGTTGTCGGGGTCGAAGGAGATGTCACCAGCGGTGTGGGCGTCGTCCGCTCCGTCGTGCCAGACGTCTGCTTCGTCGTGGTATTGGGCCGCAGCAGCCCAGTCGTCCAAGGCGATGTCCGGCTCGCTGACGGCCATTTCCCGCACGGGCAATTCGGCCTGGAACATGCTCGGCACGGTCATGCGGCTTTGTCCCCGAAATTCCCGACGTGACGCATAGCTGAGCCGCAGCTCGCTCTGGGCGCGGGTGATGCCCACGAACAGCAACCGGCGTTCCTCCTCGAGCTGGTCGGGCTCGTCGAGACTGCGCTCGTGTGGAATCAGGCCCTGTTCCATCGCCACGATGTGTACGACGGGGAACTCCAAACCTTTGGCGGCATGCAGCGTCATCAGCGTCACGCGATCGTCGTCGGCCTCGAACGCGTCGGTGTCGCTCACCAGCGACGTCTGCTCGAGGAACGCTTCGAGCCGCCCCGGCTCGGGATGTTGCGCGTCGAACTCGCGGGCGGCCGTGAGCAATTCCTCGATGTTGGCCAGCCGTTGCTGGTCTTCCTCGATTTCGGAAGCGAGCAGCGAGTCTCGATAACCGGAGAGTTCGATCACCCGACGGATCAAGGTTTCGACTGGGGGATCGACCGTCTCGCCGACCGCGTCGAGCATCGCCACGAACTGCGCGACCTTGACCGCCGATCGTTTGGGGAGCGATTCGATGAGGCCGGCCTCACGCGCCGCCGCCAGCAGTGGCACACGGTATCGTGCGGCATGTTCCCGCAGCCGTGTGATCGTCGTGCGGCCGATGCCGCGCGGCGGCGTGTTAATGATCCGTTCGAAGGCGACGTCGTCGCGGGGGTTGTTGAGTAGTTGCAGATAGGCCAACACGTCCTTGACTTCTTTGCGCTGGAAGAATTCGAGGCCGTTGACCATCTGGTAGGCGACACCGTGTTCGCGGAGCGACGACTCGATGGCCCGGCTCAACGCGTTGACGCGGTAGAAGATGGCGAAGTCGCGCGCCCGACGGCGGCCGCTGGTCACGTCGGCGACGATGCCGGCGACGATCGCGTCGGCCTCGTGTTTGTGCGTAGCGTAGGCGGTCAGTTGAACGGGCTGACCTTCGTCGTTCTCCGTGAACAGGTCTTTTTCTTTGCGGAGGCGGTTGTGGGCGATCAACGCCGCCGCCACGTCGAGGATCCGCCGGGTGCTGCGGTAGTTCTGTTCGAGGCGCACAACGCGGGCGTCGGGAAAGTCCTTTTCGAACTCGAGGATGTTCGAGAGCGTCGCGCCCCGCCAGCCGTAGATCGACTGGTCCGGATCGCCCGTGGCGGCCAAGTTGGGATGATCGATTGATAGCCCGCGGGCAATGGCGTATTGGGCCAGGTTCGTGTCCTGGTATTCGTCAACCAACACGTAGCGGAAACGATCGTCCAGCGACCGGCGGATTTCGGGTTCGCTGCGCAGTAGGGTCGCCACGTGCAGCAACAGGTCGTCAAAGTCGACCGCGTTCGAGTCGAGCAGCCGCTGCCGGTAGCGGGGGTAGACCTCGGCAGCGATCGACGTCAGCGGCGAACGAGCCGACTTGGCGTAGTCGTCCGGCAGCACCAGACGGTTCTTCGCCTTGCTGATCGCCGCGCTGATCTGTTCGGGCGGATAAAACGACGAGTCGCGGTCGAGTTCGTCGAGCACTTGCTTGAGAGCCCGGCGGCTGTCGCCGGCGTCGTAGATCGTGAAGTTCGGTTCGAGCCCGACGCAAGAGGCGTACTCGCGCAGCAGTCGGGCGCAGAAGCGGTGGAACGTGCTCAGCCAGACCCGTTTGCCCGGCGCGAGCGCGTCGACCCGGGACTGCATCTCTTCAGCAGCCTTGTTCGTGAACGTGAGCGCGACGATTTGCGATGCCGCGACCCCCTCGCCGAGAAGGTGGGCGATGCGGTGCGTGACGACACGCGTCTTGCCGCTGCCGGGACCGGCAAGGATCAGCAGCGGGCCGTCGACGTGTTCGACCGCCTCGCGTTGGGCGGCCGTGAGCATGTGGGTGCGGACTGTCAACGCACGTGTTTCCTATCCGGTGAATCTTGCTGGCGGCCGAGACCCGTTTGCCGTCCGTGACCCGCGTGCTAGCGTCGGCGGTCCCACGTCGAGTTGCGGCACCAAGTGCGTATTCATCATAACGTAAACACCTGCGGCGCATCAGGCGCGGCAAGGACGTTGCCTGGCACGTTGTGCGCCGCCAGTGAAAGACTGCGTGCTAGCAGGTGTCCCGGTTCAACGAGAAAATGGCAAAATGCTTCCCCCGTCGCACGGTTTTCTGCTATAAAGCCGGCGTCTTGAACCAGGACGGTTCGACGCGAACGCGGTAACACGCGTTGGCGATTCTTCAAACAACCAGGGAGGGTCACACGATGACGCGGATTCCGCTCAGTCTCGTTGAAAACAGTGCTGACACGGTCCAACGCAATCTGGCGATGAGCATGGCCGAAATCGGCCTGTCGGTGCGAACGACGAATTGCCTTGAAGAACGAGGCATCTTCTGTGTCGAAGACTTGCTCAACTGTCGGCCCGACGACTTGCTGAGCATTTCGAACTTCGGCGAGAAGACGCTTGAAGAAGTTTATCGCGCGCTCGAGTCGGTCGGGTTCTATCGTCCCTGGCGCGACAAGCAGCCGCGCCAGCGCGAAGCCGCCGTTGCATAGGAGTGATTGTCGCAGAGCGGCCGTCGCGTCGCCCCTGCCGTGTCGCTCTGCTGCGATCAGGGGGCAAGCGAGAAGCACGTCAGCGCGTCGGCCGAGCGGACCAGCAACGTCCGCTCGGCCACGGCTGGAACGGTCCAGGTGGCTTCGTCCGTCAGCTGCCATTGGCCGGTCAGGTCATAGCGCCGCGGCGTGGCGGCCAGTTGCAATAGCGTGCCGCGCTCGTTGAGAGCCAGGAGCCGCTCATCGGCGCGAAGCGGTGTACTGTAAAAGCCGTGGGAACCGTTGAACCAGACGGTCTTGCCGTCCGCCACGGCGATACAGACGAATTCGCCACCGTCGTTCATGCCGTACACGTAGCCGTCGCGGATGATCAGCGACGAGAGGTAGCTCGACAGGTCGTCGTTTGTCCAAGCCACGTTGCAGGTGAACCGGTCCGCCGATGACGCGATGCGCAGCGCCGTCAGCGGACGGCCGCTTCCGGTTACTAGCACAAAGTCGCCCGCAGTGACCGGCGTGCTGATGCTTTCGTCGAACTGAATCTGGAACGGGTGGCTCCAAAGTAGCGCGCCGTCGGACACGTCGAGTCCCACGACCCTGGGGCCAGTCATCACGATCACCTGGCGCCGCCCGGCGACCGTTGCCACGATGGGTGACGAGTAGGAAACGTTTTCGTCCAGCGCGCGCCAGACTTCGGCGCCGGTCCGCTTGTCGAACGCCATCACGGTGCCGCCCCGTTCACCGCCGACCGACGTGATGACTTTGTTGTCGATGACGACGGGTGAACCGGTATAGCCGAACAGCGGCACCGGGGCACCCTGGCTGTCGCCGATCGGCACGATCACGTTCGTCGTGCCGTTGACGTAGCTCGCGCCGCCGGACAGAGGTTCATGACGGCCGTACTGGCTGGGCAGGTCGATTTGCCAGACGGGAGTGCCGGTCGCCAGTTCGTGGCAACTGAGCCATCCAGAGATGCCGAGGCTGTAGACGTGGCCCTCGTCGATCACGGGTGTCGACTTGGGGCCGTTGCCGTGCCGGCGACCGACCGGGTGGGGATCGAAGTCGACCGCCCGGGTTTGTTGCCAAAGCGGATGTCCGTCGGCGAGCGAGAACGCCAGCACGCGTTCGGCGCCCTGCTGACGGTCGGTGACCACGGCGACGCCGTTGGCCACAACCGGTGATGACCAACCCGTGCCGAGTGGCTGCGTCCAGAGCATGGCGAGGGGACCCTCGGGCAGTTGTGCCGGGAGGAGATCGGCCGCGATGGTGCCCTGCCCCGTGGGCCCGCGCCAGCGCGGCCACGGCGACGACAATTGATCGCCCCGCGCAATCGTTGGCGCATGTGCCGGTTGCGTCGACTCTGATTGTGCGGACGCAGCCGCCGCGGCGGGCTGGGCGGCGGCAGGTTGAGCAAGTCCGCTATCGCTGCCGCATCCGAGAAGAGTAAGATAGACAACGAGCGCCACAGAGCGTTCGAAACGTCGGCCGCGTCGCGATTGAATCCGGATCATTGATATCGCCGATGATGGTTTTGACACCCGGGTCGAGCTAAGTTTTATCGGGGAAGCGCGCCTCGGCGGGAAACCCGAGGATGTGCGGACATCCGATTATAGGGCTGCATCGCGCGATCGACGACCCGCCGTTGGTCGCCGCCGCGCCGGTCATCACTCCCTCCCACTGATTCCTGCGGCCGAACGGCCGGTTTTCGTCCTCACGCGGGCCAGCGGTCCGAACGTACATGGTTGCCACCACGTCCCAATCGACGATCACGCTCAGTGCCGCGCACCGCGCGGCCCGGCCGATCAGTTGGTCGAGCGTCGGGATGGCGTCGTTGTTCGTGGCCTTCATCCTCGGCGGGTTTGGCATCTTCGGCTGGGGAATGCACGCCCAGCTGATTCCGCAGTGGCGCGCCAACCATTCGTTCGTTGCGGCGGAATGCATCGTGCTCAAGTCGCGCGTGGCCACGGACGCGGTTGAGGAAGCCGCCACGCATTGGCCCGAGGTTTTGATCCAATACACGGTCGACGGCGAATCGCACACGGCGTGGACGTACGACATTGCCCGCACCGGTTCGCGCGACGAAGCGAGCGCCCTGGCAGCGACCGCAGCATTCACGGCAGGGCAGAGCTATACGTGCTGGTACGATCCGGCTGATCCCAACGTGGCTGTGTTGGTACGGGGCTACACGTGGTCGTCGATTTGGCTGGTGGCGCTGCCGACGTTGTTCGTCGCCGTCGGTGGTGCCGGGCTGGCATATACGTTGATCCCAACGGGCAAATCGAGTGAACGCCGCGCCGTGTTGCGGGACGTGCGCGTGCCGGAGCGGCTTTTGACGCAGGAGTCGGCTAGAGACGCCTATCCGACGATCCCCGACGTGCACCCCTTGATCGATAGTCCCGGGACGACGTTGGCGTACCGCCTGCCAGTCGAGTCGACCGAGGCGTGGTCGATGGCGGCGTTGTCAGTGTTGACCATCGTGACGAACCTGGCGGCGGCGACGCTGGTGTGGATATCGCGTGGTCGCGGTTCGACGACGGCGCCCGACTGGTTGTTCGTCGGCGTGGCCGCGGCGTGTGCGCTGGCGGGACTTGCCGCGCTCTACCGCTGGGTGCAGCGGCTCGTCGTGCATTCGGCCGTGGGGCCGACAACGGTCGAAATCTCGGCCCTGCCGGTGTATCCCGGCATGGTATACGAAATGTTGGTCTCGCAGGCGGGGCGTCTTACCGTGCGATCGTATTGCGTCGAATTGGTCTGCGATGAAGAAGCGACCTATCACCAGGGGACCGATTCGCGCACCGAGACGCGCGAGGTTTTCTGCCGCGAGTTGCTGCGTGTGTCGAACGTCGAGGTGGGACCCAACGCTCCGCTCGACCGCCGCGTGCGCCTGACGATTCCGGACCAGGCCGTGCATTCTTTCGCCGCACCGCACAACAGCATCAACTGGCACGTGCGCGTGTCGGCCGAGGTGGAACGCTGGCCCTC
>JAGQPT010000237.1 GCA_020426575.1 Planctomycetales bacterium
GCATCGGGTCGATCACACGCAAGGACGAGCGGAAACGGCTCATGGTCGTGTTGTTGCTGACCGTCAACCGAAGCGGCGTGAACGTGCATGGCAGCGGGGTTGCTCAGGGGGAATGTCAAATCTCGCAACACGCACCGAACATCGCACGATTCGCGAGCGGTTGCAAGCCATTCATGCTGCGGCTGTGAGACATCTCGGCACGTTGTTGCCCTCTGATCGGTACCGTCGTCACACCTCTCGGCGCCTGCGACGCAACGTTGATGTCAGTCCCCCCGCAAAGATGAGTCCAAGTGCCCCCGGCTCCGGCACGGAAGCCGTCT
Organism: Planctomycetales bacterium; assembly: GCA_020426575.1. Lineage (GTDB taxonomy): Bacteria > Planctomycetota > Planctomycetia > Pirellulales > JAEUIK01 > JAGQPT01. The sequence goes on from JAGQPT010000237.1 coordinate 321, forward strand.
CGCTGGCGTGCCCGCCGAAGTTGCCGGCCCAGAGCAAGTAGTCGAGTCCATCAACCCAACCATCGTCGTTGTAGTCGCCGTCACTCACGTCGCCGTCGGAGCCCGGATGAGTACCGAAGTTGCCGGCCCACAATAGATAGTCAAGGCCGTCTACCCAGCCGTCACCGTTACCGTCACCGGCGAGTGGCGCTGAGCCGTTTTCGAAGACCGAGACTGTTCCCTCAAGCCGAAGCCGATACGTCATGGGGGAGTCGGTATAGTTCGTGAACATGTAAGACAATTCGATCGGCGCATCGACAACGCCGCCGGACGGAGGCGCTACCAGAGACTGTGGGTCCTGAGCGAAAGGGTTGTTGACTCCTCCCGGTTCGTCCAGCGGAATGTCTGGCGAATAGAGCTTGATGTTCGCAAACGCGAACCCGTCGTCCCCTGCTTCCGACTCGATGTAGGCATAGGCCCCGCTGCTGCCGAGGTACACGTTGGCAAAGTTGCCTGGATCGATGGTGAGGTCGAACTCGTATGCCCACGCAGCCCCAATCGCTCGTCCCGGATCTACGTCGCCGTAGATGTACGCTTCCGCGTAGTCAAAGTACTCGTCTTCGGTTCCGTCGTAATGCTCGACGTAGACCTCGGAAATAAACGAATCCGCGTCGTAAAGTGAGTCCGAAGGCCAGGCACTGCCATCCCAGTCTTGCCAGATGTAGTTGTTTGGTATGGATCCGTCGCCCGAATCGGCGCGTACACCTTCCCGAACGGTTGTCCAAGTGTAACTGCCACTAAAAAAGTCGACGTAAAAATAGTCTTCCAGACGATCCATGTAGACATCCACGTCCCAGGCGTGCGACGTTCGTCCATACACCGTCGAGAGGAAGGCAACTACAACGGCAAACAAATAAGTCCAGTTCTTGGTCGTCGAGAACGACTGTTGCACACGCATTGGTTGAAACTCCTGATGTTGCCAAGACTAGTCGTGGGTGTCGTGAGTGAGGTTGTCGTCGTCGCGCAGATCGTGACTTGTCGGCTCGTTGCCAGGGGACGACTCCATCCCAGCCCGGTTCGGTCAGACGAACAATTCCCGAACCGGCGTGCCCTCGGCGATGCGGTGGGGACGATCGAGCGTGTCGCGCACTTCCGTGCGTGGATCGACGCCGAACCGCCAATAGATCGTCGCGGCCAGATCGGCCGGCGACACGGGCTTTTCCAGCGGATACGCACCGAGTCGATCACTCGCCCCGTAGACGAAACCCCGCTTTGCACCTCCGCCCGCCAGCAGCACGGTGTAGCAATCGGGCCAGTGGTCGCGGCCGCCGTTGCCGTTGATTTTCGGCGTGCGGCCGAATTCACCCGTTACTACAACGAGGGTCGAATCGAGTAGTCCGCGCTCGTCGAGGTCGTCGATCAACGCGGATATCCCCCGGTCTGCCGCTGGCAGGAGGTAATTCCTGTGCTGACCAAAATTGTCGCTGTGTGCGTCCCAGTTTTGCCCTTGTTGTTTGTAGTCATACACGTTGACAAAGGGCACGCCGACCTCGACCAACCGACGCGCCAGCAATAGATTTTGGCCACGCATGTTTTGGGCGTAGGCGTTCTCCGCGCCGACGCCACCCCCGCGCGGTTGGCTATCATACATACCGTAGCGCTCGCGGGTCGCGCGGTCTTCCAAATCCACGTTCAGCGCGTCGCGGAATGCCTCCGCGGCGAGCAGGTCGACCGCCCGTGTGTGCAGACGTCGCCACTCGGCGACTTTATCCTGCATGCATGTCGTGCTCGGCCCCCGCTCGAAGTTGCTCAGCAATCCGAGGCGATCGGCAATGCGATCGAACGAGAGGTCGTCCGGTCGCTCAAGCATCGTGGCGTTGTAGGTCACTTGCGCCGGGTCGACACTGATCTGGAACGGGTCGTAGCGATTTCCGAGAAACCCGCCCCCCTGGCAGGGCACATCGACGACGTTGTGGAACGCCCAGGGCAGGGCGGCGAACGGCACGTCGCACGCGCTGGCGTGGCGCAGAAAACTCATCGTGCTGCCAAACGACGGATAGAACTGCGGAAACGGCGCAAAATTCTCCACGTCGCCGTTCGGTGCAGGATAGCCCGTGAGCACCTCCGTGGCCGCCGAGTCATGCAGCCGATTCGTGTGGCTCATCGAACGGATCTGCGTGACCTTGTGCATCACCCGCGCCATGTGCGGCAAATGCTCACACACGTTCACGCCCGGCAGCGAGGTGGCAATCTCCCGAAACTCGCTACGGGTTTCACTCGACGCCGTGGACTTCATGTCGAACGTGTCGAGATGACTGGGCCCGCCGTACTGGAAAACGAGGATGCACGAGCGAATCGGCTCGAGGCTGCCGGGCACTTCGCTACCCAGCGCGACGGCCCGGGCCCGCATCAGGCCGGCCCAGTTCAAGCCGAAGCCGGCGCACCCGCCGACCACGCCACGGGCAATCCGCTGCAGCCACGCACGGCGGTCTGACCTGAGATTCCATCTAGTTGACACGCGGAGTTTCCCCCAATCGGTTATCGGGACACCTGGGTGTCGGCACGGTGTCGCTATGATAACCGATTTGGGAACAAACGTGTCAACGAACAGCCCACTTTGGCGATCCGCCGATCCTCGACGGCAACTCACCGCTGGTCGGCCACGTCCGCCAGCGGCGCGAGGATTTAGCGCATGCGCTGGAGGTGGATCGGCCGTCGCGCGGTCGCTTCGGCTTCCTCGGTTGGCGCTGGCATGACCACCGAACGCGGGTCGAAGTTGAGGGGAGGAATCGGCAGCAGGCTGGGCCGGTCGCCTTCCCAATCGGGGCTCGCCGCAAACAAATGCGGGCGCACCGGTCGCACGTGAACGTGGGGCGGGATTTCAGCAGCCGCCGCCTCTTGCGTTGCCGATCGGGCAGGTTCCCGGCACGCGTCGCACCCGCCACAAGTGTGGCCATCGCCCCTGCCCGATCGCGGCGGACACGCTGGACAGGGTTTGCGACAATAGTCGTCACAGCAACTCGACCGTGGTGGGCACGGCGTACAGGGATACGGCTTGCAACAGTAGTCGTCCGGGCAAGTCCGGCCCATCGTGCAGGGGGGGCACGGCGCCGGCTTGTGGCAATAATCATCCGGGCACGTGCACGCCGGCTGACAGCAGCCGTTGCACCATGTCCGCGCCAATCCGTTGGCGTCCTGTCCGCAGCCGCACATGTCACCGGCGCGGGCCACCAGGCAACTGACAAGTCCAGCCACGACGGTCGCCACCGCCACGGCCACCGATACGCTCGTGTGTCGAATCGTTGGTTTGATGCTCGGTTTCATCGTATTTGTCACTCGTTGGCGGGGGGAGTCTGACGGGATTCATAGATGGCGGGCCGCACGGCCGCCACCTCCGGCAATCGTTCCAAGGGACGAAACGAGGCCACTTGCTGCACCCGATGGTCAGCCGTCGCGGAGCCGAACGACGGCGCGTCGTCCTCGACCGGCGTACCACCCGCGCCGCGACGTGTCAGACCAGGATCCGTCGGAAGTGGCATCAGTTGTGCATCGGCCGGTGGCACCGGCCCCGGACCTGGCATCGCCTCGGGCGGCGCTGACGCCGGAGCGGGCGGCATCACTAATTCCGCCGCAGGAGCCAGGCGGATTTGCCAGCCGCCACCCAGGGCTTTATAGATCGCAATGTAACTGAGCGCAACGCGTGCTTGGCTCTGTGCCAAGTCGTCTTGCTGCACCACCAGCGTGCTCTGCAGGTTGAACACGCGGTTAAAGTCGATCGCCCCTTCGCGATACTGCGTGAGTGCCAGTTCAACCGATCGTTGGGTGGCAGTGACGCTGAACTGCAAGGCCTTGACTCGCTCCTGTTCTTCGAGGTAGCCGACAATCGCGTCTTCGACCTCGCGGTTAGCATCGAGCACGGTCTGCTGATAGGAAACGGCGAGCTCACGGAACCGCACGTCTTGCACCCGCGTGTTGTTGATGATGCGGCCGTAGTTGAGTATGTTCCAATTAAACGCTGGGCCAACCGAACCGGCGTTGGACGCTCCGCTAAACAGGTCCGAAAACTTCGTTGCTTGCCAGTTGAGCGTGCCACTGATGGAAAACGCGGGGTATAGGTCCGCCGCCGCGACGCCGATCAGCGGGCTTTGTCGCGCCACCTCGCGTTCGGCACGACGCACGTCAGGCCGGCGCCGGATCAGCTCGGCCGGTATCCCCACGAGCACCTCGGGCGGCGCCGTGGGAATCGCTGCCAGGCCCAGTTCAGGACCCAGATCGCGTGGCGGCGTCCCAAGCAGCGTGCAGAGGCGGTTGTTGGCCAATCGGCGCTGTTCACGCAGCGACGGCAACAGCGCCTCCGTTTGCCCCAGGTTCGAGCGGGCCTGCGTTACGTCGAGTTCCGACACGGCACCGTTGCGGAACCGCGCCTCGGCCAATTGCAAGCTTCCCTGCTGAGACTTGATATTCGACTCGGCGAAGGCGAGCCGTTGCTCGAACTCGCGGATATCCACGTACGCCGATGCCGTTTCGGCAATCAATGCGACCAGAATGTCGTCGTAGTCTTCGATCGACACGTCGACGTTCGCGTCGGCTGACTCAATCGCTCGGCGGAACCGGCCCCACACGTCGACTTCCCACGACATACTCAGCCCGGTGTTCCAGAGGTCAAAGGCCCGTGGCCCCAGCGGCGTCGCACCGAACGCGTTACCGGCTCGGCTGAGTTGGAGCCGCTGGTACGTTCCGAAGGCCGTCTGCGCCTGCGGGAACAGTTCGCCGACGACGATAGCCCTTTGAGTACGGGCTTCGAGCACCCGCAATCCGGCTTCGCGCAATGGCAGGTTGTCCCGATAGGCGACCTGCACGAGTTCGTTGAGTCGGGCGTCGCCGAGCGATTGCCACCAATCCGAAGCGTCTACACCGGCGTTCTCGCTGATTACCTTGGGGTTGTTGAAGTCGATCCACTGCGGCGCCACTTCGACGGCCGGACGCCGATACTCGGGACCCACCTTGAAACCGTTGCGAGCCCAGTCGGTCAGGCTGATGCCTCTCACACCGCCGCAACCGGTCACCAGCAGGCAGCACACGCTGAGCAACGCCACGGACAATGGCTCGGCCAGCGACCGTTTTCGCCGGTCCGTGCCGCCCCATTCGCCGTTGTTCTGCGGCCGAATTGGCCCTGTGACGGCCGTCCTGGCTGTCGGTTCAGACATATCGCTGGCTCCCTGCCTGTCGAATCATCCGAGTTGCGATCGGGGCGGCACCATCGCCAGAACCGCTGAAAAGCGCAATGCTGGCACGAAGGATAAAACCCCTACACGTTGATTGTTCGGCAACACCCGAACCGGATCATGCCGAGAATTCGAACGAGCGCCACGTCCACTACATCCGGCAGCAGACGAACATGCAGAGCAACCGCAACAGCCGGCAAACTTTCCCAGGTGAGGTGACGTCGGCGCGGACAAACGCTGGAAAACCGGTCGGAAAATGCCGCAAATCGAGGCCCAGCAGATCAACCACCCGAACGCTCACGCACCAAAAGTCAGTGGTGCATTGCAGTTTCGGCAACGATGACTAATGTTTAGAGGTCCCCGCAACCGGTCAGGTCGCCCCCCGGCGACCTGACCCGGGTTTCCTGCGAAGTTTGCGCTTTCCGCTCCGTCTGCAATTGGATCGAAATGCCGTGACCAGTCCCAACCACCATTGCAAGTCCATTCGAGCGACGGCGCTCGTCGCCCTCATATTGGCCGCCGTGCCGATACCGGGCTGTGCGCCAAAGTCCGAAATCCCGCCGCCTCCTCCCGTACCGGTCACGATTGCCCAACCGTTACAGTCCGACGTGACCCGTTATCTCGAAGAGACCGGCACCACTGTGGCCGTTGCCAAGGTCGAAGTGCGCGCCCGGGTCAGTGGCGTTCTGGAGGAAGTGAAATTCGAGCCGGGTGTCGAGGTCGAAGCGGGGGACGTGCTCTACGTGATTCAACAAAGCGAGTACATCGCGATCAGGGACGCGGCTCAGGCGAGCGTCGACGCCGCCAACGTCGTACTGGAGACGGCCAAGATCGAATACGACCGCCAACTCCGGCTGCAAAAAGACAACGCCACGTCAGACGTCGAAGTCGTCGCGGCGAAGGCGGCCCAGGACGGCGCACTGGCCTCCCTCGACGCAGCAAAAGCCCGACTCGATCAGGCCCAACTCAATCTCGACTACACCGAGGTCAAAGCGCCGATTTCAGGCCGCGTCGGCAAGACGCTGGTGGACAAAGGCAACCTGGTCGGCAACGGCGAAGCAACCCACCTGACCACGATCATCAGTTACGACCCCATCTACGCGAATTTCAACATCAGCGAACGCGATCTGCTCAGCCTCCGCGACTCAGAACGCTCCAATGAGCGCCGCGAAGAGCAGCGCCCCCAAAAGACCTTCTGGCTCCAGCGGGACAACGACACTGGATTTCCCTTCCAAGGGTCGTTCAACTACGCCGACCTCGCCGTCGACAATAGCACGGGCAACTATCTCGTGCGCGGCATCTTTCCCAACGCCGATCGCAAACTTGTGCCCGGCTTGTTCGTGCGCATCCGCTCCCCCATCGAGACCATCAAGGACGCACTGCTCGTCCCGGACTGGGCCGTGTTCGCCGATCAAGCGGGAAAATACGTCCTTGTCGCCAACCCAGACAACGTCGTCGAGCGCCGCGACGTCAGACTCGGCATCAAAGCCGATGACATGCAGGTCATCAGCGAAGGCCTCACGATTTCTGACCGCGTCATCATCGACGGCGGCCAACGAGCGCGTCCAGGCCGAGAAGTAACGCCAACCGAAACGACACTCCCCCCCCTCGAACAAAACAATGCAGACCAAACAACGCCGGATCAAAGTCCCGACAGTGCCGGCCCGGAGTCCCGGGACGGTAGCAATGCCGACGGGAACGTCGCGGACGCAATTGGCACGAACGGCGCCCCGACCCCAATGACAGAGGACGGCAGCGCGGCAGCCCCCGACGCCAGCGACGCCAGCGACGCCAGCGACACCAGCGACACCAGCGACTCACCCGACGAGTCGGCCGAAGAAGCAAACAATGCGACTGCCGCTCCGGATGTAGCACCCGACGACGGCGCATCGGCCGCCTCCTGAACCGATCCACCAACTGACTTTCCCCACGGCCGTTTGAACGACGACGATGCTTTCACGCTTTTTCATTCGCCGCCCCATTTTCGCCTCGGTGATCTCGATCGTGATCATCATCGCGGGGGTCGTTTCGCAGGGCGGGCTTCCGGTGAGCAAGTTCCCGGAAATGACTCCGCCGGTCGTACAAGTGTCGGCGTTCTATCCCGGTGCCAACGCACAGGTAGTCGCTGAAACCGTCGCCGCGCCGATCGAACAGGAGGTCAACGGCGTCGAAAACATGATCTACATGTCGTCGAACGCCGCCGACGACGGTTCGTACACCCTGCAGGTGACGTTTGAGATCGGTACTGACATGGACATGGCCACGGTACTGGTACAAAACCGCGTCTCGATCGCCATGGCAAAGTTGCCCGAAGACGTCCGCCGCCAGGGTGTGACGACCAAGAAACAATCGACGCAGATCGTGCAGTTCATCACGCTCACGTCGAGCAATCCGCTGCACGACGACCTCTACCTATCCAATTACGCCACGATCAACATCAAGGACGAACTCAGTCGTATCAGGGGCGTCGGCGCGGTCACGATTTTTGGTGCCGACGAGTACAGCATGCGGATCTGGCTCGATCCGCGCAAATTGCATGCCCGCAATCTGACGACCGAAGACTTGGTCGGCGCGATTGGAGAGCAGAACGTGCAAGTGGCTGCCGGCCGACTTGGCGAACCCCCGGCACCGCCCGACACGTCGTTCCAGCTCGTCGTGAACACCCAGGGGCGGCTGCGCAGCCCAACAGAATTCAGCAACCTCATCGTCAAGACGGCCGAGGGAGGGCGCATCACCCGCGTCAAGGACGTGGCCCGGGTCGAACTGGGTGGTAAAAACTACAACCGCTATTCGTCATTCAACGGAGACGTCTGCGCGACGATTTCGATTTACCAATTACCCGGCGCCAACGCGCTCGATTTGGCGAGCAGCATCCGCGCGAGAATGGACGAACTCGCGACGAGATTCCCCGAAGGCATGAAGTACACCATCCCCTTCGACACGACCAAATTCGTCACGGCCTCGATCAGCGAAGTTTATTCGACGCTGTACGTCGCCGTTTTCCTGGTCGTATTGGTTATTTACATCTTCCTGCAGGACTGGCGGGCCACGATCATCCCCTGCGCCGCCATCCCGGTCGCCTTGATCGGCACGTTTGCCTGCCTGGCGGCCCTGGGCTTTTCCATCAACATGCTCACGCTCTTTGGCATCATCCTGGCGATCGGCATCGTCGTCGACGACTCGATCGTGGTGGTCGAGAACACTTCGAGACATCTCGACGCCGGACTGGCGCCACAAGACGCCGCCATCAAGGCGATGGACGAAATCACCGGTCCCGTGATTGCGACCACCCTCGTGCTGTTGGCCGTTTTTGTCCCCACGGCCTTCATGGGCGGCATCACCGGCCAGATGTATCGGCAGTTCGCCCTGACGATCTCAGCCGCCGTCGTGATCAGCACGATCAACGCCCTTTCGCTCAGCCCGGCGCTCTGCGGCATCCTCCTGCGCAAGACCCCAGAGTCGC
>JAGQPT010000238.1 GCA_020426575.1 Planctomycetales bacterium
GCTGGGCGAGCTGACCGGCATGGGACGGTCGCTGGCCGGGCTCGTGTTGTTGGCATTGGCGACGAGTCTGCCTGAACTCGCCACTGATTGTAACGCCGCACTGATCGGCGCGATCGACCTGGCGGCCGGCGATCTTCTGGGCAGTTGTTTGTTCAACCTGCTGATCCTCGGCATTTTGGACATGATGTTCCGCTCGCGCGGCAGGATGCTGTCGCCGCAGACGGCCGCCCATGCGCTCGGGGCGATCACCAGCATCCTGATCACGAGCATTGCGCTGCTGTTCATCCTCTGGCGCGTCGACGTCAGTGTGTGGGGCATCGGCGTCGGTTCGTTCGTGGTCGCCGCCTGCTATCTCTTCTGCCTGCGCTGGGTCTACGCCGACCACCGCTTCGGCATCAGTGACCTGATGGCGCCGGCCGTCGAGGCACCCGGCGTCGAACAGTACACACTCAAACGCGCCACGCTCGGCTACCTCGCCACGACGGCCGTGATCTTCGCTGCCGCACCGCTTTTGGCCCGCACCGCTGAGCACCTCTCCGAGGTATCGGGGCTCGGCGGCACGTTCATCGGCACGACGCTGCTGGCGCTGACGACGTCGTTGCCCGAATTGGTGACGACCTATTCCGCCCTGCGGATGGGATCGTTCGACCTGGCCGTGGGTAACATCTTCGGCAGCAACTGTTTCAATATGGCGATCCTGTTCGGCGTCGACACGTTCTACCGCGATGGGCCGTTGCTGGCCGAGATTTCGCCGATCCACGCCGTCACGGCCGTTGCGGTGATCATCGTCACGGCGGTCGCCACGATGGGGCTGCTCTACCGCGCGGAGAAGCGCTACTGGCTCATCGAACCCGATGCCGCCCTGGTGATCGTGCTCGTCATCGGCGCACTCGGGCTCGTCTATCGCCTCGGCGGTTGAGGGCTTCGTCATCGGCGGCGACTGACACCGGCCAATACCACAACGCCGACGAGCAGAAGCACAGCCGACGAGTGCGCCGGGGCTCACACTGTGCCCTCTGACGGTCGCGGCGTTGTGTTGCAGCCGTCGACGGTGACAGCTGGCGAGAACCGCTCGTACCTCCCCACCCGAACAGCCGCAGAGGTGACAAAACGTAGACGGTCGCCAGGACAACGATTAACTTGGAGTCGGTCACGCCCGCGGCATTGGATGGGCTGTGGTAGCGCATAAATCGAATCTGGTTGTATGGGCAACAGTGATCCGGCACCAAAGATACTGATTGGAGCGACGAGCCATGAAGCTGACTTTACGTGGACTGATGATTCTTTCCCTCCTGGTGTCATCGTCCGCTAGTCGTGGAGCATACTTACTGGAAGTCGATACCGACGGAAGCGACGACGGCGTACTCACGTACCATGTTGGCTTTTCTTTCACGAACGACACGACGATCGCCAGCCAAAGTACCACAAGCACAGCGTTTGGGATGACTGGCGGTGACAGCATCTTCGGCGGCGATGGAACTTTGTTCTTTGACACGTACCGCTACGCGTACAATCCCGCAACGCAAGCCGACAACCTCGATATCCCCCCACGCACTGATTTGGGCGAGGGCAATCTGGCGACGGGGAATCTCGGAGGTGGACCAGGAACGTACAACGTTTATGCAACGTGGCCGCATACTTCGAACGTTTCGGGGGGGCCAACTCGTTACACGGTTTTCTCGTCCGGAAACTTCTTCACTGTCGACATCAATCAAAATGACGTCGATCCCGGCGAATCAGATGGTCGCGGAGACGTCTGGGTGTTTCTCGGCAATATCGAGTACACGGGCGGTGGAATCACCGTTGAGCAGCAGCCTACTCACCTAAACACTTTTATCTCGATGCGCGCCGCTGGCATTCTGTTCGAGCTTGCCGAGCCAAACTCCTTGCCCGGCGACGGCAACGGCGACGGCTGGGTCGACGGGCTCGACTATCTCTTGTGGGCCGGTGCCTTCGGCGCGCATCCCGGCTCCGACGGCGATGTCAGCGACGGCGACTTCAACGACGACGGTTGGGTCGACGGTTTAGACTATCTGCTGTGGGCGGGAAACTTTGGCAGTCATGCCAGCACGAACGTACCGGAACCGGGTGCCTTCGTGCTGGTGCTGATGGGGAGCCTCCTCTTAACGGCACGCCGACAAACTCGCTAGCCTGAGCGGGGGAATCTTGTCGGGAGCGTCGGGGTGCGATGGCGACCCCTTGCTCGGTGACTTTCGCCCGTGTAGCATCATCTTTCAGCTTATCCGGCGAACTCAAAAACGGTCGTTCGAGTTTAGGGCATCCCGGACGGATTCCAAGCTTCGCCTATTCGACGGATACGCCGGCGCGTCGGCGAGTGACCGCAACTGTGCGGCACGCGCGGCGATCGCGGCCGTGGCTCGGGTGAAACGGGTCCAGCGCCCTATGAAACTCGGTCGCGTTTCTCACGGTGTCCGTGTGGTGGCATGCGCGCTCGTTGCACCACTTCTTCTATGCGTTCAGCCAGGCATCTCCTCCACGATCATCACATTCGGCTCGCGCGCGGTCGAGTTTGAAGCGGTGATCTGTGCGGAACGTCTCGACTTCTGTTCATGGGGTTGTGCTGCGCCTCCTAGCGTCGTGTCGCCTGGTACACGAGTTGATGATGGATCGCGGTACGTTTTCGCACAATTTGAACAAGGAGAACTTACGTGAAGCGGTCAACAATACACGTGGCGTTGTTTGCTTGCGTCGTGATCGGTTCGGCTGCTGAGGTTGGGGCGGCATCGATCGAGACAGCCGTTCTAACCGCCGGGGGGTATTCCAACTGGGGCACGTACGGCGTACCCGCCCCATTTAGCGATTACTTCAGCGATAGCGTGTCTGTACCGACAATCGGCCTGGCGGCCGCTGGCGTGCCTGGGGAAATCAAGTCCCAAAGTGCAACGAGTGGTTTTTTGACCGATCAAAGTTCGATCAACACCGGCTTTAGTGGCAATACGTTTGTCGGCTCTACGCAGGTTCGCGCCGAATTTGGAGTCCTGGGCGCCGAAGCGCACGGCGTATTCACCGGGAATCAGAGCAGTTCCATTGTCGCCGCCACACAGGGCATGGCCGTCTTCAAGGACAGTTTCAACATTACCAGTCCAACCATCGCCAATGGGACACCCGGCTTGGTGAGTTTTCAGTTCACCATCGATGGGTCGACGACCTCCACGGCTGGCGCGCCGGGTAACGGCAGCAGCGGGCGGGTCTTGGTCAACTATCGTCAAAACAACGACCCGACGTACCTCCTGATGCGCGCCACCTCTGATCCCCGTTTTGCGCCCGACCTTTACCCTTATGACACGACCACGGGTTGGACCAAGACGAGCGAGGTGGGCACCAGTTCCGTCTTTGGCAGTTCGGTTTTCTCGACCTTCGGCCTGCCGTTTGTGTACGGCACGCCGTTCGATTTCACCACGGCGATGCTCGCATATGCATGGCCTGGCGTCGGCTCGAGTGACGTCGATTTTTACTCGTCCGTCGTGCTCACGGGGATCAGCGGCGTCGCGGCCGATTCTCTCATTACGGGAGCCTCGGGCACGCACTATTCGCTCAGTGGCGTTGTCCCCCAACCTATCCCCGGCGACGGCAACGGCGACGGCTGGGTCGACGGGCTCGACTATCTCTTGTGGGCCGGCGCTTTTGGCACACATCCTGGCCCCGACGGCGACATTTCGGACGGCGACTACAACGACGACGGTTCCGTGGATGGACTGGACTACTTGCAGTGGGCAGGGCACTACGGCACGCACGCGACTACCGATGTGCCCGAACCGAGTAGTCTCGCGCTGTTGCTGGGATGCCTAACAGCCGCCTCAGTGCGTCGACGCTGATCTGAATGGTTGTTGATTGCCCTTGAACGTATCTGGCGGATTCAATCCATGCCCCATCGATGCTGCCAATTGGTTTGCCGATCATGAGTCGAATACTGTCGGTTGGATCGAAATGCGCTGTGACCCGTTCCGGTGTTCGGCGGCGCGAATACGGCGACCGGTTGCTTGGACAATTGTAAAGGTTCTGGTCCTGTCGTCGATTTCCCTGCCAATCGCGTCCCGTGTCCCGGCCCGCGCCGAAGTTGCACAAGGGGACGAACTGCCAAACGTCCTTCCCAGAACAGCAAAGCCGCCACCCGTCCCGCGTAAAACGGGAAGGCGGACTTGGGATGGACACTGCATTTCAAAGGACAAGTTGAGATGATTCCCGTGCGTTTCGTCAAAGATGTCGGCACGTCTGTCTCGAAGCGCGATTGCTGGCATTTGTTGCCGCGCAACGTTGTGCTTGATGGGCGCAGCGAATGCAATGCGCTGTCCTCGTTTCCAGCGTCACTCACTGATACAATTTCAATCACGCAAAGGCTTGAGCCATCATGAACTCGAACGATGGGTTGTCATTTGATCATTCAGCGATCCGCCGTGTCACGTCCCTGATACATTCACGCGCCGCTTTCTCTAAACCGCTCGACTTCTCGCGGCTTGGCACGGCGTCACTGTGGTTCTCGAGTTCGATGCAGACCATGGCTGTGCCCGCACGGCTCATACTCGTGGCGATGGCGCTGTGGGCAACACAGCCCCTACTGGTTACCGCCGGTATCGTTTATTCGAACGATTTCGAGAGCGATATCGCGGGGTTTACCAACGCCGGCGCGCTCATGGCGCTGTCGCAGACCAGTTTGCCCATAGACGGCGGCGGCCTGGGTTCCCCGAATCAGTCGATGTGGCTGGGCCGCCTAGGAGATAACGTCTCTAAAAGCCTCGCCAGCGCGGAAATTGTTGACCTCACCATAACGGGCTTGTCGCCGGGGAGCGTGTACACGGTCGCTTTCGACTTGCTCGTTGGCGCGTCCTGGGACGGCGCGGCCAACGGTTACGGCACCGACGCTTGGTACTTTGCAGTGGACGGGACTCGCCTCGTTGACACCATGTTTTCCAACGGCGACCAAGGTGTCGATTACGGCGCATACTCGCCGCAACGCTACACCGACACCAGCTACGCCGACCCGAATGGGGCTGACGTGGCGGCGTTCACTGGCGCCGAGTTTTCCCGCAAGGAAGGGCCCGGCTATAGCGGCTACTACGGCATCTACTATTTCAGCCATGGCGCCGGAAACCCCAATCTGACATTCACGGCCGCAGCGGCGACGGCCACGCTGGAATGGGCGCGTTACAGTGGCGGATCGAACTTCGGCGACAGCAGCGACGAGTATTGGGCTCTGGACAATGTGCTTGTGACCGGCGCTACTTCACTCCCCGGCGACGGCAACGGCGACGGCTGGGTCGACGGGCTCGACTATCTCTTGTGGGCCGGCGCTTTTGGCGCGCATCCCGGCTCCGACGGCGATGTCAGCGACGGCGACTTCAACGACGACGGTTGGGTCGACGGTTTAGACTATCTGCTGTGGGCGGGAAACTTTGGCAGTCACGTCAGCTCCAACGTACCTGAGCCGGCGTCGGTGTTCATTCTGGCAAGCGGTATCTGCTCTTGGGGGGCACGGCCCCGCCGTCGTCGGTCGACGTAGTCGTGCCCGCCGGCTGGTTGTGGCCCGTCGGGCTCTCGGGTATTTTTGATGGTCCGTGACGAGCGGAATCCGCTTGGTCATCCTGCCCCTCGTTGCCGGGTACCCACAGGCTGGCTACCCCGAAACACCCTGTCCACCGCGAGCTTGATAACGTGAGTGCGCCCGATATCCCCGCCGACGTCCAAGCGGCCGCCGACGCCGCCCGAGAGCGACTCGACGCCCATACCCTCGAAATCATCCACTGGCACTTCAGCGAGGCGACCGGTTGTCCGTTCTGGCTCGAGCGGCGCAGCGAACTCGGCTTCGACCCGCTCAAGGACGTCAAATGCTTCGACGACTTGAAGAAGTTCCCTTTGTTCGAGGACGACTGGCTGCGGGGCGGTCCCGTGCGCCGCTGGGTCCCGCAGGCATATGCCGACAAGCCGATCTACGTGTTTGAAACGGGCGGAACGACCGGCGTGCCCAAGAGCCGCGTGGCGATCAACGATTTCCGCACGGATTACGAAATCTTCAGCGACACGTTGCCTGACGAGTTCTTCCCCAAGGGGGCCAACTGGTTGATGCTGGGGCCCAGTGGGCCGCGGCGTTTGCGGTTGGCCGTCGAGCACCTGGCACAGTATCGCGGCGGCATCTGCTTTTGCATCGATCTGGATCCCCGGTGGGTGATCAAGCTGATCAAGAAGGGCTGGACCGAGCACCTCGAAGCGTACAAAGAGCACTGCATCGACCAGGCGATCACGATCCTCGGCGCCGGACACGACATCAAGTGCATGTTCACGACGCCCAAGCTGCTCGAATCACTCGCCGAGGCCCTCGAGGCCAAGGGATCGAGCATCGCCGAATCGGGCATCACGGGCATTTTTTCCGGCGGTACGGAATTCACCCCCCAGTGGACGCGCTTTGCTACCGAGGAGTTGCTCGATGGCGTCTACATGACGCCAACCTATGGCAACACGCTGATGGGACTGGCCTGTTCGAAACCAGTCACCGCCAATGAGGGTTATAAGATTTCGTACTACGCGCCCCAGCCCCGGGCCGTCACCGAAGTCGTTTCCTTCGACGATCCCAGGGTGACGGTCGGCTACGGCGAGACGGGCCGCGTGAAGCTCACGACGCTCACCAACGAATTCTTCGTGCCGGGTTTCCTCGAGCGCGATGAAGGCGAGCGCGAGCCCCCCTTTGCCAAATACCCCTGGGACGGCGTCAGCGGCGTCCGCCCCTTCCACGAACTCGCCACCGCCACCACCGTCGGAGTTTATTAGTGCTCAAGAAGATATTTACCACGGAGTGCACGCAGGACGCGGAGAAGATGTAGGGTGGGTGGTGTGGCCGGCACATCGCACGAGGTGTGCGAGCGCGCCGTACCACCGACACGTTCACCCACCTTTACCGAACGCCACGGCTTCTATTAACTCCGTGTCCTTCGTGCCCTCCGTGGTTACATCCGAATCAAGGTAAGACTCAGCCAGACGAATCACACCGGAGATGACACAAGTGTTGCACCTGCCCGCGCTGCGTTGGGGAAAGCCTTACGAGTCGTTGGAGATCGACGAGGTGCTGCACTTTCGCAGCGGCGAGCCGATCGCCAAGGTGAGCCAGGCCGTCGGCGGCATCGTCGGACGCGATATGCGCCACGCGCACAAAGCCCGCGCCGCCCTGCGCGACATTGGCTGCACGGAGTTGATCGAGCGACTCAAGACGGCCGGCGAGGCCTATTTGAACGGCAACCTGCCGATGGGTGACGGATCGCAAACTCCCGACGAATTCGCCCGCGCCCAGTCCGCCTCGACCGGTCTGCCCGAACACATGTGTCGGGCCAACATGCAGAAGAACTATTTCGTGCTCTCGAACATGGACCGCATGTTGGACGCCCTGACACGCGGCCTCGACCTCGAAGTGCTCTCACGCGGCTACGGTCTCGAGGACCGCGGCGTTGTCGTGAGTTATCAAGCCCAGGCACCGGCGCTTGGCCTGGTCCTGCCGTCCAACTCGCCGGGCGTGCACACACTCTGGCTGCCGGTGATCCCGATGCAGATCGGCCTCGTACTCAAGCCCGGTCCTCAAGAGCCCTGGACGCCATACCGCATGGCGGCGGCGTTTGCCGAGGCCGGCATCCCCCGCGAGGCGATCGCGATTTATCCCGGCGGTCCCGAAGTCGGCGCCGCCGTGTTGTCGCACTGCCAACGCAGCAAGATCTTCGGCGGTCTGCCCACGGTCGAACGCTACAAGGGGGACCCCGGCGTGCAGGTCCACGGCCCGGGTTTCAGCAAGATTCTTCTCGGCGACGATTGCGTTGACGACTGGGAACAGTACATCGACCTGATGGTCCAAAGCGTGTATGCCAACAGTGGCCGCGGTTGTATCAACTGCTCGGGTGTGTGGGCGTCGCGCCACACCGAAGAGATCGCCCAGGCGCTCGCCGAACGACTCGGCCCCATCGAGGTCAAAGAGCCGGACGACCCGGAGGCTGGGCTGGCGGCGTTCACCGTGCCGGGTGTCGCACAAGCCGTTTGGCAGATGATCGAAGCTGATCTCGAAGCCGACGGTGCCACCCACTCGACGGCCGGCTACGGCGATCGGCTCGTCGAGATGGAGCGTTGTGCGTATTTGCGGCCCACGGTCGTGCACGCCGCCTCGCCCGAGGTCGCGATCTCGCAGAAGGAATACATGTTCCCCTTCGTCAGCGTCGTGCGTTGCCCGCAGGAGAAGATGATCGAGGCGATCGGACCGACGCTCGTCTGCTCGGCAATCACCGCCGACGAGGCCTGGCAGGACGCGCTGGTCGACGCCACGAACATCGATCGCCTCAACCTGGGGCCGATCCCCACGATCAAACTCGACTGGCTGCAGCCGCACGAAGGGAACATCGTCGAGTTCCTCTATCGCGCCCGCGCGCTGCAAGTTCCCGAAGACAAACTCGAGCAACTCCGCGCGGGGAAGTGAGGGGGGTGAGCCGCCGAGACACAGAGGACACCGAGAATGTGAGGGGGTGGATCTGCCGACGCCGCCCCTCATAGCCTAGAGCCTAAATCCCTACAGCCTATCTTCGTCGTGACGTCGTGGTGATGCAGGGCAGCGTGTTCAATTGACAGCGGAATGAGCAGCAGGCGATGATCCCCTTCGATTTCCGATTGGCAACGCGGTTCGTGTTCGGGCCGGGTAGGCTCGCCGAGCTGGGCTCGCTTGTTGCCGAGTTGGGAGTGCGCCGCGCCATGTTGGTGAGTGACCCCGGCGTGATCGCCGCCGGCCACACCGACCGCGCCAGCGAGTCGCTCCGCGCGGCAAACGTCGACGTCGAACTCTTCGGTACCGTGCAGCAAAACCCCACCACGCGCGACGTGGCCGCCGGTGTCGAATTCGCCCGGGCGCTCGAGCCCGACGTGATCATCGGCCTCGGCGGCGGCAGCAGCCTCGACTGCGCCAAGGGCACGAACCTCATTTACACCAACGGCGGCGAAGTGCCCGACTACTGGGGCGTTGGCAAGGCCCGTCGGCCGATGTTGCCGCTCGTGGCCGTGCCGACGACCGCCGGCACCGGCAGCGAGAGCCAGTCCTTCGCCTTGATCTCCGATCCCGATACGCACGTGAAGATGGCCTGTGGCGACCCCAAGTTGGCCTGCCGTCTGGCGCTGCTCGATCCCGAATTGACACTCACGCAACCGCCCAAGGTCGCGGCCGCCACCGGTCTGGATGCTATCTCCCACGCGGTCGAATCGCACGTGACCCGGCGGCGCAACAACGTTTCGCAAGTTTTCAGCCGCGAGGCCTGGCGGCTGCTGGAAGCCAACTTGCCTCGTGTGCTGTCCGAACCGAACGACATCGAAGCCCGCGGCGCGATGCAGTTGGGGGCGTGTTTCGGCGGCCTGGCGATCGAGAACTCGATGTTGGGCGCCGCCCATTCGCTGGCCAATCCGCTCACGGCACGCTACGGCATCGTGCACGGCGAGGCAGTATCCATGATGTTGCCCCACGTCATCCGCTTCAACGCGGCCACGCATCGCGAGTTGTACGAAGAACTCTGCCGGATCACATTTCGGCCCGGCGAGTCGAATGGGAATTGCGTCGACGCCCTGGCTGACCGCATTGCGGCGCTGGTCGTCGAAGCCGGCTTGCCGGGGCGCTTGTCGAGCTACGGCCTCGACGAGAGTGCGCTGCCGACGCTAGCCGCCGAGGCCGCCGCGCAGTGGACCGCCCAGTTCAATCCCCGCGATGTGGATGAAGCAGGCATGCTCGAGCTGTACCGCGCCGCTTGGTAAGTGGCTCAACACAAGAGTATTCGCACGGCGGGCAAGTGACCGCGGCGGAACCGAACGACGGCGACGCGCGGCGCCTGGCGCGCTGGAATTCAGAGTCGTGAGTCGATTCGAGGGAAAGGTGTCACCATGAAACGTCCCCAGAGGGTCGCGTGGCTGATCCTCGCTGCGTTTTTCCTGGCAATCACTGCCGTCGGTTGTGAGCAGGCGGCCGACCCGCCGCACGCGCCTGACGATGCCGCGAATTCCGCCCCGGCGGCGCCGGCCCCAGCGAACCAGGGCGAGGCAACTGACGACGCGCCAGCCGCAACGTCAGCGAGCGAGACTGCCACTAAGGCGACGACTTCAGTCACGCCGCCATCGGCCGCACCCGAGTCGGATGCATTGCGTGACGCAGCGGCGTCACCAGACGCATCAGCACACGACCAATCAGCACCAGACGCGTCGACTTTGCCGCAGCCGGCGGCGCCAACGGCGTCCGTCGCGGCTCCTGCTTTGAACGCCGACGATGTCGCCATCGCACCGGCCGATGCCTGGCCCGTGTTCCGTGGCACGGCCGAGTCGACCGGCAATGCCCCACCGCAGTTGCCCGACGACCCCAAATTGCTCTGGAGCCGGACGTTTGAAAAAGGCGGGTTCGAGTCGTCGGCCGTTATCGTCGACGGAGTGATTTACGTCGGCAACCTCGACGGCTATCTGTACGCGCTCGACGCCGCCAGCAGCGAGACCCGTTGGACATACTTCAGCGAACTCGGTTTCACGGCCACACCGGCGTATCGTGATTCTCGTGTCTACATCGGCGACACCGATGGGCTCTTTGTCTGTCTCGACGCCGCCAGCGGTGAGCCGATCTGGAAATACCAGACCAGTGCCGAGATCAACTCGTCGGCGAACTTCTATGGCGACTATGTGATCGTCGGTTCGCAGGACGCCACGCTCAGTTGCCTGCGCCGCGACAATGGGGAGTTGGTTTGGGAATACACGATCGGCGACATGATCCAGTGCGGCATCACGATTGCCGAGCACTATTGTTTCGTTGCCGGTTGCGACGCCGTGTTGCACGTCGTCGACGTTGAAACCGGCAAGGCGCTGCACACCGTCCCGATCGGCGATCCCACCGGTGCCACGCCGAGCGTCTGGGGCGACATGCTCTACGTTGGCACACAGGGCGCGGCCGTCTTGGGCATCAACTGGCGAACCGGCGACGTTGTCTGGAACCGCCGCAACGCACAGCGTCAATTGCCGTACCAGTCATCGCCGGCCATCGATGCCGGGGCGGGGGAGGGCAGCGGGCGGATCGTCATCGGCGCCCGTGACAAGATGGTGCACTGCTTCGACGCCGCCACCGGTGAGCCCGTCTGGGAGTTCGCCACCAAGGCTCGCGTCGATTCCTCGGCCCTGGTGATGGGCCCCCGCGCCTATGTCGGCTCAGCCGACGGACGCATCTACGCCGTCGAACTGTCCAGTGGCGGTGAATTGTGGAACTACGAAGCCGGGGGGAAGTTTTCCGCCTCGCCGTCCGCGGCCGGCGGGCGCATGGTGATTGGCTCGAGCGACGGAGTCCTCTACTGCTTCGGGATTTCCGGCGACGGGGCCGCCGCGCCGTGACCGGCGCGCCCCAACCGAGTAGAATTGCCAGTCGACGACATTGCTCGCGCGAGAATCGCCACACGTGCCGCCGCCCCGTGCGACGTGCCGCCTGGGCGGTCGAGGCCTTCGTTCCGGCCTTGTCACCGCCTCCCGCCGCTCGATCTCGACGTCACGGCCCACACGCGACCCCACCCCTCGGATTCAACATGGCTAGCGAAGCGAATAAGTCCAGCGGCACGGCAGCCGCCGAAAAGACCGAGGTGGGAAGTTATTTCGTTTCCAACTATCCGCCTTACTCGCAGTGGAACGCCGAGTCGCTCCCCGCTATCCGCCAGGCATTCGACTCGCCGCCGCGCGACGTTCCCTTGGGGCTGTACTTGCATATCCCCTTTTGCCGCAAGCGCTGCAACTTTTGTTATTTCCGGGTCTACACGGACCGCAATGCCAGCGATGTCGAGCATTACGTCGCCGGTCTTTCCCGCGAGATTGAACTCGTCAGCCGGCAGCCGGTGATGGGGGGCCGACCGTTCCGCTTCGTCTACTTCGGCGGTGGCACGCCGTCGTTCCTCAGCAGCCGGCAACTGACGTCGTTGGTCGACCGGCTCCGCGCCAACATCAACTGGGACCACGCCGAAGAGGTCACCTTCGAGTGCGAGCCGGGCACCCTCTCCGAATCGAAACTGCAGACCCTAAAGCAATTGGGCGTGACGCGGATCAGCCTCGGGGTCGAGAGTCACGACGACGAAGTGCTCCGTGGCAACGGTCGCGCTCACGTCTCGCCCGAGACCAATCGCGCCTGGGACTGGATTCAACAGGTCGGCTTCCCCAACACGAACATCGATCTGATCTCCGGGATGGTCGGCGAGACCGAGGAAACCTGGCGTCGCGGTGTGGCCCGCACCATCGAGATGGGACCGGACAGCGTGACGATCTACCAGATGGAACTGCCGTACAACACGATTTACTCGCGCGACATCCTCGGCAATCAGGCCGAAGTCGCCGTCGCCGATTGGCCCACCAAGCGTGCCTGGGTCGACTATGCCTTCGACGAGTTCGCTCGGGCTGGCTACTCGATCTCCAGCGCGTACACCGTCGTCCGCGACCCCGAGAAGGTGAACTTCAGCTATCGCGACAACCTCTGGCGCGGCAGCGACCTGCTCGCCACCGGCGTCGCCAGCTTCGGTCACGCGAGCGGCGTGCACTACCAGAACGAGGCCGAGTGGTCGTCCTACCTCGAGCCGCTCGAACGTGGCGAGTTGCCGCTCGCCCGGGCGCTGGCGCCCACGCCGCATCAGTTGCTCATCCGCGAAATGATCCTGCAGATCAAGACCGGCGCGCTCGATGTCGCTTACTTCCGCGACAAGTTCGCCGTCGACGTGCTGGACGAGTGGCGCGAAGTCTGGCAGGGCTACGTCGATGACCAATTCATGTCGATCGAAGGTGACCGCGTGACGGTAAGCCGCGACGGCCTGTTGCGGATCGACGCCTTGATCGCGGCGTTTTTCGAACCTCAACACCGCGACGTGCGCTACACTTAGCCGGCGCACCGCGCCCTGGCAGCCCGCCTGAACGATCATCCCGCCCCCCAGCAACCTCAGAATCGACACACCCGAGTATTCAGCATCACGGCCCCGCGCCCAGGAGGCGTTGTTTGAGCGGAACATCACCCGTAAAACCGGACGTCGCGAGCTTGGCCGAGTTGTTCTATCCGGGCGAGGAGAGCCTGGGCGAGT
Source organism: Planctomycetales bacterium (assembly GCA_020426575.1). Lineage (GTDB taxonomy): Bacteria > Planctomycetota > Planctomycetia > Pirellulales > JAEUIK01 > JAGQPT01. The sequence continues at coordinate 13,095 of JAGQPT010000238.1, forward strand.
TCAGCGAAGTCGACTCGGCGGCGATGCCTGACGTGTATCGCCGCCTGCTGGCGCACGACCACCATATGACCGTGACGGTCGAGGCGCATCACGGCTGCCCGGTAAACGTCCGCGTGCTCGAGACCCGCGAAGGCGAGGCCGACTACGCCCGCATGATCGTGCTCACCCGCACCAGCGACGATCGGGTCGTCCAGTTCGGCATCGTGCGGATCGACTGGGCATTCATCGCCGACGAGGTGCGGCGCGACATCCAGGCGCGGCACACGCCGCTGGGACGCGTCCTGATCAACCACGACGTGATGCGACGCATTGACCTGGCTTCGCTCTATCGGGTCCAGCCCAGCGAGGAATTGGCCGAGATGATGCAGTTGGCCGAGCCGAGCACGACCTACGGCCGCACCGCCGTGATATACTGTGACCACCAGCCGGCGATCAAGCTCTTGGAGATCGTCACTCCAGAGGCGGAATGACCGTTCTGGACGGCCCGTCCTGGAGCGAGTGACTAGCCGGCTTCGCCGTATGCCCGAAGTGGGTGAGCGGGTATTGAACGAACGAGCGACGATGAAACTGGTTTACATGGCGGCTGGCGCAGCGGGGATGTACTGCGGCAGTTGTCTGCACGACAACACGCTGGCGGCCACGCTGCTCGAACAAGGCATCGACGTCATGTTGGTGCCGACTTACACGCCGCTGCGCACCGATGAAGAAAGCGTCAGCGAGCACCGCGTCTTTTTCGGTGGCGTGAATGTCTATCTGCAGCAGAAACTAGCTCTGTTTCGCCACACCCCCGCCTTTTTTGATCGCCTGCTCGACTCGCCCGCCTTGATCAGTTGGCTTGCCGGACATAGCGTGAGCACGCGTCCCGAGGACCTCGGCGGGCTGGCGGTGTCGATGTTGCAGGGCGAACAGGGCCGCCAGCGCAAGGAACTCAAGAAGCTCGTCGACTGGTTGGCGCGCGACGCCCGCCCTGACGTCGTCCACCTTTCCAACTCGATGCTCAGCGGCATGGCCCGCGCGATCAAGCGACGGCTGGGTGTGCCGGTCGTCTGCACACTCAGCGGTGAAGACATTTTTCTCGAAGGCATTCCCGAGCCGTACTACTCCCGCGCCCGCGAGGAACTCGTCGACCACGCCGCCGACGTCGATCACTTCGTCGCCCTGAACAATTACTACGCCGACTTTTCGGCCGACTATCTGCAGGTGCCCCGCGAACGGATCGAGGTGATCCCGCACGGCCTGCGGCTCGACGGACATCGTGCGACTCCGCCAAGTGACCTGGTAACCGAGAAGCCCGAGCGCACGATCGGCTATCTGGCGCGCATCTGCCCCGACAAAGGCCTGCACCATCTGGTCGAGGCGTTTCGCCTGCTTGTGGCTGACGGGTCGTTGCCGCCGTTGCGCCTCGTGGCAGCCGGCTACCTCGGCGCCGCCGATCGCCCCTACCTGGAACAACTCCTGCAGACGGTCGAACGGCACGGTCTGGCCGACCGTTTTGAGTACGTCGGCGAACTGGACCGCGTCGGCAAGATCGCTTTCCTGCAGTCACTCGACGTGATGAGCGTGCCAACTGTCTACCGCGAAAGCAAAGGACTGCCGGTGCTCGAAGCGCTGGCCAACGGCGTGCCGGTCGTGTTGCCGCGTCACGGAGCGTTTCCCGAGATGGTCGAGGCAACCGGCGGCGGACTGCTCACCGAGCCCGACGACCCGCGCTCCCTGGCCGACGAGTTGCGACGGTTTATCACCGACGACGCGCTGCGCCAGCAATGCGGCCGCAGCGGCTACGACGCCGTGCGGCAGCGCTTCACCGCCGAACTGATGGCGCGGCAAACCCTCGAACTGTATCATCGCCTGCTCGGCACTGACTCGCCTCGGCCGGAGTTGGACTCGGTCGCCGCGGCCGAGTGAGACGCATGGCCCGTGACACTGCTGGCCCCCGTACCATTCCCCATTCCAACGGACAGTTGATGCCCCAAGTCTTCCACCACCAGCGCCGCGTCGAGTTCCACGAGACGGACATCGCCGGCATCGTGCACTTTGTCTCGTTCTTCAAGTACATGGAAGAGGCCGAACACGCGATGATGCGCAGCCTGGGCACGAGCGTGTTCTTACCGACTGAGAACGGCAAGATCAGCTTTCCTCGCGTCTCAACCTCCTGCGACTTCATCGATACCGTGACGTTCGAGGACGTGCTCGACATCGAGTTGCGGATCAGTCGGCTGGGCTCCAAGAGCATCGCCTACGAGCATCACTTTCGTCACGACGGCCGCGAGGTCGCCCGGGGCACGATGACCTGCGTGTGTTGTCGTTTTGTTGCGGACGAGCGTCCCCGTTCGATCGAGATTCCGCCCGAGGTCCGTGCATTGTTCGCCCCATACGCCGAAACCGACGCAGCCGCCGCGTCTTAGGAGCAGGCCATGGCAGATCTGATGGTCGATTCCGTGAGCAAAGAGTACGAGACCCGCGGTGATCCGTTGGTTGTGCTCCGCAGCGCATCTATGGAACTTTCGATCGGCGAGAGCTTGGCCGTCGTCGGCCCCAGCGGGTCGGGCAAGAGCACCTTGTTGCACATTATCGGCACGCTCGTGTCACCGACATCCGGGACTGTGCGGCTCGAC
>JAGQPT010000239.1 GCA_020426575.1 Planctomycetales bacterium
GCCGTGACGCGCTTTACTGGCACTTTCCCGGCTATCTGCAGGCCAACGAATCCAAGGGGACATGGCGGACCACGCCGGCCGGTGCCATCCGGGTCGGCAATTACAAACTGATCGAGTTCTTCGAGGACGGTCGCCTCGAATTGTACGACCTCGCGGCCGACCTCGGTCAGCAACACGACCTGGCGCCGAGCGAACCGGCGCTGGTCGCTCGCCTGCACGACAAACTCGTCGCCTGGCGGCGGCAGGTTGACGCACCGATGCCGCAAGCCAAGTGACGCGCCAATCAGACGGCCTCGCAACGACACCAGCCCGCGGCGCCGCGTGATCGTTTCACTTCGGCTATAACCGTGTCGTCCGATCTTGCCGGCACAGTCGGCAGGCCGCACAGGCTTTTCAGCAGCACAGAACTTTCAGGAGACGCGTCATGGAGTTTCTCGCGATCGGAGTTGCGGCGGGGCTGCTCTCCGGCTTGTTCGGCATCGGCGGCGGTGTGATGATCGTGCCGGCGCTGTTGCTGGTCGGCCACATGAACATCGAACGGGCCGTTGGCACGTCGCTCGCCTCGCTGCTGCTGCCGGTCGGCGCGCTGGGGGCGTGGCAATACTACCGCCAGGGCAACGTCGACATGACGGCCGCCCTGCTCATCGCGCTCGGCCTGTTCGTCGGCGCCTGGCTCGGTGCTCACCTGGCGCTCAAACTCTCGGCCCAAGAACTCCAGCGGGCCTTCGCCGCCTTTTTGATCGTCGTCGCCATCCACCTCTGGTGGTCAGCGTGAACAGTGCGACGTCAGGGACACCGCTCACGCGTCCCCCTGCTTTTGCACCTTGGCCCAGGTGTCGCGCAGGGTCGTGGTGCGGTTGAACACCGGGCGGCCCGGTTTTGAGTCGACGCTGTCGGGCGTGAAATAGCCCAGGCGTTCGAACTGGAAGAACTCACCCGGCGTGGCCGCCGCCAGGCTCGGCTCCAACTGGCCGGTGACGCGTTCCAGGCTGTGTGGGTTGAGGTTCGCCAGGAAGTCGCCGCCGTCGGGCACATCGTCAGGATTCGGCACCGCGAAGAGGTGGTCGTACAGCCGCACCTCGGCCGCGACGGCATCGGGGGCCGAGACCCAGTGCAACGTCGCCTTCACCTTGCGTCCGTCGGGGGCCGAGCCGCCGCGCGTCTCGGGATCGTACGTGCAGCGCAGCTCGACGACCTCGCCGGCGGCATTCTTGACGACGTCGGTGCACGTGACCATGTAGGCGTACCGCAGCCGCACCTCCCGGCCCGGCGCCAGGCGGAAGAACTTTTTGGGCGGGTCCTCCATAAAGTCTTCGCGCTCGATGTACAACTCGCGCGAAAACGGCACGCTGCGCACCCCCGCGCCCTCGTCGCCGGGATTGTTCACCGCTTCGAGCTGCTCGCTCTGGCCCTCGGGATAATTCTCGATGACCACCTTGAGCGGATCGAGCACGGCCATCCGCCGTTCGGCCCGGGCGTTCAGATCGTCGCGGATCGAAAGCTCCAGCACGCCCATGTCGACCGTGCTGTTGAACTTGGCCACACCGATGCGATCGCAGAAGAGCCGAATCGCCTCGGGGGTGTAGCCGCGTCGCCGCAGGCCCGAGATCGTCAACATCCGCGGATCGTCCCAGCCGCTGACGTGCTTTTCCTCGACCAGCCGCAGCAGCTTGCGCTTGCTCATCACTGCATAGGTGAGGCTGAGTCGGGCGAATTCGATCTGCTGCGGGTGATAGATGCCGAGTTCCTCGATGTACCAGTCGTACAGCGGCCGATGGTTTTCGAACTCGAGCGTACAGATCGAGTGGGTGATGCGCTCGAGCGAGTCGCTCTGGCCGTGGGTGAAGTCGTACATCGGATAGATGCACCACTTGTCGCCGGTGCGGTGGTGCGAAGCGTGCATGATACGATACATCACCGGGTCGCGCATGTTGAGGTTCGGCGACGCCATGTCGATCTTGGCCCGAAGGGTGCGGGCACCGTCGGGAAACTCGCCCGCCTTCATGCGGCGAAACAGATCGAGGTTCTCGGCAACCGCGCGATCGCGAAACGGGCTGTTGCGGCCCGGCTCGGTGAGGGTGCCGCGGTGCTCGCGCGTCTGTTCGGGAGTGAGGTCACAGACGTAGGCCTTGCCGGCGGTGATCAACTGTTCGGCCCACTCGTAGAGCTGGTCGAAATAGTCCGAAGCGAAGTAGAGCCGGTCGTCCCAATCGAAACCGAGCCAGCGGACGTCGCGTTTGATCGACTCGACGTAGGCCTCTTCTTCCTTCGTCGGATTCGTGTCGTCGAAGCGGAGATTGCAGAGACCGCCGTGGGCCGCGGCCAGGCCGAAGTTGAGGCAGATGCTCTTGGCGTGGCCGATGTGCAGAAATCCGTTGGGCTCGGGAGGGAATCGGGTGTGCACGCGGCGGTCGAAGCGGCCCGTCTTGTTGTCTTCAGCGACGAGCTTTTCGATGAAGTTGAGTTTGCCGCCCGCTTCGGCCGCGGGCTCACCAGCGCCGTCCGTCATCTTGGACGCGTCCTTTTCGGTGTCGGGTTTGTTGGGTTTCGCGCTAGCCATGGTCGTGACTTCGTCCGTGAGTGGGGTGCCCCTGTCAGATCAGCGAGAGAGCCCGCTCGATACGGGCACGGGTACTCTCGCGACCGAGGATCGCCAGTGTGTCGAACATGCCGAAACCCACCGCCTGGCCGGTGGTGGCCACCCTGAGTGCATGGATGATCTGCCCGATGTTGATCCCGCGGCGTTCGACGTAGGCGTGCAGCAGCGCATCGAGCGACGCGGCATCGAACGACGGCGCGGCGGCCAGTTCGTCGGCAAACCCCCGCAGCAAGTCGGCCGCGTCGTCGGGTTTCCGCAGGCGTTTCTCGAACGCCTTTTCGTCGTATTCGAGGGCATCGTCGGCCGTGAAAAAGTAGCCGTAATCCAACACGTCGCCAGCCACGGTGATGCGATCTCCGGCCGCGGTGACGATGCGGGCCAATTTTTTCTGCTCGTCCGCATTGGGCGGCGCAGCCGTCATGCCTGCCTCAGCAGCGTATGGCTCGACCAAAGGCGTGATCGACTCGGCCGCCAACTGGTGCATGTAGTGCTGCTGAAACGCGACGAGTTTCTGCGGATCGAAGCTGGCCGGTGCTTTGTTGACGCGCGCGAGCGAGAAGTTCTCGACCATCGCCGCGCGATCGAAAAACTCGGTCTTGTCGTCCAGCGACCAACCGAGCAGCAGCAGATAGTTGACGATCGCCTCAGGCAGGTAGCCCACGTCGCGATAGAAGTCGACGATCACGGGGTTGAACGTGTCGGCCTCGATGGCGCGGCCCAACCGCCGGGCGATTGCTTCGCCGTGGGCCATCAGCTTGGCGAAGTCGGCGTTCTTGAGGTACTTATCGAGTTTGCGCTTGCTGAGCTTGTTCTTGCTGCCGGGCTCGGCGACGTACGGCAGGTGCGCGTACTGCGGTCGCGGAAAGCCCAACGCCTCGGCAATGAATACCTGCCGCGGCGTGTTCGAGAGGTGCTCCTCGGCCCGGACGACGTGCGTGATGCCCATGTCGTGGTCGTCGACGACGCTGGCCAGATGGTAGAGCGGCGAACCGTCGGCCCGTTGGATGACGTGATCCTGTTCGCTGGACCAATCAAACTCGACGCGGCCGCGCACTAGGTCGTCGATGACCAGCTTGCCGTCGGTCGGCATCTTCAGCCGTACGACCGCCTCGCGGCCCTCGGCGCGGAACCGCTCGTCGTCCTCGGGCGAGTTGGCCATCCAGCGGCGGCTGTAGCGGAACTGTTGCTTGGCGTTTTGCGCAGCCTCGCGCTCGGCCTGAATTTCCTCGGTGGTGGCATAGTCGCGGTATGCGTGACCGCTCGCCAGCAGCGACTCGGCCGCCGCCGCGTAGCGCTCACCACGCTGTGACTGGAAGTACGGCGCATGGGGCCCATCGACGTCGGGGCCTTCGTCCCAGTCGATGCCCAACCAGCGCAGGCCGTCCAGGATCGGCCGCAGCGCCTCGTCGACGTTGCGTTGCTGGTCGGTGTCGTCGATGCGGAGCACGAACTGGCCGCCGTGCTTGCGGGCAAACAGCCAGCAAAAGAGCGCGGTGCGGACGCCGCCGATGTGCAGATACCCGGTCGGGCTGGGAGCAAAGCGGGTACGAACCGTCATCTCGGTCATTTCAACAGGGCACGCGAGGGCGAGCCGTCGCACAGCCACACGGAACGTCCCGCATGGGCCGTGGGCACGGCTTGGATACGCGGGTCAAGATACGGAAAACGCCGCTCGGCGCGAAGGAGCCCGGCGTTCGGGCCCACGGGTGGGCCCCCCGGGACGGATCACCCCTGCCGGTTACGTCTCGCTTCCCGCGGTGCGGCGGTGGCGACGCAGAGCCTTACGCTCCGCTTTACTGAGACGACGCTGGGACGCCGAATCGTGGGCCGCGTCGACGCGCTGTTCGCTGGTCGACTCGTCGTTGTCGTCATCCGCGGCGTTGCTCGCCGCGACCGACCGTCGCGACGTGCTCGCCGATTTCTGTTTGCGCCGGGAGGTCGTCGGCTCATCGACAGCTTCGGCCTTCTCCTCGGCGGCGGCCTCGGCCGTTGCCGTTGCCGCGCGCTGTTTCGCCTTCGCGCGACGTTTGCGCTTCGCCGGCTTGATCTCGCCAGTCGCCTCGAGAATGACGTAGCGGGCGTGCACGGTCATCGTCGTCAACAACAACAGGTTGCCGAGCATCTCGGCCCCCTCTTCCAGCATGATCGATTCGGTGATGCCCAGTTGCGGAATGCGTTCGAGTTGGGCTACCACCGCGACCACGTAAGACACGGCCGTCATCAGCAAACAAAAAACCGAGAGCCGGCTCGACCGCATGTCCAGCAACAAGCGGATGCCCACCGTCCCCAGCACGGCCACGTAGGCGATCATCCACCAGACGGAGCCGTCGCCGTAGATCCGCGTGCCGGCGACCTGGCTCATCAGTTCCTTGAACCCCTCGTGCAGGCTCGATCCTTCGTCGAGGCTCATCATCATCCAACAGGCCGCGGCCCACCACCAGACGCGATAGCGACCCTGGTAGTCACGGGGAGAGCGTCTCCGCACACCGTAGACGATCAGCGCCATCAGCGCGGCGGCGGCCAGTGTCATCGAAGAGAACCACGTCGCCACGCTACCCTCCGAGTCGAGGTCGAGCGCCGCGATGGCGCCGTCGGTCGTTCCTGTCGACCAGCGGGGCATTTCGTGATAGAGCGCCAACAGCCCGGCGATCACCAACACCCCCAGCACAAACCATCCGCAGATGGCCCACAGCCGTCGTGGGACGAAATCGATTGTACGCGGGGCGTCTTCCATGAACGCGGGTCCTTCCCTGGACATGCGCGACAAGATGAATGTGAACTGCGGGGGCGAACCCCGCAACATCATATCGGCCGAGGCGATGTGCCCCAACACGACTCGTGGCCGGCAACGCGGCGATCGGACGTGCTGCGTGATAGCACCGACGACTTCCCTGCCGCCGGGCGCGTGGCATCGACCCATCGCGCACCGCCACGGGCGCGCGCCGCAAGCCGCCCCCGTGCGGGCGGCCTTACCTATTCGTCGGCCAACACGACCAAGTCGCTCCAGCAGTGCTGGCAGATTCGCGTAAGTTCCACGGCGGGAGCTTCCAAACGGGAGGAGTTCCCTAACCGGCAAAGTCACGTTGACCGAACTTGCGATCGCAACTACGCTTTCGCCGCTCATCTCATTCGGCATACGCCCCGAGGACGCGACCGCCGTATGGCGCGTCGTGGCACGGCGCGTTCGAATCACCTCATTCCGCTGCTGCGTTTGCATTGCCGATGCCTGCGTCTGACCGCCGCTTCCACCCATTTGTTCCGCACTGCGTATGGCGCGACGTATGCGCGCTGATCGTTCTGGCGGTCGTGGTGCAGACGTGGTGCGTAACCCGAGCCGCGGTTCCGGCGCTCGATTGCGTGCGCCTAGTCGACCGCGCCGAGGCGCTCGAAAGTCTGGGGCTGTCAGCGGCCCTCGCCGCCGACACGGAGCAACCGCTGTTCCCCGCAGTCATTGCCGCCACACATCGAGGCGCGATCGCGCTAATTGGCGCGGCGCCGTCCTGGGCCGCGATCGCGCAGACAACGGCCGCGATGTGCCTGGTTCTCTGTGTCGTGCCGTTGTA
>JAGQPT010000240.1 GCA_020426575.1 Planctomycetales bacterium
AACCGAGTCGACGTCTACCACGAAACGACCAACGCCTTCGCGGCAATCACCGCCGCCATCGAGTCGGCCGAACATCACATCCACCTCGAGTTCTACATCGTGCAGCCCGACCACGTCGGTGAGCAACTCGTCGACTTATTGGCGGAAAAGGCCCGCCAAGGCGTCGAAGTGCGGCTGCTCTGCGACGCCATTGGCTCGTTCACGTTCTCGAGAATGCTGCGGCGGAAACTGATCGACGCCGGCGGCCGCTGCTCTGACTTCATGGGTTTCAATCCGCTGCGCCGCCGCTTCCGCGTCAACCTGCGCAACCACCGCAAGATCGTCGTCGTCGACGGCCGCGTCGGCTTCACCGGCGGCATGAACGTCGGGCGTGAGTACCTCGGGCTCGATCCCCGCTACGGCTATTGGCGCGACGCCCAGTTGCGGGTCGAAGGTCCCGGCGTCGCCCAAATGCAACGCGTCTTCATCGAAGACTGGGACTTCGCCAGCGGCGAACAGGTCGAAGGCGCGGCCTACTTCCCCGAACTCGCCCAGGCCGGCGATACGACGATCCAGATCGTCGACTCCGGGCCCGACGAAGTCACCAACAGCGCACGGGCGCTCGTGCTTTCGGCGATCATCTCCGCCGAACGCCGCGTCTGGATTGCCAGTCCCTACATCGTCCCCGACAGCGGCGTGCTCGACGCACTGATGATCGCCGGAAACTCGGACGTCGACGTGCGGCTGCTGCTTCCACATAAGCCCGACCGCTGGCTGCCGCGCATCGCCAGTAAGTACCTCTGGAGCGACCTGATGGCCGCCGGCGTCGAAATCCACGAATACACCCGCGGCATGATGCACTCGAAGATGATGATCGTCGACGACGACTGGGGCTGGGTCGGCACGGCCAACCTCGACAGCCGCAGCCTGGCGCTTAACTTCGAGAATATCTGCGTGCTGCATAGCGCCGCGGCCGTCGAATTGCTGGCCACCGACTTCGAGCGCGACCTTCAGCACGCCGAACGAGTCGACGCCGACCGTTTCGCCCAACGCCCCTGGACGCATCGCGCCGCCGAAAACATCGCCCGACTGGGCGCCCCGCTGTTATGAATGGCCGTTTGCGGCAATTGTGACTCAGGCGCGGCCAACGCGCCGCCGCGCACCGCACTTGGTTGAAGCTCGCCGAGGTTTTTGCTCCAATGCGGCTCGTGGAGCGGCGCGCGACCGCGCGGTGTGTCACACGGTTCGAACTCCTCCTCTCGTTGTCAGGATGACATGGCCAAGCTCTGGCGTTTTGTCGCGCACGACGCGGACCGCATCGCGCGGATGCAGCGCGAACTGAACGTGTCGCCCGTGGTCGCCCAATTGCTGCTGGGCCGCGGCATCAGCGACACTACGCTGGCCCGTGACTTTCTCGATTGCCGTCTCAGCAGCCTCCGCGACGCCGAGTCGGTATCAGGCGTGGCCGAGGCTTCCGAGCGCATCGCCGACGCCCTCCGCGCCGGGCGCAAAATCGTTATCTACGGCGACTACGACGTCGACGGCATGGCCTCGACCGCCCTGCTGCAGCGCTGCCTCGCCAAACTCGGCGGCAACGTTTCCCATTACATCCCCTCGCGGTTGGACGAGGGCTACGGCCTCAACCGCGCGGCGATCGAGAAGCTCGCCCGTGACGGCGCCGAACTGATCGTCACCGTCGACTGCGGCATCGCCAGCGTCGACGAAGTGGCCGCCGCACGTGAGGCCGGTGTCGAAATCATCATCAGCGATCACCACCAGCCGGGCGAAACCCTGCCCGCGGCTGACGTGCTGGTGCACCCCGCCCTGCCCGGTCGCGAATCGCCGTTCGCGGGGCTCTGCGGCGCCGGCGTGGCGTTCAAACTCGCCTGGGGCGTTTGCAAGGCAATGGCCGGCAGCGATCGCGTCGGCCAGCCGATGCAACAGTTTCTCCTCGATGCCACGGCACTCGTGGCCCTGGCGACCATCGCCGACGTCGTGCCGCTGTTGGATGAAAATCGGGTGCTAGTGCGTCACGGCCTGGCACGGATGATCGATCCGCCGTTCGTCGGACTCAAACACCTGATGCGGGTCGCCGGCGCCGACAAGAAGCGGCAACTCGACACGGACGACGTCGGCTTTGCCCTGGCACCGCGCTTGAACGCCGCCGGGCGGCTCGGCCAGGCCCGCCTGGGCGTCGAACTGCTCACGACCGATTCCGACTCGCGGGCCCGCGAACTGGCCGATTACATCGACCAACTCAATGAAAGCCGGCAGAGCCTCGAACGCTCGATCTACCGACTGGCCCAGCGGCAGATCACCGAAGAGTTCGACGTCGACGCCGATCCGGCGCTGGTCGTTGCCGGGCACGGCTGGCACGCCGGCGTGATCGGCATCGTGGCGGGCCGACTCGCCGATCGCTATCACCGTCCGACGGTGGTGATCGCCTTGGACCAGGCCGGCGTCAAACCCGGCGTCGGTTCGGTGCGTGGCATCCCCGGCATCGACGTCCACGCCGCGCTGGTCGACAGCGCCGATCATCTGCTCACCTGGGGCGGACACCGCGCCGCGGCCGGCTGTCGCATCGACGCCGACCAGGTCGACGCCTTCCGCATCAGTTTCTGCGAACACGTCGCGTCGCAGTGCCAGGACGAACTGCCGCCGGCCGAAATCCGCATCGACGCCGAGTCTCCCCTTGGTACGATGACGATGGCGACACTCCAGCAGATCGACCAGTTGGCACCGTTCGGTCAGGGCAACCGCCGACCGATCGTCTGTGCCTCGGGCGTCACCATCGGCGAACCCAAGCGCATCGGCAGTGGCGGCCGGCACCTCTCGCTCGAGGTCGTGCAAGACGGCGTGCGGATGCGGGCCGTCTCGTTCGGCAACGGCGATTGGGTCGACGAGCTCGCTGAGAACCGTCAGCCGCTGGACATCGCCTTTGAACCGATCGTCAATGAATTCGGCGGTCGCCGACGCGTTGAACTCCGACTGGCCGATTGGCGCATCTCGCAACAGGCCGTGGCACAATAGCCGCTGAAGCGGCCGCGCGTGATGCGGCCGACTGGCCGGGAATGTGCACCATGAACGAGCCCACCGATCAGCAGCGCCGCGAACTCGCGGCGGCTCGCCACGACATGCTCAGCCACCAGCTGCTCGACCGGGGCGTCGATGCACCCGATGTGCTCCGCGCGATAGCGGCCGTGCCGCGCGAGGCCTTTGTCCCCGAACCGCTTTGGCACGAAGCCTACTCCGACCGCGCGCTCTCGATCGACTGCGCCCAGACGATCAGCCAACCGTACATCGTGGGGCTGATGACTCAGGCCGTCGCTCCCCAGGGCCACGAGCACGTGCTCGACGTCGGCACCGGCAGCGGCTACCAGGCCGCCGTGCTCTCCCGACTCGCCCGCGATGTGATCACCATCGAGCGGCACGCCCCGCTGTCCGCAGCCGCACGGCGGGTGATCGAGGCGCTCAGCTACACGAACATCGAGTTTGTCGTCGGCGACGGATCGCTCGGCTGGCCCGCTGCCGCGCCCTACGACGCGATAGTCGTGGCGGCCGCGGCGCCGCGCTGCCCGCCGGCGCTGTTCGAGCAATTGGCCGAAGGGGGACGCATCTGCCTCCCCGTCGACACCGAGCATGGGCAAAGGCTGCAGGTGATCCGCAAGGTCGACGGCCGCGCCCGCGTCCGCTGGCTCTGCGACGTGCGATTTGTCCCCCTCGTCGGCGCGCAGGGCAAACAGCACGACGATTGAACGGCAACTTGATTTGCCGCCAGCCTGGACGTCTCACGAACCGTCTACGCCGCCCGGCCGCGTCCCGTCGGTCGGCTCGCCGTCGCCGCATTCTCCGGGTGCCAGGGGTCGAAATTCAACAAGCGGCGAATCGCGTACGGGTGTTTGCCCTGACTCTCGTAGTAGGTCCGCACGTTCAGTTCGCCCAACATCCCCAGTACGAAGAATTGCCCCGCCATGATCAGGGCCAACACCGTGAGCAGCAACAACGGGTTGCCCGTCATGTCCACACCGTAGCGCAGCTTCATCGCCAACGTCGCGGCGCCGGCCACCGCCGCCGCCGCACCGGACGTCAGCCCGATCATGCCGAACAATTTCATCGGGCTGGTCATGTACTGAATCATGTACTTGACCGTGATCAGGTCGAGCACGACGCGCAAGGTGCGCGTGATGCCGTACTTCGACGTGCCGAACTGTCGGGCGCGATGGTTCGTGACCACTTCCCGGCAACGGGCGCCGCGCCAATGCGCGAGCACGGGAATGAACCTGTGCATTTCGCCGTACAGTTCGATGTCCTGGGCGATTTCGCGGCGCATCACCTTGAGTGTGCAGCCGAGATCGTGGACCGGAAAGCCCGTCACCCAGGAGATCAACCGATTTGCCAACACCGAGGGCACGCGCCGCGAGACCAGCGCGTCTTGCCGGTCGCGCCGCCAACCGTGCACGAGGTCACAGTCGTCGCCGAGCGCTTCGAGCATCATGGGGATGTCGGCCGGGTCGTTCTGCAGGTCGGCGTCGATCGTCACGACCGCGTCGCCGCTGGCCAGGTGGATGCCGGCGTTCATCGCGGCGGTCTGGCCGAAGTTGCGCCGAAATACCACCACCCGCACGCGCGGATCCTGCCGGGCCAACTCGGCCAACACGGCCGTCGAACCGTCGCTGGAACCGTCGTCGACGTAGATGATCTCGTACGACTTGTCGAGTTGCTCGAAAACGGCCGAGACCTCAGCGTGCAGCCGCCGCACGTTGTCGACTTCGTTGTAGACCGGCACGATCAGGGATACGTCCATGTTGTGGGTGCTCGTGTGCTTACGCGGTTAAGTTTGCTGGTCAATTACGGCACTACGAAACCGTACTACTGCATCATCCTGGTCGAGGCAGCGCGGGCCACGATCGCGGGCGGCCCCAACAACACGACCTCGCCCCGCCGCAAGAATCGTCGCTGCCGGCTCACCTCGACGAGCCGGCCGTCGGCGACCGCCTCGATCTCGCCGAGCCGATCATCTGTCGTGACCACGAACGCGGCGTGTGGCGCGGCCAACAGGGCGTCGACTTCTTCGTTCGAGTGACAGCGCTCGATGCGATCGGCGCGGTAAAACACCAGGCTCGGCTCGAAGAACTCATAGGTGGCAAGCCGCGCCCGTTCGTCCAGTCCCGTCGCCGCCGCGGCCAACGGTTGGCTCGTCATGTGCCGACTGACGCGCTCGGCGGCAAAGCCGAACAGCACAATGGCGAAGGCAACCGCGGTGGCACCCAGACACTGGGCGGCTCGCAGCGGACGGTGCGCCTCGGCAAGCCAGACGGCGGTCGCACCGCCGGCGATCAACACAACACCGACGACGGCCAGCACCGCTTCGCCCGGCAGCAGCAGGTGCGCGACGATCGGCAGCGCCACGACCATGCCCAGCCCCACGAAGGGCACCGAGCCGAGCGCGGCACGCAACAAGCGTCGGCTCAACGCCTCCGGCGCGGCCAACCAGTTGTGGATCAGCGCGCCGGCCAACAGCGCCAGCGCCGGATAGGCCGGCAGCACGTAGTTCGGTAGTTTCGTACGGGCCAGCGAGAAAAACCCGATGTACCCCGCCGCCCAACAGCAGACCAGCAACGTGGCCAGGCGGTCGCGGTCGCTGCGCACGCTGCGAACCGCGTCGAGGATCATCAACGTGAGAAAGATCGACCAGGGAAAGAAGCCAATCACGATCGCGATCACGTAGTAAAAGATCGGACCGCTGTGACCTTCGAGCGGCTGCGCGAACCGATTGACGTTGTGGTGCCCAAAGAATCCCACGAGCCACTCGCCCGACGTCGCCACTCCCACGGCCGTGTACCACGGCAGTGCCACGGCGCCGACGACGGCCATCGCCGTAAAGGGACGCAATTGCCAGAAGGCGGCCCACACGGCCTGCGGCGAAAACACCTCGAGCAACCGGCCGAGCATCACGCGGACGCGCTCACTCCACGTTGCGGCGCTGCCGGGTGCCTGCTGTGTTCGCGGCGCGCTGGCAACGATCAGGTAAAGCGCCATCACGCCGCCCGGCAGGACAATGCCGGCCGGACCCTTGGCCAACACGGCCAAGCCCATCACGGCGTAGATCGCCACCCAGTAGCGAAAGGGCCAGGCGACAAGCGCCGCCGTCCGCTGGCCGCGCGTCGCAGCATCCTCGATCCCCGCCACGGCGCCCCAAGCGTCGCCACTCACCCGGGACGTGGCCACGACAAACATCAAGAGCGTCAGCGTGGTGAAGAAGACAAACGTCGAGTCCGGCGTGGCCGCCCGACCGGCGACGTCGAACATCACGCTCGTCGCCAGCACCAGGGCCGCCCAGAACCCCGCCCGGGGCGAAAACAACCGCCGGCCGAGTTGATACACCAACAGCGTCGTGCCGACGGCAGCCGCGCCGACCATTCGTTCACTCCCAAGACATGGAACGACGCCAGCATGCACCAGTAGAGCAGGATCGGCTTGTCGGTCCGCAACTCGCCGTTGAACGACGGCACGATCCACTCGCCGGCGGCGAACATCTCCTGGCCACAGGCGGCGTTCTTCGGCTCGTCTTCATCGAACAGCCGGGCCCCGCCCAGGTTGACGAGGAAGACGGTACCGGCGACGGCAAGAACCACCAACTGGTAACGCAACGTTTCAGACATGCAGCGCTCGATGTACGGAAAAAACAATCAGGTGCCGTCACGACGAGTGGGGCCGATAGATGCGACCCGGCATCGCTGCCGGCGCGGCGGCAGTCTAGGGCCATCGGTCGACGTGGGGCAACGTCACTTTGCCGCTACCACTTCGTGCCCGCTACCACGCGCTGCCGCCGTCCAATCCGCCAGCGGTGAACCGCCCGTAGTGCTAGCAGGCCGGTGAAAATGGGGGACTCACCCAACACGAATCACTTCACAAAACATTCATGGACTGCCCGCCAGCCGACGACCGACCACAAGCAACACGCCTTGTCGCATTCGCGGCGAGTCTGTTACATAACGACACCACCGGGGGGCGTGCCTGTTCCGACCATGCTGCTGCACGCGATGCGTGGCCGACGCATGCAACGGGTGCTGGCGCAATCCGCCGGCAAGAGCCCCTCACTTCCCCTCGTCCGACGCCACCGCTCATACCGATGAAGCTGAAGCCGCCACCCTTGTTCGCGCGACACAACGGCAAGTTGCCGCAAGTTTATCCGACGTCGCTCGAGCCCAAGCCGGCGGCTACGATCCACACCCGCAGCGCGATGTTACTCGTAGGAACCGTCGCGGCGGTCTTCTTGGCCGACGTTCCCGTGGCCAATTACTTCCACGCCCACCCGCTGCCGGCAAACATTGTCGAAATGCACAACGTCGCCGAAGTGTTCGGCCACGGCCTGGGAGTGATCCTGGTGGTTGCCATATTGTTGGCGCTCGATCCGGCCCGCCGCTGGATCGTCCCCCGACTGGCATTTGCCGCATGGGGCGGCGGAATGGCCGCCAACCTGGTCAAGACCTGCGTCACGCGCCCGCGGCCGCATGCCTTCGACGCCACCGGTCTCGTCAACAGTTTGACCAGCTTCGGCCACACCATCCCCGGCGTCACTGACCACAGCGTGCTGCAAAGTTTTCCCTCGGCCCACGTTGCCACGGCAACGGGTCTCGCCGTCGTGCTCAGCCGCCTTTATCCCCACGGCCGCTGGCTGTTTTTCATGCTCGTGCTGACCGTCGCAAGCCAGCGCATCAGTGGCAACTCGCACTTCGTCAGCGACTGTCTGGCCGGCGCGCTGCTCGGCTGGTCAGCCGGACAGGTCAGCTTCCAAGAACGTTGGGCCAGCCGCTGGTTCGATCGCCTCGAATTCCTGCTGGGCCGACCACGGCCTGATGAGGCAGCCGCATCCGCTGACTCGGCCGCTTCGCGCGACGCGCTCAAGCGCGCTGCATAGCCCGCACCGCATAGCCCCCGCAGCGGGTCAGCGATCTTGCTCGCTGGCGGAGTTCGTTATTTTCTCTGCTGCGCCGTCGGCCTCAGCCATTCTACGGGCGTGGATCCGCGCCACGTCCCCCATGTAGCCCGGCAGATAGTCCGGACCGGCCGCCCGATCGATGTGATGCCGCGCCCGCGCAGCGTCACCAAGCGCGTCGTAATAGAGCGCCAAGTACAGGTGACCATAAAAACGCCGCGACCGTGATTCCTCGTCGCTGGGCTGGCCGCGCTCGATCGCCGCCAGCACGTCGGCCGGCGTCCCCTTGCCCTGGAACAGCGCGAACACCTCCATCAAAGGCACCCGGCGATCGAAACCGACCGGCAATAGCCCCACGCGGGCCTTGTCGTGCCCCATGTCGCGGGCCGCGCAGATGTACCACCAGACCGAGTTCTCCACGTCGTTGGTGCTCACGGCCTGGTAGGCGTCGAATTGCGCAGCGCCTTCGGCATAGCGGCCCGCGTAATACAACGTGATTCCCCGCATCCAGTGCCCCGCCGCCCGCGCCGGGTCGATCTCAATCGCCCGATCAAAG
The DNA here is from genome assembly GCA_020426575.1 of Planctomycetales bacterium. Lineage (GTDB taxonomy): Bacteria > Planctomycetota > Planctomycetia > Pirellulales > JAEUIK01 > JAGQPT01. Next base: position 8,475 of record JAGQPT010000240.1, read on the forward strand.
TCGGCCAGCGACCCGGCGATGTCGTTGAGCTTGAATCGCGCCGCCCCACGGCGGTCGTACAACTCGGCGTTGTCCGGGTCCTGTTCGACCGCCCGATCCAGGACGGCGACCTGTTGCCGCAGCGTCGCTTCCTCCAAACGTGCCGCCTCCTTGCCCGCAGTCGCCTCTTCCGCAGACACCTCGAACGCCGCATCGGCCGGCGCGTCGTCGGCCCGGGCGTTCGTACCACACAGCACCAAACAGACAGCTGCCGCCGCGACTGCGGTGGCTCTGCCCGGTTGGATGACGTCGTCCGGTGGTGTTCGCCTCATGACGGTTGTTCGCCTCGTGAAAGCCTGTCGATTGGGCCGGGCCGCGCGCACGGCCCGTGGCGAGTTGGTATCATAGTCGCCTGAGCCTGCCGTCACCAACCTACCCAAAGACGCGGCACCGGCGCACGCCCGCCGTCGGGTCGAGCCCGCCGAATTGCCGAAGCATCCAGGAGCGACCACCGTGCGAGACCACTTTGACTTGGCCGTGTTCCTAATTTCCTTGTGTGGAGTGGCGATGCTGCACAGCGGTGCGGCCGCGCGAGCCGACCAGCCGCTTCGGGCCGGCATCATCGGGCTCGACACGTCGCACGTGCCCGCCTTTACCAAGACGCTCAACAACCCCGACGCCAGCGGCGACCTGGCCGACGTCCAGGTCGTGGCGGCGTTCCCCGGCGGCAGCCCCGACATCCCCTCCAGCGCCGATCGGCTGGAAGGATTCACCAGCCAACTGCGGGACATGGGCGTGGAGATTGTCGACACGATCGATGCGTTGCTCGACAAGGTCGACGTCGTGTTGCTGGAAAGCGTTGACGGTCGGCCGCACCTCGAGCAGGCTCGCCCCGTCATTCTCGCCGGCAAGCCGTTGTTCATCGACAAGCCGGTCGCCGGCTCGCTCAGCGACGCGATCGCCATCTTCCGCCTGGCCGCACAACACAACGTTCCCTGCTTCAGCAGTTCGTCGCTGCGTTTCAGCCCCGGCATCGCCGGCATGCGTGACAGCGACACGGTCGGCGACGTGATCGGTTGTGCCGCCTTCGGCCCCTGCCCCACCGAATCCCACCACCCCGACCTGTTTTGGTACGGCGTCCACGGTGTCGAGATTCTGTTCACGATCATGGGCCCGGGCTGTGAAAGCGTGTCGCGCGTCCACACCGACGGTGTCGACCTGGTCACCGGCGTCTGGAGCGACGGTCGCATCGGCAGCTTCCGCGGCATCCGCCAGGGCAAGTCCGACTACGGCGCGCTGGTGTTCGGTTCCAAGGCCATCGAACGCAGCGGCGGCTACGCCGGCTACGAACCGCTCGTCGAAGCCATTGCCACGTTTTTTAAGACCGGCCAACCGCCGGTTTCAGCCGACGAGACGATCGAGCTGTTCGCCTTCATGGAGGCGGCCGACGAGAGCAAACGCCGCAACGGCGCCACCGTGTCGATCCGCGACGTCATCGACCAGGCGTCGACCGCGGCGACGCCGTAACGTCGATCACGCTTCGGCAGTGGCCGCAGCGAACGACCTTGGCGCCAGCGCACTGCGAGTTTCGCCGCAGCACGAGGCCCGATGACCGCTACAACCCTCGTATCCCGCTGGGGCGAATAAATACCGATTCGTGGTCGGCAAGCTACGTTTATGTTGACGGTACGGCCCGCGCGGGCGAACGCTCCCGCCGACGTGCCGACCGCCGACTTCGTACCGCCCGGGAGGCACGATCGATGACGTCCGCAGCACGCGAAGCATCTGACTATTCCGCTGGAGCGCTGGCCGCCAGTTTCGGCGCCAAGGCCGTCACCCAACACCTTGCCCAGCGTGGCACGAAGATCCTCTGCACCGTCGGTCCAGCCACCAGCGACGAAGACGCGATTCGAGAATTGATCATCGCCGGCGCCGACTGCTTCCGTCTCAATTTTGCCTTCGGCGACCACGAAGGCCACACCCGGGTCCACCATGCGATCCGCGCCGCTGCGGCCAGCCTCGACACCGAAGTCGGCGTCCTGCAAGACCTCGCTGGTCCCAAGATCCGCATCAGCCGCGTCGCCCAGGAAGACTTCTCGCCGGCAGTTGGCGACAACGTGCGCATCACCAACGACGACCACGCCTACGGCATGGTGCTGGGCGACGACTACGACGTCTCGACGTCTTACGAACGACTCTTTGAAGACGTCGGCGTTGGCGACCGCATTGTCATCAACGATGGCCGCGTCGAACTCGTCGTCGAAAGTCACGATGACACCGTCTTTCGCACCCGCGTCGTTCGTGGCGGACGCATCGAGCGCGGCAAGGGACTCAACATGCCGGGAGTCCACCTCTCGGTCGACACGATCACGGAGAAGGACTGGAACGACCTTGAGTGGGGCATCGCCCAAAACGTCGACTTCATCGGCATCTCGTTCGTCCGCCACCCGGACGACCTCCAGCGTGTGCGGCGCCGTCTCAACGAGGCCGGCGCCACGTGCCAGTTGGTCGCCAAGTTCGAACGCCCCGAGGCCATCGAACACAGTGCTGCGATCATTCGGCTGGCCGACGCGCTGATGATCGCCCGCGGCGACCTCGGCGTCGAGACCGAACTGGCGCGGCTGCCGCTGCTGCAGAAACACCTCATCGGCGAATGCCGCATCGCAGGCAAACCCGTGATCACGGCCACGCAGATGCTCGAATCGATGGTGCACGACTCTACGCCCACGCGTGCCGAGGTCTCAGACGTCGCCAACGCCATTCTCGACGGCACGGACGCCGTGATGCTGTCCGCCGAGACGGCCATTGGTCAGTATCCGGCCGAGGCGGTTCACGTGCTCGACGACGTTGCGCGTGCGGCCGACAGCGACCTGGCCGACCGCGCCGGCGGTAGATCGCTCGGCGGTAGCGTGACCACCCCGTTGCGCTCCGATACCGAAGCCGTCGTCGACGGGGCCGTGGCAGCCGCCAACCGACTGC
>JAGQPT010000241.1 GCA_020426575.1 Planctomycetales bacterium
CACCCGTGATCGACAGTACTTCGGTGCTCGTGATCGCATCGACGGTGGTTGAACCGGACGAGAACGTAATCACGGGATTGGCGCCACCGCGATTGATCGTCACGGTGTCGCCCACACCGGGTAACGACGGGTCCGAACTCCAATTGACCGCGTCATGCCACGAGCCGCTATTATCCGTCACCCAGGTGATCAAAGCGGCGTCCACAATCGCCGGTGCGAATAGAACTCCTGAACCTAACATTACGAAGAACGAAAACCGCGATGGCCACGTCGGGAAATATCGATGATTCATGTCATACCCTCTTTTGTACTTCGACTAGTAGGCTTGCTGTTACGCAAGCAACGTTCATCCGACACGGCACCCGCCGAGCCGCAACATGCGCCACATTCTGCCCGTTCATGGGCGCGCGTGCAAACAATAAGAGTTGGCTAGTGTGCCTGCCCCCGCTGGCGACGGATGGAACGAACGACGGAACGGTTTTCCCGGTACATGCACGGCGTCCGGCTGACGGTCCCGGGCCATATGAGGCAGACTTCACGCAATTCGCCAATACTTGCGCGCTCGAATCATGCTCCGCTTCTAATGGTCTCGATGCCGAGTTCTCTCACCCCAACATCCCGCCGATCACTTCGCCCGACACGTCGGTCAGGCGGAAGCGGCGGCCGCCGAAGCGGTGGGTGAGTCGCTCGTGGTCGATGCCCAAAAGATATAAGAGCGTGGCGTGCAGGTCGTGCACCGAGTGCTGGTCTTCGACGGCATGGTAGCCGAGGTCGTCGGTACGGCCGATCGTGACGCCGCCGCGCACCCCGCCCCCGGCCACCCAGCCCGTGAAGGCGTCTTTGTGGTGGTCGCGGCCAGGGGCGCTGTGCGTGCCGCCGTCGCCCGTTTCGCCCTGCAGCATTGGCGTGCGGCCGAACTCCGACGTCCAGACGATGAGCGTGTCGTCCAAGAGCCCGCGCTGTTTGAGGTCGGCGATCAACCCGGCGATCGGTCGGTCGACCTGTTGGCACTTCTTCGGCAGGCTCTTGGCGATGCTGCCGTGATGGTCCCAGCCGTCGTCGAAGAGTTGCACGAAACGCACGCCGCGTTCGACCAGCCGGCGGGCAAGCAGGCAATTGTTGGCAAATGACGGCTTGTCCCGATCGCTGCCGTAGAGCGCGTGCACGTGCGCCGGCTCGGCCGAAATGTCCATCAGGTCGGGCACGCTTGCCTGCATCCGAAACGCCATTTCGTACTGCTCGATGCGCGTGCGGATCTCTGGGTCGCCGACGTCGTCGGCCCGGCGGGCGTTGAGCGCCTCGAGCGTGTCGAGCGCGCGTCGACGATCCGACACGGCGACACCCGCCGGATTGGATAGGAACAACACGGGGTCGCCGTCGCTGCGGAACTCGACACCCTGGTACACGCTGGGGAGAAAGCCCGGTCCCCAGAGGGCGTTGCCCCCGCCGGCGGTCGCGCCGTGGTTGATCACGACGTACGACGGCAGGTCATCGCAGAGTCGGCCCAGCCCGTACGTCACCCAGGCACCCATGCTCGGCCGCCCGAACAGCCCGGACCCGGTGTGAACGAAAAGTTGCGCCGGCGCGTGGTTGAACAGATCGGTATGCAGCGTCTTCACGACGGCGATTTCGTCGGCGACGCCCAACAGGTTCGGCAGCAGTTCCGACATCTCGACACCGCCGCCCACCGACCGGCTGAAGCGAAACGGCGAACCGAGCAGCCGTGGATGGCCGCGCAGAAAGGCGAACCGCTGCCCGGCCAGCAAGTGATCGGGACACGGCTGGCCGTCGTGTTCTCGCAGCACCGGTTTGTCGTCGAACAGATCAAGTTGCGACGGCGCGCCGATCAGGTGGATGCAGATCACACTGCGGGCGCGGGCGGGAAAGTGCAACCCGGCGTGCGTGGCGGCGTCGGTGCCGGCAGTGTTCGTCGTTTCCCCCACCGCGTCGCGACCCAACAGCGACGCCAGCGCAATACCGCCCACGCCGTGGGCCGCCCGCCCCAACAGAGCCCGGCGGGTGAGCAGCCAACGGTGTTCATCGCGGGGAGACATCGCACTAACTCTTCGTGATCATCTCGTCAAGGTTCAGCAGCACGCTGGCAACGTAGTACCAGGCCGCCAACTCCGTCGCGTTGTGCTGGTCAATGCCGTCACCGATGCCGGCGTGTTCGCTGTGGGCCAGGATCGCTTCGACGGCGGCGCGATCGTTACCGAGCCGCTCATGTTGCTCGCGATATAACGCCGCCAGCGCATCGAGTTCGGCGCCCGACGGTTCACGGGCCAAACAGCGACGGAAGCCATAGCGCACGCGCTGCGGGACGTCGCCGTCCGTCACGTCCGCAAGTATGCGGTGCGCCAGCGCCAGTGCCGCTTCGGTGTACACCGGATCGTTGAGCAGCGCGAGCGCTTGCAGCGGCGTGTTGGTGCGCGGACGCTGGACCACGCAGGAGGACCGGTCCGGCGCGTCGAAGGCGACGAAGCTGGGATACGGCGCGCTGCGCCGCCAGACGGTATAGAGCCCCCGACGGTAACGATCTTCTCCGCTCGACGTGCGGTACGTGTTGTCGACCTGACCGGTCACGCGCCAGACGCCGTCGGGCTGTTCGGGGTACACCGGCGGACCACCCTGTTTGAGGCTCAACAGGCCGCTCGCCGCCAGCGCGTTGTCGCGGATCGTCTCGGCCGGGAGCCGGAAACGTGGGCCCCGCGCGTACAGGCGGTTGTAAGGATCGCGCTCGAGGGCCTCGTCACTCGTGGCCGACGACTGCCGGTACGTGGCCGAGGTGACGATGAGCCGCAAGACGTGTTTGCGCGACCAGCCGCTCTCGACCAGTTCAACAGCCAGCCAGTCGAGCAACTCGGGATGCGTGGGCCGATCTCCTTGTGTGCCGAAGTCTTCCAGCGTCGTGACGATGCCGTCGCCGAAGATCTCGGCCCACCAGCGGTTCACCGCCACCCGTGCCACCAACGGGTTTTCGCTCGACACGAGCCACCGCGCCAGGCCGAGCCGATTCGCCGGCAGCCCGTCGTCGGACTTGTGCAATAGGGCGGGCAGTGTCGCCGCGACGCGCTCGCCGGGCGTGAGGAAGTTGCCTCGCTTCATCACGTGCGTCTCGCGTGGCGCGTCCAACTCGACCATCACGAGCGACGTCGCCGGTTTGCTCGTTTCGAGCGAAGCGTCCAAAAGTTGGACCTGCTCGCGCAGTTCCCTGATCACGCTGTCCTGCGCGAGGTAATGCTCCTTGAGCCGCTGAGTATCATCATCATTGCGTTCGCCGTTACCGGGGTTGAGCGCGGCGACCAGATCTTCGGGCAATGATTCGCCGGCGGCCGGAGCGCTGGCCAACCATTCGTCGAAGCCGGCCATCCGCTCTTGTTCCCGCGCGGCCAGCTTCTCAGCCAATGTGTCGTGTCGTTGTTGCTCGGCGGCGCGCTGCGCGGCTGCGTCCGCCGCGAGCGGCAACTCCTCCCAGGGGCCGCGGAAGTCGATCGCCGCCGTGGCGTCTTCGGTGCGAAAGCGGGTCTCGAGCTGCGTGTTGTTGAAATAGGCGAACAGGCCGTAGTAGTCCCGCATCGTGAACGGGTCATACTTGTGGTCGTGGCAGCGGGCGCACTCGATCGTCGTGCCCAGCCACACGGTGCCGGTGACGTTCACGCGATCGGCCACCTGATTAACGCGGTTTTCCTCCTGGTCGACCCCCGCTTCCACGTTGACCGTCGTCGCGCGGTGAAAACCTGTGGCAATCCGCTGACTCAGCGTGGCGTCGGGCAGCAGATCGCCGGCAAGCTGTTCGATCGTGAATCGGTCGAACGGCATGTCGGCGTTGATGGCGTCGACGACCCAATCGCGATACGGCCAGACCTCGCGGTGTCCGTCGCGCTGAAAACCGTTGCTGTCGGCGTATCGTCCCAGGTCGAGCCAGGGCCGCGCCCAGCGCTCGCCGAACTGTGGTGAATCGAGCAGGCGGTCGACCTCGCCCTCAAAGGCGTCGGGGCGTTTATCCCGCAGGAAGGCGTCGACCTGCTCGACCGTGGGCGGCAGTCCGATGAGATCGAGATACAACCGCCTCAGCAGCACGACACGTTCTGCCTCGGGCGACGGTGCCATGCCTTCCGCATCGAGCCTGCCGAACACGAAACGGTCAATCGCACCGCGCGGCCACTCGGGGTTCGACACCGCGGGAAGCGGCGCTCGGATGGGCGGCTGATACGCCCAGTGACTTTCGGCCGCGCTCGCCGCTGTATCATCGGGCCAGACGGCGCCGGCATCGATCCAAGTGCGCAGCGTCGTGACAAGTTCATCGGCAAGCGGTTCGCCGTCGGGCGGCATCACGTCGAGATCGTCGCTGCCCAAAACCCGGCGCACCAGCAGACTGGCCGCCGCATCGCCGGGCATGATCAACGGCTCGGATCGATCGGCGCCAAGCGCGCTGGCGCGCTGATCCAGTCGCAATTCGCCCTCTTGCTCCTGTGTGCCATGGCAGCGGTAGCAGTGCTCGCGAAGAATCGGCTCGACGTCGCGAATGAAATCGACCGTGGGGGCCGTCACCTTGTCGTCGTCACCGCGAAGCGGCGCCCGGCTCATGCCGCTGATTGTCACGGCGCACAGCGCGACCGCCAGCGCCCGACGAAACGTGTTGGCGGTGCGAGCAGTCATCGGCGACAGTACGGAACGCGAATCAAAGGACCAAACGGCGACGGTCCATGATAACGTTCCGCCGGGCCAAAGTCGAAATCAGCGCCCATGCGGGCCGATGCGACATTCGATCCGCCGGGCTTCAGCCGAGGCCTGCTCGATCGCGTCGATCAGCCGCAGCGCGTCGACGAACGACGTCGGCGTATTGCGGCACGGCGGGCCACCCGTGGCCGCGGCGAGCCAGTCTTCGGCGAGCCGGACGCCGTTGCGTCCGCCGTATCCCGGCGTCGCGTCCTGCGGCACGGTGAACCGTTCTTCGGTGGCGTACCACTGGGGCTGGGGGCCGTGGATCTCCAACACACCGCCGGTGCCGGCGACGCCGGGGTCCCAGTGGACCCAGCGTTTGCTGCCACGCAGCGTCCAGTGTGCCTCGCCCGACCAACGCGGCAGCCAATATCCGCCGATGAAGGTGGCAATGCC
>JAGQPT010000242.1 GCA_020426575.1 Planctomycetales bacterium
ACAAAGCAGGGGCGTGAAAAGAAACGAGAATGCGAGCCAAAAACCACGCGCGCTGCGTGCCTTGGTGCTGGCGCCAACGCGCGAGTTGGCGGCTCAGATCGGGAGCAGTTTGGGACGCTATGGACAGTTCACGCCGATTCGGCAGACGGTTGTTTTCGGCGGCGTTTCGCAGAACCAGCAAGTGCGGGCGCTGCGTCACGGCGTCGACGCTCTGGTGGCCACTCCCGGGCGGCTGCTCGACTTGATGGGACAGGGCTACATCGACTTGTCCCAAGTGGAGATATTGGTCCTGGATGAAGCGGACCAGATGCTCGACATGGGCTTTCTTCCCGCGCTCAAGCGGATCGTGGCGGCCGTGCCAGCCGAACGGCAGACGTTGATGTTCTCGGCGACGATGCCGGAAGAGATCCGTCAACTGGCGCGACAATGGCTGACGGAGCCTGAATTCGTACAGGTGGCTCCGGTCGCAACGCCTGCGGAGCGCGTGACCCACACGGTGCACATGGTCGACCAGAAGCGCAAGCCCGACCTGTTGGCGTATTACCTGAAGAACACTGCACAAAGCAGGACGTTGGTCTTTAGCCGCACAAAGCACGGCGCGGACAAGATCGTGAAACGACTCAACAAAGACGGCTTGCGTGCCGTGGCAATTCACGGAAACAAGAGCCAGAATGCACGAAATCGGGCGTTGGAAACATTCAAGGGGAATCGCCCGCCGGTGCTGGTCGCGACCGACATTGCCGCCCGGGGGTTGGACATCAACAACGTGTCGCACGTGGTGAACTTTGATCTGCCCGCAAGCCCCGAGACCTACGTGCATCGGATTGGTCGCACCGCCCGCGCGGGCGCCGAGGGGGTGGCGGTGTCGTTCTGCGCTGGCGACGAACGGGGGTTGCTCAGGCAGATCGAACGATTGACGAACATGCGGATCGAGGTCGAAGCAACGATCTCTGGCTTTGAGCCGACAGTGCAGGCCCCAGTCAGCCAAGAAGCGGCGCCTCGCATGTCGTCGCCAAAGGGCAGACCGCGTCGCAGCGGATCGCAGGCGGGTCCGGCCACGCCGGAAGGCCGGCCGCGCCGCAAGAAGACCTGGCCGGGAAAGTCGTCGTCCACGGGGCGGCCGCGGAGACGGCGGCGACGCAAGGCGACTGCCTAAGTCGCCTCTTCCCTCGCGCAGGCCACGGTCGCGACGGGCACGGTCGCCTCGGCAAGACGTGACGGAGAAGTACTGCGGCGAAAAATGCTGCTGAAATACGTAATCGAAACGAACGGTCCGCGACGAGCGAGGACGGAGGGAAGCAATCGGAGTCGATCGGTAGCAACGTTGGAAGCGACTCCACGGAAGCTGGCACGAGTGTGCTCTTTCGCCTCCCTGCTCATGGCCACAACAGCTGAATCGAAACACAGGCGGGAGAGTTTCATGTTGTCAGAATCCGAACAAAACGTCCTGCGCACCTATCGCGAGTATCTCATCAGTCCGGGAGAGATGTTGTGTTTTTCCGGCCAGGATCTGGAGCGACATTCGGCGACGCTCGAACGCTTGATTGACAAGAAACTTTTGATCAAAGAGACGTTCAAAGGGGGCTACTCCCTAACCAACGCCGGCTTTTCAGCCATGCGGCAGTGTTCCTAACGCCGCAGGCTGTGCGCCGTCGACGATGCGCTGTCGAAGTTGCACCGCGGCAAAACGGCTTTCGGTCGCGAGGTTTGCCGTCGAGGACTGGGCCAGACTGGCGGCTTAGGGGGCGGTGGCGAGGAGCTGATCTGCTCGGCCGGTAGGGGGCGAAGGATTGGACGACCACGTGCATTTAGTGGTCTGGCGTGATTGCTATATGGCGGTGCACTTCGCCACGCTAAACTCCGGTCCTTCCAGTCGTCGACACCCAGGGATTGAGCTGATGTCTATCGCCCGTTGGGCACTCTCGTGGTTGATCGCTTTGGCGCTCGTGCTGCTTCGCATCACTTGTCGTTCTCGGATGAACAACGACCCACGTCCAGCGCTGCGGTCCCAGGGCATCTCATACATCTACTCGGTGTTGCACGCACATCAGGTTGCCGCGGTGATCAATCGCGAGCCCAATACGGCCGCGATGGTTTCCCAGTCGGCGGATGGGCAACTGTTGATGCCGGCCTTTTGGGCGCTCGGCGTCACGCCCTCGCGCGGTTCGAGCAGCACCAAAAGCCACGTCGCGCACAACAAGGGGGGGCAGCAGGCGCTACACGAACTGGCCGACCATCTTCACCAAGGGATTGGGCCCGCCTACCTGGCCGTGGATGGTCCCCGCGGCCCGCGCAATCACGTCAACAAGGGGGTCGCGGTACTGGCGAAGCAAACCGGTGCGGCGGTTCTGAACGTCGTTGCGGTTCCCCGGCGACGCTGGATCCTGAGCCGTGCCTGGGACCGATTTCAAATCCCCAAGCCATTCACGCTGATCGAGGGGAACTGCGGCGAACCGCTTTTCTACGAACCGGGTGAGAGCATCGAGGGCTTTCGCCAGCGCATCGAAACACAGCTCACAGAGTTGGAGATGCGCTACGACAGCGAGGAAGCAACGGTCGCCGCTGCGGCGACGGCAGCCAGACGCCGGCGCGGTGCGCGCAAAGCGGCGTAGGACGGGCCATCTAGCGGCCGAGCGAGAAAACACTGCGCCGGGGGATCGGCTGCCTGCAGGCCTCGCTCCGAGAACGTTCTCTTGCGGCGTTTCCGCCGTTGTTCTGAACAGCGTTGCGGACATTCTGGTGTGGGCTCCGCGTTGGTCAGGCAACGGCTTGGCCGGGGGGTGCGGATGCCGTTCTTGAGCCGACGACTGCATCGGATCACGGCATGGCGGTCGCCCAAAACGCGCGACTCGGCGTGACACGAGGTTGAGTTTAACACGTCGGTAGTCTGTCCGGCGTGCGACCTCAACTTGGCCGGTCGCAACTGAAAAAAGGGGTTTTCGAGCTGTGCCGAATATGCCGAGGTTATCGCAGGGAGGATCGCGTTGCCGTCTTGCGGAACGCTGGTCCGCCGTCAAGCTCGCCGGGGTCTGCCTAACCGATACGAGGGACCGGTTTGACGACGCGATTGTGCCGGACGACGGTCGTGCTACTTGCGCTATTGGTAGCAGGATGCCAGACCCCGCAAATGCGACACGCCGATGGCGCGCGCCGCCCCGGTGCCTCACAGAATCGAGCGTTTGTCATTGCGCCACCGTCGGGCCCCGCGGCCAGCGCCGGTGAACAATCGGCCAGCGCCGGAGGAGAGACCAGCGCCGCGTTGCCATTGTTCGCCGCCGGCGACGTGTCACATGAACGTCCGCAGGCGAAAGAGTTACGACTGGTTTCGGCCGAGATGCCGTCGGTTCCCGAGCCAATCGCGCGTCGAGCGATGAACGGTCAGCCGGTGACTCTCGACACGGCAATCGCGATTTCGCTGGCCCGCGATCCGACACTCGTCGCTCAACGCGCCACCGATCCGGTTGCACATGCCGCCTACCACGTCGCCGAAGTCTATCCCTGGAATCCGTTTGTCCAGGTGGCCGTATTGCCGTATGCCCGAGACCGCGAGGGGGACGTGCTGGCGGTCAACCATTACGTGTGGCTAATGCAGACGATCGAGCTGGCGCACCAGCAGCGTTACCGCGAGGCGAGCGCCGCCGCCGCTTGGAGCCAAGTGCGGTGGACCATCGTGCAGGCAGAACTCACGAGCGTTGCCCAGACCGAGCGACTTTACTTTACCGCGTTGTACCAGCGTGAGCTGCGGGACCTGGCACGCCGTGCCGCAACGCTGAACGAGGAGCTGCTCGGCGTGGTGCAGCGACAGTTCAAAGCGGGATTGGCGACGGCCGTCGAACAGACGAACGCGAAGGTAGCCATGCGGCAAAGCGACGTTCAGGCGCAGATGGCCGAAGCGAACTACCGCACAGCCGTGCTTGCCCTACAGCGGCAATTGAATCTGCGAAGTGATGAGCCCGTCGTATTGCTGGGCGACCTGTCGGGATTCACCTGGCAGCCGATCATGGACGAGACTTCGCCTCTGCCCGGTGGCCCGATGACGCTAAGAACGGCCGAGACACTTGCGGCAGATCTGGCGCAAAACCGCCCGGACGTGCTGGCGGCGCGGAACGGCGTCAGCATGGCTCGCGCCAATGCAAACCTGGCGCGGGCCAACCAGGTCCAAAACGTTTCGATCGGGCCCTTCTATGAGCGCGACGAGAGTGGGACAGTGTTCGCGGGATTTCGCACCCAGATGAACCTGCCGATTTGGGACAACGGAAGTGCGTTGACCGCGCAGCGGCGGGCCGAGCAAAACCTGCAGTGGACCACGTACGATCAACTTCGTGCCCGCGCCGAAGTGGAAGCGGGGACCGCCATCGAGCGTTACGAGCGGGCCCGCCGCATGGTTCTGCAAAACTCTGCAGACCAGGTTGGAATCGACGAGGCGGAACTGCAGGAGATCAAGCAGCAGTTCATCGCCGGCCAAGCGCGGATATTGGACGTGTTCAATGTGCAGAACAGCTTGTTGCAACAGCAGCGCACGTACTACGATCTACTGAATGAGATCGCCCTGGCGGCGGCGGACGTTACGCTCATGGCCGGTTTGCCTCCGGCGCGTGTCGTCAACGCCACCTCCGGCCGGCCTCGAGAGTTTCACGCTTTGCCGATGCCATAGCTTCTTGCCGGGGCAATGACGGCGTCGTCAGATATCGCGAAATCGGACGAATACCCACGAGGCCCGGTGTTGCGTTTTGAGAAGCCGATTCTGTTCGTCACGTTGGCGCTCTGTGTTGCCGGCGCCTTTGCCGGGATGACGATGCCGTCGTCCGTGTTCCCGCAGACGAACTTCCCGCGCGTTGTGATCCTCATCGACAACGGTGTCATCCCCGGCGACGAGATGATGGCCACCGTGACCCGACCGGTCGAAGAGGCAATGAAGGACATCCCGGGAACGGTCAACATCCGTTCGACGACCGGTCGCGGCACGGCAGCGGTCAACGTGTTCTTCGACTGGTCGACGAACATGGTGGAGGCCGAGCAATACGTGCTCGGGCGACTGGCCCAGATACGCAACACGTTGCCGGCGACGGCGCGCTTTCAAGTCTATCGCCTCACGTTTTCGGCGTTCCCCATTCTTGGCATCAGCCTGACCAGTGACGAGCGCAGCAAGACGGACCTCTGGGAGATGGCCCGCTATGACGTTTATCCCCGATTTCTGCGGATCGAAGGAGTGGCGCGCATCAGCCTGGTCGGAGGTCGGGTGCCTGAATACCACGTGGTGGTCGCGCCGGAGAAGCTGGACGCCAACCACATGACCTTTGCCCAAGTGACGCAGGCCTTGGCGGACACGAACCAGTTCACGCCGGCCGGAATGCACGAAGAGAATTATCAGCTCTACCTGGTCGTGGTGGACAATCGCCTGCACAGCCCCCGCGAGATCGAGGACGTGGTCGTGGCCTGGGTGAATCAATCTCCGGTGCGCGTGGGCGACGTTGCTGAGGTACGTCGTGGTGAGGCGCCCGAGTTCAACCTCGTGACCGCCAACGGCGAAGACGCCGTGCTGCTGAACGTTTATGGTCAACCCGGCTGCAACACCGTGCAGATTGCAGACGAACTTGAGCAAGAATTCGCCCGCCTTCGCGATGATTTGCCGCCGGACTTGAAGCTGACGTTTTTCTACGACCAGTCGCAATTCGTCCGCGAAGGTGTCCGTAGCGTTTGGGAAGCGATCATTCTCGGGCTCGTGCTGTCGGTCATCGTGCTGTTCGTTTTCCTGCGCAACGCATCGGCAACTTTGGTCGCGGCACTGGTGATCCCGGTGACGATACTGCTGACACTGATCGGCCTGCGGCTGTTAGGCATGAGCTTCAATTTAATGACGCTTGGCGGTATCGCGGCCGTCGTGGGGATTGTGATCGACGACGCGATCGTCGTCGTCGAGTCAATCTACGCCAAAATGTTAGCGGGGCACTCGCCGGTCGTGGCGGTGAAACGCGCCATCGGCGAAGTTGGTCCCGCCTTGGTTGGCAGCACGATGACCCCGGTGGTGGTGTTCGTTCCGCTGGCGTTTCTCGACGGTGTGCCCGGCGTTTTCTTCCGCGCGCTGGCGATCACGATGGTCATCGCATTACTAATCTCGCTTGCGCTGGCGGTGACCTGGACACCCGCATGTGCGCGGTTGTTCATGCGCGTGCGCCATCAACAAAGCCAAACCGAGATCGAACAGGGCGGTCGAGTCCTGAGGCGTTTGATAGCCTTATACACGGCAGTGATGCGCGGGACGCTGCGGCGTCCTTTGCTAGCGGCCGTCGGTGTGGCCTGCGTCACGCTACTCGGCGTCTGGGTGTACACGCGTCTGGACACCGACTTTCTGCCGGCACAGGACGAGGGCGCGTTCGTCATTGACTACTACTCCCGCCCGGGAACCAGTCTGACCGAAACGAACCGCATGTTGCAGCACGTTGAGCAGATTCTGCGCGAGACGCCCGAGGTGGAGAGTTTCTCGCGGCGAACCGGCGCACGGCTGGCCCTGGCGATCGCTGAACCGAACACGGGCGACTTTCTCGTCAAGCTGCGCCGACAACGGGCGCGTAATACGGAAGAGGTGATTGAAGAACTCCGCGCGCGGGTGAACGCCGCCGAGCCCGCGTTGAACTTCGAGTTCCCCGGCGTGCTGGGCGACTTGATCGGCGACCTCACTTGGTCACCACGACCGGTCGAAATCAAGATATTCTCGAACAACGTCGAGTTGCTCAAAGCCAAGGCGACAGAGATCGCCGCCGCCATTGAAGAAATCCCCGGCGTCGTGGACGTCGAAGACGGCCTGGTCGTGGCGGGACCGTCGTTGCGGCTGCGGACCGACCTCACTGAAGCGGCGCGCACCGGCCTCACCCCTCGCGCCTTGGGCGCGGAAATTCAGTCAACGATGTTGGGCTCGTTATCGTCGTACGTGCTGCAGGGGGACCGGATTTACAACGTTCGCGTGCTGGCCGCGCCTGAGTCGCACAGGCGCGAACAATCGTTGGCCACACTGCCGATCCAATCGCTCACCGGCGCGAACCTCACGGTCGGCGACGTCGCCCAAATCGAACACGAACCCGGTGCGCTGGAGATGCACCGCGAAGACCTGCGTCAATTGGTCGCCGTGTCCGCCCGGTTCGAAGGCATCGACATGGGGCACGGCATGGCGGCGATTCAGGAGCGTCTTGCCCGGTCGGTTTCGCTGCCCGCCGATGCCACGATCGAATTTGGCGGCCTGTATGCCCAGCAGCAACAATCGTTCCGCAACCTCACGTTTGTGCTCGCCGCGGCGCTCGTGCTCGTATACGCCGTATTGATGTTAGAGTTTCGTACGTTCCTCGAGCCATTGGCGATTTGGTTGGGCGCTTTGCTCGCACTGTTCGGCGTGGTCGCCGCTCTTTGGTTGACCGGGACGACGTTGAACATTGTCTCGATTCTCGGCGCGATCATTGCCATGGGGATCGTGCACAAGAACGGAATCCTGATGTTCGACTACGTCGATCACCTGCGCGACGAGGGGCTGCCGCTCGTCGAAGCGATGATCCAGTCAGGTCGGAGGCGGTTGCGCCCGGTCTTGATGACGTCGCTGACGACCTTTCTTGGCCTGTTGCCGTTGGCCTATGGAGTTGGCGCGGGGGCCGACATGTTGCGACCAATGGCGATTGCCGTGATCGGCTCGCTGTTCACGTCGCTACTGCTTTCGCTGGTGGCGACTCCAGTGTTTCTTTATCTGATGGTGTCGGCCTTGCGGATCGACACCGGTCCCAGGCGGCCGCGTTCGTCGAACAAAATGGTAGGGGATGAGACGTCATGATCAGTCAAACGGTTGTCGCACCTCGGGTTTCGATGGCCTTGTGGGTGGCAGCACTAACGCTTTGTGTTGGACTGGCGGGCTGCGGCGACGATGCTATCCATGACGGCACTGGTACGGAGCCCGATCTCGCGGCCGTTGAAGTCGAAGTGGCCGAAGCGACGTTGACGACACTGCATCCCACGTTGGAACTCGTCGGCACCATCGTTGCCGTGCCGGAGCAGACGGCCATGGTTTCGCCGCAATTGGGAGGTTGGGTTGAAACGCTCGCCGTGGTCGAAGGTCAGACTGTCGAGGCGGGCCGATTGTTGGTTCAATTGGACGATCGATCCGCCCGCACGGATGTCCAACGGGCAGCGGCGGTCGTTGCTGAAAAGCAAGCAGCGCTGCGGCGGTTGAAGCGAGGGTACTTGCCTCAGGAAATTGAAACGGCTCGCCAGGACCGCGATAAGGCGCAGGCGACGGTCGACGGACTGCGGTCGGAACTCGGCGCCCTGGACGATCTTCTCAAGCATGGCGAGATTTCACCCGTCGCTTATGAAACCAAGGCAAAGGCGCTTGCGGCGGCTGAGGCGGCGCTGGCTTCGGCCGACGCCCATTTCAAGTTGATCGAAGCGGGAACACCGACCGAACTTGTCGACGAGGCACAGTCGCTGCTCGACGTTGCCCTGGCAGACCTCGAGCACGCGCAGTTGGTCCTAGAGTGGTGTTCGATCACAAGCCCCATTGACGGCGTTGTCGTGCAACTGTTGGCACACAAAGGACAGTTTTTTGATCGGGCCGTGCCCCTGGCAACCGTCATTGACATGTCGACGGTGTTCGTTCAGTTCCGACTGCCGAGCCAGCGATCCAACGAAGTGCGAGCGGGCACACAGGTCGAGGTGTCGTGCGACTCATTCCCTGAAGAGGCATTCCGCGGCAATGTCGCGCGCATTAGCGGTCAGGCTGACCCGCTAACGGGGAATATCGTCGTTTTTGCCTCGATCGACAACCATGACGGCCGGCTGCGTCCCGGGTTGAGTTGTCGGGCTCGCATTGCGCTGCCGGACATTCCTGACGCGTTAGTGGTACCGGTTGCGGCGGTCGCCGATCATTCGGGCACACCGGTCGTCACGGTGATCCGCGATGGCCTCGCCTACGAGACCGCGGTTCAGACCGCAGCGGAGACGCGCGATTTTGTACAAATCCGCGATGGCCTGTCGGCCGGTGACGTCGTGGCGGTTGCGGGGGGATATGGCTTGCCCGCCGGTTGCCCTGTGACGATCGTGCCGGCGCATGGACCTGGGGCATCGCAATGATCAGCCGCACCCG
>JAGQPT010000243.1 GCA_020426575.1 Planctomycetales bacterium
AACCAGCCGACAAAAAAAACTACCCCTTCCGACGAAAAGTAATCAGAATTTAATTTGTGAGAATTTTGGGGGTATTGCTTGGCGCTTTGCTTGCTTCGGCTTGTCGGATCGGACCATAATCGATCTTGCACGTTGGAATAGATGCTCGAGCGGAGACATCGGTAGTGGACGCGTTCCAGGAAGTTCTACGGGGCCTGCTTGCGACGGGACAGTCGACCGGCTTCGTGACCTTCGATCAGGTCAACGCCGCACTTGGCGACGCGTCGGTCGATCCGGCCGAGTTAGACCGGCTGCTCTCGATGCTGCCCCAGGGCGGCGTGCGCGTCGTCGAACAAGTGCCCGACATTCGTGCGACTGACACCAAGTCGCGGACTCGGTCACGCAGTAAGTCGAGCACGACGACCGGCGAGATCGCCCACGACGGCAACGCGGATGATGCTGATGAGCCGTCGTTGCGCGTCAAGCGGGCGAAGCCAAAGAAGCGACGCTCTACGACAGGCGCGCATGCGGCCGAGGCCCGAGCGCGGGATCGTGACGTCGAACCACGCCGGGCCGCTATGTCCGACGCTGACGACGACGAAGACACGCGCGACGAAGCGACATCGGCCGAAACTGTCGGGGCCAGCGAGTATTCGGACGACCCGGTGCGGGTGTACCTCACCCAGATGGGCGAGTACCCTCTGCTCACTCGCGAGGAAGAGATTTCGCTGGCTCGTCAGTTGGAATCGGCCCGCCGGCGGTTTCGCCGCGCCGTGCTTTCGACCGGCTACGCGATGCGGCAGGCGAGCGAATTACTCGTAGAAGTCAGTGAAGGCAAACGGCCGTTCGATCGCACGATCAAAGTTTCGCAGAGCGACGACGCGACGAAGGAACAGATTCTGGCGCGGATGCCGACGAACCTGGAAACGCTCAGGCGTTTGCTCGACGAGAATGCTGAGGATTTCGCAGTCGTTCTGCGACAACGCACCTCGGCCGAGCAGCGCGATGCCGCGCTGTTGCGATTGCGGCAGCGCCGCCGCCGTTGCGTGCGATTGATCGAAGAGTTGAGCCTGCGGACACGAAAAATTCGACGACTCCGGGACGAGTTGGAAGAGTTTGCCGGTCAGATGGAAGACCTGCAGACAAAGCTCCGCGATCACACGGATGAATCCGGCACGGCCGAGGCCCGCGCGAATCTCAGCCACCAGCTGCGGGACCTGATGCAGTTGACCGAAAACGGCCCCAGTGGACTGAGAAAGCGTTGCGATCGTATCCGAACGCACTTTGCGGCCTACGAGTCGGCCAAACGACAGCTTTCGGCGGGCAACCTCCGGCTAGTCGTATCGATCGCGAAACGGTATCGTAACCGGGGATTGAGTTTCCTCGACCTGATTCAGGAAGGCAACGCCGGTTTGATGCGGGCCGTCGACAAGTTCGAATATCGACGTGGGTTCAAATTCTCGACCTACGCGACGTGGTGGATACGCCAGTCGATCAGCCGGGCAATCGGCGATCACGCCCGCACGATCCGCATTCCCATGCACATGATCGAGGTACTCAGCCGCGTACGGCAGGCGGCCCATGCGCTGGAACAGCAACTCGGCCGCGAACCGACGACCGAGGAACTGGCCAGTGCGGCGAACATGGGCGTCGACGAAGTTCGACGGGTGATGACGATCGGCCGCCAGCCCGTCAGTATCGACCGACCGGTCGGTGAGGGCGACGACACCAGCTTCGGTGATTTTCTCATCGATGAAAGTGCCCACAACCCGGCAAGTGCGGCGGCGCGGGCCATGCTGCGAGAGCGTTTGGAGACGCTGCTCAAAACGCTTTCGTATCGGGAGCGTGAGATCATCCGGCTTCGTTACGGACTCGGCGACGGGTACTCCTATACGCTGGAGGAAGTAGGGCGTATATTTCGGGTGACTCGCGAGCGGGTTCGCCAGATCGAAGCCAAGGCGGTTCGCAAACTACAACATCCGGTGCGAAGCCGCCAGCTCGAGGGATTCCTCGACGGGGCGCTGCCGTGACAGCGCGACGCAACCGCCGCTAGCCCGGCGGTTTTTTTATTGGCAATACGTATCACGTACGGAAGGAGCACGGCGCGTCCATGTCACAGATCGTGGAAACACTGCGGACGTTGCATCGGATTCACCGGCAATTGGCCGATCTGCGCGAACGAATGGAAAAGGGGCCTCGCCAGTTGGCCGCCCGCGAAGCCAATATCTCGAAGCTTTCCGTCGCGGCCGATGCCGTCAGCGAACAGGCCAAGGCGACGCGCATGCAGGTCGATCAAAAGGAACTGCAATTGAAGTCGAGCGAGGCAAAGATTGTCGAGCTCAGGGGTAAACTCAACACGGCCGCCAGCAACCGCGAGTACCAGGCCTTGCTCGAACAAATCGCCGGCAATGAGATGACCAACAGTGTGCTGGCCGACGAGATTCTCGAACTCTTCGAGCGCGTCGACGGCACGAAAGCAACGGTCGCCACTGCCGCCGAGCGGCTCCAACAGGCCAAAGACGAGTTGGAAAAGTCTCGCGCGGCGGTTGCCGAAGCGCAGCAAAACATCGAGCGCGACATCACGCGTCTGCAGGGGGAACTGCAGGAAACCGAGAAACTGCTGCCGTCGGACGTCATGGAAATGTATACCCGCACGACGAGTTCCAAGGGGGACGACGCGATGGCTCAGGTCGACGGCGTCACCTGCACCGGCTGTTTTCAGCAAATCACACCGAATCGCTACAACGACCTCGTGCTCGGCAGGGTCGTGCTCTGCCAGACCTGTGGCCGCCTGTTGTACCTGCCCGAAGATCTGGCCTCGGCGACCTAACCTCGCCCGACGAGTGGCATCTTGGTTGCCATGAGCGTCAGTGTCAGCACGTTTGCGTCCAGGGGCAGCCGGGCCATGTGCAGAACGGTGGCAGCGACGTGGGCGACATCCATCACCGGTTCGACGGCAATACGGCCATCGGCCTGCGGCATTCCCCGCTGCATCTTCTCGGCCATTTCGGTGAGGGCATTGCCGATGTCAATCTGGCCACAGGCGATGTTGTAGGGCCGTCCGTCGAGGGCCGTCGACTTGGTCAGGCCGGTGATGGCGTGTTTCGTCGCCGTATAGGGGGCCGAGTGTGGTCGCGGCGCTTGTGCCGACACGGAACCGTTATTGACGATGCGGCCGCCCTGCGGTGACTGCTCCTTCATCAGCCGAAACGCGGCTTGTGTGCAGAGGAACGCGCCGGTTAGGTTGACGTTGACCACCTGCTGCCAGGCTTCGGACGTGAGTTCTTCGAGCGGAACAGGCGGCGCACTGATGCCAGCGTTGTTGAACAGAAAGTCGAGCCGGCCCAGCTGCTGCCGAATCCGTGCGAACAGCGCGTCAACCTCGACGGGCTGACTCACGTCGGTTGGCACGGCCAGTGCCCGACCCCGCGCCCCGCCGGCCAGTGCGGCGGTTTCATCGAGCGCGTGGGCGCGGCGGCCGACCAGCACGACGTGGAAACCGTCCTCCAGCAGCGCGAGCGCCACTGCCCGACCGATGCCGGAACCAGCGCCGGTGATCAATGCAACATTCGATTGAGTCGTCGTCATGTCGATCTGCCGGTTCAGCGAGGTGCCGTCGCTGCCGAAGTGTTCTGGCCGTCACTGGCGCCGCCGCCATCGTCGCTGGTTCGATTGCACTGTTCCAGGTAGCGGCAGAGCACGGCCACGTTCTGCGAAAACGTGAGGCTGCGGATGATGTGGGCCACGGGCCGATCGGGATTGGGGGCGCGCATGTCCCCTGCTTCCACCCAGCGGCCGCGATGATCGAGTTGGTCGACAATGGCGCGAGCCTGCTCGGCGAGTTGGTCTCCGTCGGCGATCCGGGAACGTTCGGGTTTTCGTACCACGGCGTCCGGCTCGCCACGAGCGAGCTTTTCATACAGAGCAGACAGTTTTGTGATCTTGTTGCTCGACTTGAACGCGTAATGAGTCGGCACGTCGGCGTCGTCGTAGGTGAGCTGGTAATCCTTCGTAAAGTACAGCGGACGATTGGTTTGCAGTTCATAGAAGCGAGCAAGTCGTCCGTCGTCGAGTTGCGAGCGGCAGAAGTACGCGATCGCGGCGGGCAGCGGCTCGAGGAAGCGCACTTCGCCCGTCGCTTCGTAGAGCCTGAGCAGGGTGTACATCGCGGTTTGCGATTCGCCGCCAGTGACGGCGGGGGGTTCGAACTTTCGCGCCCACGCCGGGTGCATGTCGGCGTCGTACTGCTGTGCCCAGGCGGGTTGCGGCTCGGGCATTTGCGCCAAGATAAGAAAATCGCCGGAACGTTCCGCGGCGCTCTGGTAGCGTGAGTCACCATAGATCGACGCCGCTTCGAGCATCGTGGCCACCATGTTCGACAACACGTTGTCATTGAGCGTGTAGTGACGCATGTATGGCTCGTGTCGGAACTCACGCGACCACGATGCAGGGTAGCTTGCCGATATCAGGGAGATGTCGTCGTCAGCGTGGGGGGCTTCGTACCGCTGCGGCCATGCCCCGTTGGGATACTGGGCCGTCACGAGATGGTCCAGCGCGTAGAGAACCGCTTCGTGGATCGCGGCGTCATTGAAATCTAGCGCGCGATCGACGTGCATCAGGAATCGCACGGCAGCTTGCGTGGTGTCGTCGTCGAGCGTGGAAATGTTGCGCCCAGTCGTGCTTGCGTCGGCTCGGTAGGCGTACTCGGGTCGCAGTGCGGGGTCGAACTGGATGTGATAATCCCAGCCTCCCGAGGCGAGTTGCCCGGCGACGAGCGCCCCTGCCGCGTCGCGGGCCGCGTCGAGGTAAGCGGTTTCGCCCGTTGCGACGTACGCCAGGAGAAACGTCTCGCCGACGGCAGGCGTGCCGGGAGGCTGCACCCAGATCATTGTGTCCGTCGCGGCAATTTCGCCATCGCGCAGCTCGAGGTCGTCGCTGTAGCGCCACAAATAGCCGCCATGAGTGGCGATGTCGTTGCGAAAAAACGTGGTGGCACGACGCAAGGCCTGCTGCACCTCGGAGACCGATGCCGGCGCGGCCTTATCAGCGGCGCGGCTGGCATGCGGCGCGATCGACATGCTCGCCCACCCACAAGCGACGCAGCAAACGATGTACGTCACAGACGCGACGACTTTCACGAGGTGGCCCTGAGCCGGTGTAAACAAT
>JAGQPT010000244.1 GCA_020426575.1 Planctomycetales bacterium
AGCGGCCCGGCGCCGTAGCGACGATTCCTCGAACTGGACGCCGCAAAAGGGACTGATCTTTCTCGGCCTCGTGATCCTGGTGTTCAGCAGCGCGCTGGCCGGCATCTTCGGCATGTCAATGCCCAGCGAGCAGCCAATCCACGTCAACTACGACTCCATCCGCGAGCGGGCCAACGCGCTCTCATTGAACGACTCGATGAAGGAGTGGCACGATCTCCGCGGCGGTCTCCGCAAGGACGAACTCAACTCGATGGTCCGCTTCCGCGCGATCCAGGAGTCATACCGTCGCTGGGTCTACATCTCGATTGGCGGCTGCGTCATCGGTGCGCTGCTCTGCATCATCGGCGTCGCCACGTCCGGAATGTCCCTGCGCGTGCCGCAATAGATCGTCGGCAGCGCGAGTTGCACCCCAAAAAACACGGCCTCAGCTCAACGCGTCGGTCAGTTCGTCGACGGTCAGCGGGCTCCAAGTATTTGACCAACGCCGCGCCGACGCGGCGTGGAGCGGCGCGAGCGTCGCCTTGTCGAGCACCAGCATCAAGCGCTGCAGCCGGCGAGAGATCGTCAGGTTGTACGTCGTCAGCGACTCGGAAAGACGCACGTCGCCCCAGTCGACCAGCATCGGATAGTGACCCAGGATCCGCACGAGCCGCTCGTCATCGCGGTCCGCGCGCTGGCGGCTGCGGCAGGTCGCACACTGCCCCTGCTCAAGCGACGCTGGCGCCACCCGCTGCCGGCACATGGGACATTCGACCATGTGTTCGGGCAACACGTGCAGCTCGGTGACGGGGCACGCCTCGGCCAGTTCCGCGGCCACCCGAAGGCCGGACACCGCACATTCGACCAACTCGTCGCGCAACACGCGGCGGCCGCTCAGTTGGCAGGTCTCGATCTCGTCGGCGGCCACGATGCGGCCGTCGTCAGTCTGGGCGATGTGATACGATGCCACGCCCGTGTAGGGGCAGTGGAACGGCTGAGGCCGCACGACCCGGGCCCAGCCTGAAAACGGCACACTGGTCGACTCGTCGCCGAAATCGAACTGGATTTTGCCCTCGGCATACTTGCACCAGATGAACACGCCACTGCGCAGCTCGCAGCTCACGCGGCGGAGGTCCGTGCCGTCGCCGGCGACGTGTCCGTCTCGCGCGAGTTCGCGGTCGCGGACGCGATCGCCGTTCTGACGAATCACCTCGACAAGTCGAATCAGTTCCTCGGGATGGATCCGTGGCGGCTGCGTGATCACGCGGCGATCGTGCAGCCCCAGGGCAGCGACCGTCGCGTCGTCGATCAACGCACCGTCGGGCGCGATGAAAACGGCAACGTCGCGCTCGTTGGGCTGTGTCTTGTTCACGCGGTACCGATAAGTCAGCCCCAGGATCACGCGATCCTCGAGCGTGCAGCCGGCCAGATGCATCGTGCCGCCGTCGACCTGGTAGGCGGCGAACAGGTCCTTGGCGATTTCGTGAACGCTCGCCGGTTGGGCCCACGGCACGGCGTGCGTGATCACCTGGGCCTCGCCGAGCTGTTGAATCAGCCAGGGCAGCACGGCCTGCTGCGGCCGCGACAGGTCGCCCGGCATCTCGTCGTCGGCTGGCACGATCTCGTTGAGCGCGTCGAGCCGCAAACGCACGCGCGTCGAGCCGCCAAACTTTTCCCGCTGTGAGCGCGGCAGTTCCAGCCAAATCCCCAGCTCGCCGTCGTTGCCATGTTCGACGTCGGCAAAGTCGGCCGACGACTCGCGCAGCCGCGCCAATGACCAGGCAATGAAACGCCGCACCGCATCGGCACGCGACGTGGCCGAGAGCTTCTGTCGACTCGAGACAACGGCCGCCTGGCTGAGCGCCAAGGCGTGGACAAACTCGCGGCCGGGGCGCAAGGCTGGAGGCACTTCGGCGGCAAGCGAGTGTTTCGAGTCTTTGCGTTCCAAGGTACGAGTCCGACGGACAGGGGAAACCGACGCCGTGAGGGTCGATCGCCACGGTCGCGACCGGTCGATCGACACCGCAGCCGACGGCGCCACGGCATCTATAAGATACCACCCTCGCTTCGGCGAGGCGGAAAATCAATCGAATTCTCGGCCGCCGCGGTCAACTCGCTCGGGGCCCGCCTCAAGGCCCCTCGGAACCGCCGCGCCGGCCGTGGCCGGCGATCCCGCCCGAGGCGAAACAACCGTCAGGCTCGCCGCCGCACGGTTTGCCCGACCCGCCGGGTCGGTCCGCCGCAGTGTGGCGCGACGCACTTCGCTTCGTCAGGCACCGGCGGGCGCTGCGTCGCGCCACTCCCGCAGGGCCGTTTCCGTGACCCGCTCCAAAGGCGCGTAGCTGGGGTGACGTGACGCCTTGTAGGGGTCGTTGCGCCGCGCGTTGTAGCAGCAGATCAGCGTCCAGCGGGGATGCTCCGAACGGTTGTCATCCGAGCGGTGCAGCAGGTTGCAGTGGAAGAAGACGGCATCGCCTGGTTCAAGCTCGACGTATGCCAGTTCGTGCCGCGTACAGGCCGCCTCGACGTGTTCGGGGTCCGCGCCGGTCTGGTCACCAATCGGACCATGATTGATCCGGCCGATCTTGTGCGAACCGACGAGCACCTGCAGGCAACCGTTGTCGCGATTCGACCTGTCGATCGCCGTCATCACGCTCACAAGCAACGGGTACAGGCAGCCGAAGTCGTACCAATAGCCGTAATCCTGGTGCCATTCCCAGGCGCCGCCGACGCGGGGCTGCTTGAGCGACATTTTCGAGTGGTAGTGATAGGCCTCGCCGCCGAGCACTTGTTCCACGCGATCGACGATCCGCGGCATTCGTGCCAAGATGCCATACGGCTCATCGCTGGGCTCGTTCCAGAGCCGCAACAGTGTGGCGCGGCCCTCGGCATCCTTGCGCGACGAGGCGTCGCCCAACAGCGCCGGATCGTTCTTGGCGTAGTCGCGCAGGATGGCGGCCTCCTCGGCGTCGAGCAGACCGCGCTGGATGACAAAACCGTCGCGCTCAAAGTCCGCGAGTTGTTCCGGGGTGAATCGTGTCGTCGACATCGGTCGCTAACCTCAATGGAATGTTTGCCTCACCAAGGCGATGACGCTTGCCTGAGGCGATCTGTCTCCGTCCCAGCGGCAATATGATTCTACCAATCCCCGCGCGATGGCTCGACAGGTCTCGACGCTGTTCGGCATTCCGACGCACCGGATGCCGCAGGCGCAGGCTGGCAGATTCCGGACAAACACCTCTGCGTGACCTTTGTGTGCGGCGCGGCGCTCGTGTCGGATTTGGCGCTGACATCCGCGAGCTTTGGTCGAGAGACATGGCCAATACTCCTCGCCCGATCTACCACCGCGACACTGCAGTTATACCGATCAACCGAATGTTGAACCGTCGCTCGCCAGCAGTTAGGTTGGGCCACGATGTCTCGGTGGTCAACCACTCGCGATCGCACCTCTTGTCACGGCGATCAGGTCGGCACGGTTGACCTCATCAGCAGGGCACGGGCTGTTCGGCGGCAACGTGCCCCAGGGCACTGTGCTGCGAACGAATGGGGGAAACCTGATGAACGCACAACGAAGCCTTCTCTGGGTTGGGTTTTGCTCCGTGGTGATGGTCGGCGCCGCAACGCGTCCGTGCGCGGCGCTGCCGCAGATCGACGTCAGCAACGACGTTGGCGGCTCGTCGGCCGACATCACACTGATGCGCAACAACTTTTGGGCACAATCGTTCACCGTGACGGCGGACGGTCTGTTGACCCAAGTCGACGTGCAGATCGGCAAGTACGCAGGCGCGGAGCGCGACGTCCAGTTCGAACTTCATCGGCTCGTCGGCGGAGCGCCCACCATGAACGAGTCCGACGCGATTTTGATTTCATCGATTCCGATTGACAGCATTCCCTTGATCGAATCGCTGGCCGATCCGCCACCGTTTGTCAGCGTCGACGTTTCGGCCGCCGGCATCCACGCCCAACCCGGAGACCAGTACGCGTTCGCCCTGATTCGGGGCGGCACGGGCCCGGCCGTCGTGTGGCGCTCCGAGCCGAACTCATATGCCGACGGCAGCGGCTTCTATCGCTCGTTGCTCAATCAGCCGTGGACGCCCAGCGTCGAAGAATTCGGTTTCCAAACCTGGGTCGACGCCACGCCCACGGCGCCGTACAAGCTCTATCTCGAACCAACCTACGATGTCTCCTATCGTCCGGGCGAGGTCTCGTCACTCGTCGAGGGGGAGACCGCGCTGGTGATCGGTGGCTTCCCGGGTTACGAGGACTTTCCCGAACAGCGTCCGATCCTGGAGTTTCCGCTGGCGGATATACCTTCCGGTGCTGTGATCCAGGCGGCTCACCTCGACCTCGATTTCTACGTTTCCTCGGGCGCGCCCCGCATTGAAATCACTGGATTCGCCGGTGACGGCCTGGCATCGCTCGATGACGGCACCACGATCGGCACACAGTTGGCCATCACCGGTCCGACCAACGCGTCGTCGCCCAACGAATTGCCCATCAACGCAGAATTCATCAATTCGCTGCGCGGCCAAGCGTCTCACGCCGGCTTGCGTCTGCGCAGTCTCGACGTTCCGGAGTACGTCGGC
The DNA here is from genome assembly GCA_020426575.1 of Planctomycetales bacterium. Taxonomy (GTDB): domain Bacteria; phylum Planctomycetota; class Planctomycetia; order Pirellulales; family JAEUIK01; genus JAGQPT01. The sequence goes on from JAGQPT010000244.1 coordinate 4,566, forward strand.
TTTGTTTCCTCCGATTCCAATTCGACCATCTCACTACCCCCGCGGTTGGTGATCGAATACACGCTGCCACAGCCCGGTGACGCTAACGGCGACGGCCACGTCGACGGGCTCGACTACCTCGTCTGGGCGTCTCACTTCGAACAAGGTCCGAACGACGTTCGTGCCGTCCCCGAACCGATCACCGTCGGACTGTTGTTGCTGGGAAGTGCCATGACGATGTTGCGACGCCGGGTGGCATGACGCGACACGCCATTGGCCGTGCGGTCGCGACGCGACGAGCCAGTTGGTATCATCACAGCCACTTCGCGTTGGCTTGAACGCGCGTGGAGCCCCGTTGCCAGTTTGCGCCCCAACAGACATCTCCGGCATTCCCGAGGTAGTTTCGATGCCTTGCCGTTTTCTTGCCGTGCCGCTCGTGGCCCTTGTCGCGTTGCCCAGTCTGGCCCTGGCCGAGGCGCCGCACATCACGGCCAACGTCGAGGTCTACAACGAGCCGGATCGCTTCGCCGGTTGGCCCGCCAACAACGGCATCTGGAACTGGGGTGACGAAATCGTCGTCGGCTTCAGCCTCGGCTACCACAAGGAACAGAGTGGGCACACGATCGATCGCGACCGCCCCAGCGGTGCCATGCAAGCCCGCAGTCTCGACGGCGGACTCACCTGGACGATCGAGACGCCGTCGTACATGACCGCCGCGGGACAGGAGCGCGACGCGACCACGCTCAGTTCACCCGTCGACTTCACGGCCGAGAATTTCGCCGCCCGCTTCCGTACCAACCGCTTCTACTATTCCTTGGATCGCTGCCGCAGTTGGCAGGGTCCGTTCGAGCTGCCCACGTTCGGTCGCCCCGAACTGCTCGCCCGGACGGACTACATCGTCGATGGTCCTCAGCAACTCACGGCCTTCGTCGCGGCGGCCAAAGACGGCGGCAACGAGGGGCAACCTCTCTGTATCCGCACCACCGACGGCGGTACGAGTTGGCAACTCGTCGGCTGGATCGGACCGTCGCCGCCCGAGGGGTATGGCTACGCGATCATGCCGGCGACGGTCGCGCTCGACGACCACGCCTACTTGTCGATGATTCGCCGCGGCGGGGTCTTCGACGGTGACAAGCGCTGGTGGATCGAAGCGTTTCTTTCACCCGATCGAGGACATTCCTGGTACCTGCTCAATCAACCGCGCATCGACAACGGCGGCAATCCGGCCACGCTCACGCGGCTCGACGACGAGCGGCTCGCCCTGGTCTATGGCTGGCGACACGCGCCCTACGGCATTCGCGCCCGGATCTCGCCTGATGGCGGTCAAACCTGGGGCGGTGAGATCATCCTCCGCGACGACGGACGCAACTGGGATCTCGGCTATCCCCGCACGGTGCGCCGCGCCGATGGCCAGCTCGTGACGGTCTACTACTTCAACGACCATTCCCAGCGTGAACGCTTCATCGCCGCCACGGTGTGGGACCCGGCAAAGGCCATCAGCGACGACTAGCATTCCATCAGGCGCGATCTGATGGGTGCGACCGGCTGACTCGCGACTTGACAGTTAGTTCTCCAGAAACGGCAGCAGGTCGGTGTGGTGCCCGATCATCTTCCACTGGTCATTCTCACGGCGGAACAGACTGGTGGCGCGAATGCGAACGCGGCGGGGCTCGCCATCGACGACGTTTTCGCCCACCTCGAAGTTGCGGGCAACCGCCAAATCCTGACCGACGTTGACCCGCATCTTTTCCGGGTGCACTTCGCCGCCGAGCTTTCGCGCCGCTTGCATGCGCCAGTTCGCCAGCACTTCGTCCCAGCCGACTTGCATGCCCCCGCCAGGCCCCATGTAAGCGACGTCGGCGGCGTGCGACCAGACTTGCTCCATCGGCTGGACGTTCCCTTCGAACAGCTCGTTCAGCGCCGCGTAGAACTTGCCGGCTGCGTCGGCGACGGCGCGCGTGTCGACATCGCCCGTGGGCGTCTCTTGATAAAAGATCGACCGCCACGTTCCGTCGCGCCGCGCCCAGACGGAGGTGGCGTAGACGGTGGTGCTCTGCCCGGTCAGGCCACTTCCGCCCCCGGACCAGGTGAACTGGTAGCTGAGCATGGCCGCACCGTCGCTGATCTCGACGAGTTTGACATCGTCGACGCTGTAATCGGTGAGCGTGACGTCGTCGAGCGTACCGAGCATCTCCGCACCCGTCTGCCGACCGCCGTAGGACGTGACGGCAAAACTCTCCTCGGACAACAATTCCTTGAGCGCGGGTTTGTCCTTGCGCTTGATCGCTTCGATCACCTGCTTTTCAAGGTCGAGAAGCGTTTCTTGCAGCGCGTCGGCGGCCGAGACCTCAACAGTGACCAAGAGCGCGGCAGCAAACACGACACAGCGGCACGACATGGCAACGACCTCCGGTTCGGTTGATATGTGTTTCCACCGTCGCCGGCGATGATATCGTGTTTTCCGGCGAGGTCCAACAACGGCGGGCTTCTCACGCCGTGTGTCACGTCCACAGCCAGATCGATGTCGTTGAGACAGGATGCCCGGCGCGACGCCCCAACGGCCTTTCCGCCCGCAGAATGGAGACTGGCACAATTTGAGGGGATTGATCGAACGGCGCACCGGCAACCTGCGGTAGCGTTTCGTCGGCACGGGCCACACCGGCGTGGTCAGGCCAACATTGATCACCGACCCCGCAAGACCGGTGCGAGCAGATCGGACACACCTACAGATTGAGCAGCGCGCTCAAGGTAGGTGCGATCCAGATCGCCGGCCAACAGATCAATTAAACGCGACACATCATCCCATTGCCGCTCAGAGGTTTCGTCGTTCAGTCGATACCACTCGAGCTTGCTGACGATAACGTCTTCCGGCGTCGCGATCGCAAATTCCGTCCTCGGCTCAACGGCAATTCTTTGCACTTCGGCCCGCTGCATTGCCTCCAAATCGAACGGGCGACGCCGGCTGACAAACACGTCCACTTTGAAAGAAGTTGGCAGATGGATGAGGTTGAAGCATCCCTGCCGACGGACGGCCTCGATCGCAGCGGACTCGCTGGCGTAGTATTCGTTGCCGATTGCCCGCATTAGGGACGACACGTCGTCTTCGGATAGTTCACAGACGAGATCGACGTCCATCGTCGATCGGGCGGCTCCGTGAAACGAGCTGGCAACGCTGCCGCCCACGTAATGAGGAACGCCTAGCTGGAGCATAGCGTTGACAACTGGCGTCACGGCCGCGATGAGGTCATGCATCTCGTTCACCAGACCGCTCCCCGAGATGACGTCGTACGTCATCCGCAAGGGCCCGTCCGTACGTCACCTCGATGAACTTCAGCCGCACGGTTTCGTCGTCCCAATCTGGATGGTGTCGGCGGATCGCGTCGAACGACATTTGTTTCACTTGCCCGGAGAGCGCAGCGGCTCGCTCCATTCGCTGCATCGGCGGCATCGCACGTAGCAGTTCCAACTGTTTTGCATAAACGTCGGGCAACGTGTCGGTCGTGTAGGGTCTTGAGCGCATAGGATGGTCGTGCCGTGCTGAAGAGTGATACTCGCCGGTGCCTCGTGGGTTGCACGCCTCGCGGCGCGGTTCACCGTCTTCGCAGTACGAAGACGACGTCTTCACTGTCTTCGTCGATGTCGATCGGATCGTCGATGTCGTAGTGGAAGTCGTGCGTGGCGACGACCTCGAAGCGCGGTTCGCTCGCCAACAGCCGCTGCATCTGTGGCCAGGTGTACGTGCGAAAATTCATCTCCTCGACAATGCGGAATTGCCGCCGCGGCGTGTAAATGTCGAACGTGGCGTCGACCAGTTCGTTGCGTCCCTTCAGGTCGATGTCGCGCGAGACGAGCCGCACCAACACGCCCAAGTTGCCGCGCCGCGACGACCACTGTTCCTCGTCACCATAACACGGCCGGCGCGGCGTGAGGTGCAGCCCCAGCATGTAGAGCCCCCCTTTGGCCAGGCAGTCGGCCATGCACTGGAGGTGACCGCGGGCGGCCTGCTCCGAGGGCAGGTGACGCACGCTGCTGATCGTGTTGAAGGCGGCGTCATACTTGCGCGGCAAGCGGAAGTCGCTCATGTCGCCCACAATCGCCGGGGCGGCCAGTCCCGCCCGCTCGAACCGCTCGTTGCAATACGCCACGGCCTTGCGATTCAGATCCAGGCCTGCCACCTCGTAACCGACGCGGGAAAACTGCCAAATCAAGCGTCCCGTGCCACAAGCGGGCTCGAACAGCCGCCGCACGGTGCGCCCCGTGTAGCGCTCAAAGCACGACTCGAGGAAATCGAACTCGGCCCGCCAATCCGTACCGTACGCCAGTTCGTAATACACTGGGTAATCGTACATCGAACCACGGATCTCTTGCATCGCGCACTTCCACGCTGGTCGCATCGGTTGAGTGGGGGCCGGTCCCGTCGGCCGCGACGCGCCAGTGTAGCGAGCGGGCTGTCGCGCGACGAGGCGGGGAATTGAAAACGCACCGGCGTGCGCGATAATGACGTGCGCCGTCGCGCCACCACTCGCCGCTCCAAACGTAAAAGGCACGTCATGATGCAAGCTGCATTCATCAACGAAACCGGTCCCCCGTCGGCGATTCAGTACGGCGAACTCCCCCGTCCGCAGCCGGGCCCGGGCCAGGTGCTCGTGAAGGTAGCGGCCGTGGCCGTCAACCCGATCGACACGTACATCCGCGGCGGCCTGGTGGCGATGCAGCTGCCGCGGCCGTTCGTCATCGGCTGCGACCTCGCTGGGGTCGTCGAATCATGCGGCGAGGGCGCCACGCGGTACGCCCCGGGCACCAGGGTCTGGGGGAGTAACCAGGGCCTGTTGGGACGGCAAGGCACGTTCGCCGAGTACGCCGCCGTCGACGAGGATCTCGTCTACCCCACGCCCAATGGTGTCAACGATGTCGACGCTGCCGCGACCGCGCTGGTCGGCATCACCGCCTGGTTGGGACTGTTCCCTCGAGCCAAGCTCTCGGCTGGTGAAACACTGTTCGTCAACGGCGGCAGCGGCGGCGTCGGTTCGACCGTCGTGCAGATGGCCAAGGCCGTCGGCGCCCGCGTGATCACAACCGCCGGCAATCGTGAAAAACTCGACATCTGCAAGCAACTCGGCGCCGACGTGGCGGTCAATTACAAAACGGACGACGTCGACGCGGCGATTCGCCAAGCGGCACCCCAGGGGGTCGACGTCTGGTGGGAGACGCTGCGCGAACCGAACTTCGACCGCTCCGTGTCGCTGCTCGCTCCTGGCGGACGCATGATCGTGATGGCCGGACGCGACGCCCGGCCCGAGTTTCCCGTCGGCCCGTTCTACGTGAAGGGCTGCTCGCTGTTCGGCTTCGCCATGTTCAACGCACCGCGTGAGGAGCAGGCCCGCGCGGCCGACGACGTCAACCGTTGGCTCGTCGAGGGGAAACTGCGCCCGCGTATTGACCGAGTGCTGCCGCTGGCCGAAGCCGCCGCGGCGCATCAACTGCAAGAGGACAACACCCTGGGGTTGGCCGGCACGCTGTCTGGCAAGATCGTCCTGACGGTGTAGCAGCTTCGCGCACGTTCGGCCCGTCGAGGTCGCGGTTCGGTACAAACAAACGACCGGCCGACTGCTCGTGTTGAGCCGACGGCCGGTCGTCGCATGCTTGCGAGTTGCCGATCTGGGTGCTGTCTACTTGCGGTGCTGCCGGCATGCGTGTTGCCATGCTCGGCAATACGGCGGTGCTTCGAGCCTCAGGCGCGGCGACGCCGACGCGTGACGCCACACAGCGCAACGGCGCCGACGGCCAACGTGACAAGTGACGCCGGCTCCGGCACGTGGGCCACTTCAAAACCCAGGTGCATGCTGTTCACGCTGAGAATGTTGCCCGTGCTGTTGTCGGTCAGCAGGTTAGCCAATAGCAACGACAGCGGTGCGCCGACGTCAAAGGGAATGTCGGATGCCGGTTCGCCATCGACGTCGACCACGATCGTGTCCTGCCCGGTGAGCGGATGAGGAATGATCGGAGCGATGCCGTTTTCCGGGTTGAGTGACTGGTAGACCCCGTTCGAGTCAAAGGAGATGTAGAGCAACCCGACAGCCTGCGCCGGCGGCGCACCCTCTCCCCAGTTCAAACCTGATACCAAAAACGTGCTCGGCGAAAAGCTACTGCCGGCCAGGAAGCCACCGCTGGCGGTTTCAAACCAGATTTCGAGGAAATCGTGGCCGTTGGGCAGCGACTCGACGTGTGAGTTGATCACCATCCCCGATGCACTTGCGGTTTCCTCGCCAAAGGGGATCTCTTCGCCGACGACGTTGCCGGGGAAGTTCGACGCGGAGAACAGAAACGTGGTGCCGGTCGGATCGGCCGAGGCCGAATGCGACACGCCGAGGACCAGCGCCGTGGCGGTGAGAGCGGTGGCGAAGAACAGTTTGACGCGTTTCATCAGCTTGCCTTTTCAAAAAACGCAGATGCCAGATATTCAGAGTTCAGCGGGCCCACAAAGCCAACTGCGTCGCCACGTCCTGTCCGAAGTTTTCTGCGCCGCTCGATGACCGAGCGCACAGCAACTCCTGCCTTTGCAAACGAAAAAAGCCATTGCCGCCCTGCTAACGCGCAGGGCGACAATGGCTCTTCTCAATTCTCCGCTGGATGTCTCCGTTGTATGCCCGACTCCAACGGCATCCCCGGGCCGATCCGACCGGCCCTTCGTTCTCAATGCGTGATCGTATCCCGCCGGCGGCGCCTGTCAAGGAAAAACCGTCCGAAAACAGCGCCGCCGGTGTCGCGCTGCGCGGGGAGCAGATGGCGGCCGTCGGCAAACCCAGTCGCTGTGCACGCGCGTTCAGCGCGGCGGCCGGTCGTCAGGAACAGGCGGACGACCCGGCCCATTAAAACCATCGGGCCCACCAAAACCGTTGGGCTCACCAAAACCATTGGGGCCGCCGAAGTCGTCCGGTCCCTGCAAGTCACCCGGAGGCGGGCCGTCCCGCCGACGACCGTCGCGCGGCGGGCCCTGGCCGGGCGGGGGCGGTGGGGGACGACGATCGTACGGGCGGCGATCGCCCGGCCCAGGCGGCCGACCACCGTCGGGCCCTTCGTCATCCGGCCCCTCGCCGTCGGGCGGGCCGCCGCGGGGTGGTCCCCGCCGACCACGCGGCCCCCAACGATTCATCTCGTACTCAAAAAACACGCGGCGGCGCATCCCTTCGCGGTCCTCATCCCACTCCCGTTCCAGCCGACGCCGCTCCTCCTCACTGCGGGGCTGGAAGTGCGCGAAGACGTCCTCGCGACTGATCTCGCTCTCGATCGAATGCCGCAATTCGCGGCGGAGGTCTCCCTGCCGCAACCACTCGATCAGCACCTTCCGCCGGTCTTCGTCGGAAACCAACGCCAACCGACGCTGCGCTTCTTCACTGAGGTGAGAAACCAGTACGTCGACCTCCTGCGGCGCGAAGAAATCCCGGTCATCGACCCGCGCGCTGCGTGAGGCTTCATCGATGTGGCGGATGGCCGTGAGACTTCGCCCTGGCTCGGGCATTGCCGCGCGATCAGCGGGACCGTTGCGGCGAAACCTCTCCAGGGCCGTTTGTCGCACCCAGTGCGCCGCCGCCCGCACGTCGTCCGGTTCGAGCCGATACTCCGCAACGCGGCGGCGCGTGACTTCGTCGATGCGCTTATCGGCCCGCAGCGAGGTCAACGCGTTGCGTTCGGGGAACGACATCTCGCCGAGCCAGTCGGCGTAGCGCTGCATCACCTGCAACAGCTCGTCGCGATTGGCGTCGTCGTTGATCGCCCGATCCAACTCGCGCAGCCGGTCACGGTCTTCTGGCGAGAGTTGCTCAAAGGCAAGAAATTCCTTGCGAAGCTGGGCCTGCTGTTGTGCCGACATGGCGGCGACCTGCGCCTCACGCTGCCGACGCTCCTGGGGCGAAAGCGAATCGGGCCGAACGGCTCCGGCGAGCAGAGCCGCGAGGATCAACACGGCGGCCGACGTGCCGAGCGCTGCCATCTGTCGTTGGGATGCCTCAGCGCCCATCGTCGCCCTCCTTCATTGCCGCGTCCGCGTCGGTGAACAGCCCGCGATCGCGCAGCGAGCGGACAAAATCGACGTCGCCCACTCGACCGTACAGCGCCTGCCGTTCCACAACCGACAAGTCCCGCAACAGACGCTCGTTCGCATCCGGCCACAACGTGCGTTGCCAACGGAAACCGCAGAACGCGGCGGCAAGTAGCACCACGCCACCCAGCAACCAGAGGCTCCAGTCAGCGCGACCGGCGCGGCGTTCCAGTCCTTCGTCGGCCTTCATCGCGACCATGGCCACGGTCGTCTGCGTGAACGATTCGTCGACAGTCTCTTGCGGCAGATGATCGAGCAGGTCCCACGTGCCGGTGAGAGCCTGCAACCGCTCGCGCAGCATCGGCTCGCCGGCGAGCCGACGCTCGACGGCGTCGGCCGTCGCGGCGTCCAGTTCGCCGTCGAGGTAGGCGACCAACAGTTCGTCGTCGGCCTGACCAGCGGGTTCGATGGTGGGGGAGTCGTTCATCTCGGTTAGCTAGGTACGCTGTTGCGCCGCACCGGGCGCGGGGTTCGTTCACGTCGTCACGGCTGCCAGGCCGCGGCGCGGGCCGACCGCCGGGTCGTGCACCAGTCAGTCTCCCGACGTCTTTCCCTGTGTGAGGTAGGGCTCCAACGCCTCGCGGAGCACGGCCCGCGAGCGGAACATCAACGATTTGATCGCCTGCGGCGTCATCTCCATCGTCTCGGCGATCTCGGCATAACTCATGTCTTCAAACTTGCTCAGCAGCACGGCCATCCGCTGCCGTTCGTTGAGCACGTCGAGCGCGCCGCGCACCACTTCGCGCATCTCGCGCTTGTCGAGCTGACGGGTGGGCATCTGGCCACTGGCCGCCACCGCAAGGTGATCCATCGGCTGGGCGCCCAGCGGGCCACTCTCGCTGCCGACGACGTTCACCTCCGGGCGTCGCGCACGGCTGCGCCGCGCGTTGCTGGCCACGTTGTTGGCGATCGTGTACAGCCAGGTCGAAAACCGCGCGCCCGGCACATAACGCTTCCGCGCCCGATAGACGCGCATGAAGACGTCCTGGGCGAGGTCCTCGGCCTGGTCGCGCGAACCGACCAGGTGACTGAGGACCGTGATCAGACGCGCCTGGTAGCGGAGCATGAGTTCCTCGAACGCCTCGGCGTCGTCATCGCGCACGCGCAGCATCAACTGCACGTCGGGATCGTGCAGGTGCCGCAGTTCGGCGTTGCTTGCTGTCACACTCAAAAAGCCTCTCCACGGCCGGTGCCCGTCGGTCGGGAACGTTCGGCGCTGCTGCCGACATTGTATAGGTCTCAACACCGGCTCGGGGATTCAGGTTCCGAGGGGACCGACGTTTCTCGCGGGCGATAAAACACCCGGCGTGGCCGTTCAGGGCGGGTCGACGGTCACGCTCTGGCCTTCGCCGACAATCCGCCGCAACTGGCCGCAGGCCGCGTCGATGCGGTCTCCCTTGCGTTTGCGGACCGCGGTCGTGATTCCGCGGCGATCCAGCACGTCGGCAAACTCTCGGACGTCCTCGGGGCGTGGCGTGCCGAACTCCAGCCCCGCCACGGGGTTATACGGAATCAGATTCACCAGGGCCGGCCGCCCCCGCAGTAGGTGGGCCAGTCGGCTGGCGTGCTGGGGCGAATCGTTCACGCCTCCCAACAACACGTACTCAAAGGTCACCCGCCGACCTGTCGCCTGGAAAAACGCGTCGGCTGCTGCGAGGATCTCCTCGATCCCCGTCTGCCGGTTCACCCGCACCAGCCGGTTGCGCAACTCGTCGTCAGGCGCGTGCAACGACACGGCCAGGTGATACGGCACGTTCAACTCGGCCAACCGGCGGATCGCCGGAGGGAGCCCCACGGTCGAGATCGTGGTCCGCCGCGCGCTGATCCCCAGGCCCTTGGGGTCGGTCGCGCCCGCCAGCGCCCCCAGCAGGGCGTCCAGATTGGCCAACGGTTCGCCCATCCCCATCACGACGATGTGGCTCAGTCGCTCGTCATCGCCGAGCAGCCGATTGAGCCGCAACATCTGTTCGGTGATTTCGCCCGTGGTGAGGTTGCGGCTCACACCGTTGAGACCGCTGGCACAGAACGCGCATCCCATGGCGCAGCCGACCTGTGTGCTGATGCAGATGCTCGTGCGGCGCGGCTCGCGCAACAACACGCACTCGATCGTCTCGCCGTCGGGCCAGGCCAACAACAACTTCTCGGTGCCGTCGCTCGCCTGGCGATGCGCGCGGACGTCGGCCGTCCAAAGCTGGCAACAGTCTGTCAATTCATCGCGCAGCTTGCGCGGCAGGTCGCTCATCTCGGCAAAGTCGCCCGCCCGCCGCTGAAACAACCAGTGACGAATCTGGTCGGCACGATACCCGGCGCCGAAGCGCTCGGCACACCAAGAACGCAGGTCGGCGGACGAATAGTCGAGCAGGTGCATGGGTCAGACAATCGGCGAGGTGGCAACGTCCGCCCGCGCACAGCCGGGCGCACGCACGGACGGGAAAAACAGGTACGGGCGAAAATAACTCGTCAGTCCGGTCGAAAATTGTCGACCGACGCCACAGTTGTCACAATCACGACCGACGCACTCGTCATTTTGCCCCGCCGTCGCTCCGCTTCCAAGTACCGTCGCCCCAGTTCCAAATCCCATTTGTTGACGAGTCGCTCCGCGGTCGTGTTCGCAGGCCGCGCCATTGCGATACAATGGCCCCAACGCAGTGCAGTCGCTACCAGGAAAAAGGACGCCGCTGATGAACGACGATCCCGCGCGCCCCTCGGGAGGCGACTTGCGCGACACGCTCGATTATGTTCCGCGCGCCGAGGCCATCGAGGACGAAACCATCCAGGCCGAAGCGCTCGACGAGGTCACGGGCCAGCGCCGTCGCGGCGGCGGCCTGGGTACCGTGGCTGTCGGTCTCGGCGTCGGTTGCCTGCTCGTCGTCCTGGTGTGCGGCGGGGTGATCGCCTTTGGCCTCTATAAGTTTCAGCAGCTCGCCACCCAGACCTTCGTCACCGACCCGGAACAGGTCCGCCAGCGGACCACGGAGTTGGCCGATATCGAGATCCCCGAGACGTTCAAGCCCGCCCTAGCCACCCAACTGCCCGACTTTGTCACCGAACAGACCGATATCGACGAGCCGTTCCGCTGGGTGGTCTACACACGTGAGGAAGGCCGCGGGGTGCTCGCCCTGGGATTCTTTGCCGCCGACGATGACGATGCCGACACACAAATCGAGCCTCTCAAGGAATTCGTCGCCCAACTCGGCGAGTCGATCGAGAACATCGACATCACGGCCGAGGAAACTCGCGAAGTGATGGTCGGCGACGAGGTCGCCGAATTCGTCTTCGCCCGTGGTACGGTCCAGCCCTCGGGCAGCGAATTCCGCCAGGTGGTCGGACATTTCCAGGGCTCGCGCGGTCGCACCTGGCTGTTCATCCAGACCGAAGCCGACGCTTACGACGAGGCCGAAATCGACGCGATCCTCGAATCGCTCAAATGAGCCCGGCGGGCGACCGACGTCCGGCGGAGCACGGCCTTTGCCGGCGAATCGGCGATATCTTCCCGGCGGCGCATGGAGAAACCGCCCGTCAATCGGTACGATATACGGTTTCGGCCTGCCCCCGCGGCGGCGTTTTCGCCGCTGGGCGCGTCGCTACGATGCAGCGATCGCACGGGCCGGGGTGCATTTCATCGACGCGGGAGGAAGACGATTGCCCACCGAACGCCGCTCAACCGCGACCAAGAAGATGGCTCCCTCCCCGGCCGAACCGACCGCGGCGCCAGCCGCGATCAAGTACGAACCCGACCAGAAGAAGGCGCTTAAACTCGTCCGCCAGTTGATGGCCATCGCAGGCCCCAGCGGCCATGAGGCGGCCGTTGCCCAGTTCGTCAAGGACGCCCTCGTCGACGCCGGACTCGAAGCCAGCGCCATCCAGCACGACACGGCCCACAAAAAAACGCGCCTCCAGGGGGAAGTCGGCAACCTCGTCGCCACCCTGCCCGGCACGATCCGCGCCCCGCGACGGATGCTCTCGGCCCACCTCGACACGGTGCCAATCTGCGTCGGCGCCCAGCCGATCGAACGCTACGACTATCTCGTCAGCGGCAACCCGCACACGGGGCTCGGCGCCGACAATCGCGCCGGTGTGGCCGTCGTGCTCACCGCGGCGCTGGAAATCCTCCGCAACGGCCTGCCGCACCCGCCGCTGACGTTCTTCTGGCCCGTGCAGGAAGAAGTCGGCATCGACGGCGTCCGCAACGCCCAACTCAGCCGGCTGAAGCGGCCCAAGCTGGCGTTCAACTGGGACGGAGGCACGCCCGAGAAACTCACCGTCGGCGCCACCGGCGCCTACCGCATGACGATCGACATCACGGGCCATCCCAGCCACGCCGGCATCGCGCCCGAGCACGGTGTGAGCGCGATCACGATCGCCGCGCTGGCGATCGCCGACCTGCACCGCCACGGCTGGCACGGCAAGATCCAGAAGGGCCGCAGCACGGGCACGAGCAACGTCGGCATCATCCAGGGCGGCGCCGCGACAAACGTCGTCACCGAACACGTCCAGGTCCGCGCCGAGGCCCGCAGCCACGATCCCAAGTTCCGCGATCGCATTCTCGCCGAGATCGAAGCCGCCTTCCAACGCGCCGTCGACAGCGTGGCCGACGACACCGACCGCAAGGGCACGGTCGCGATCGACGCACACATCGACTACGAGTCGTTCCAGCTTGCCGACGACGAAGCCTGCGTGCTGGCGGCCGAAGCCGCCGTACGCGCTGCCGGCGAAGAGCCGCTCCGCTCGGTGGCCAACGGCGGTCTCGACGCCAACTGGCTCACCTCGCGCGGCATCCCCACGGTCACATTGGGCTGCGGCCAGCAAAACGCCCACACGATCCTCGAGCGGATGTACATCCCCTGGTTCCACCAGGCCTGCCGCATCGCCCTCTGCCTGGCCACCGCCAGCGAATCCGCCGACTGCTGAGCCGGACGACGTAGATTTGCGCGTCGCGTCGCTTGCGCATTGCGCTCTCTTGGCTCCCGTCGGTCGACAAAATTACTGGATGTCGACAAACGGTGGTATGATGCACGTGTTCCCCCGTTCGCCCCGTACGTGTTCGCCCGGCACGCGTTTCCCCCAACTTTGGAGTTGGCCATGCTTCAGCGGTGCCGCGCGTTCACTCTGTTGGAATTGCTGGTTGTGATGGCGATCATCGGTCTCGCCATCGCCCTGCTGCTCCCGGCAACCAGACAGGCGCGCGAACCAGCGCGAAGATCGCAGTGCTCCAACAATCTTCGGCAGATCGGCCTCGCCTTGCTCAATTATCACGACACGCACGGCGCGTTGCCGCCGGCCTACACGGAGGGCGCCGACGGCAATCGGCTCCACAGTTGGCGCACGCTGCTCCTGCCCTACATGGAACATCCCGAGTTGTATGGGCGCATCGACCTCGACGTGCCGTGGGACGATCCTTCGCACACAGAATTCCAGACGCTCCACATTCCGAACTACACGTGCCCGAGTACCATGCACGACGACGGACAGACGACCTACCTGGGTGTGGTCGGGCCCGAGTTTGCTTTCACCGGCGCCACGTCGCACAAGACATCTGACGTGAGCGACGGGCCGCAGCACACGATCGTCGTCATCGATGCCTTTGCCGGCGACGCCGCCCCCTGGATGGCACCGCGCGACGCCGACGAACCGCTCGTGCTCGCCGCCGGCGACGACTCCCGCACGAACCACCCGGGCGTCATCCTCGCCCTGTTTTTGGACGGTCACACCGAGATTCTGCTGGCGGACCAGGACCGAGAACAGCGTCGCGCCATGCTAACGATTGCCGGGTGCGAGCCGATCGCCGACTGATCCGCAGTGACTCGAAGACCGCCAACGGCACGAGCCAACTCAACCAGGCGGCGTACGGATAGGTCCCGTCGATCCCGACGGTCTCGGCAAAACCGCCAACCACGCGGACCACGACAGCGGCGCACAGCAGCAAATAGCAGCGTTGCATCCACAGGCGATGCTGATCGAAGCGGCGCACCAGCGCCATCCGCCAACCGGCCGCCGCAGCAAATGCCGTCGCCAGCGCCAAAGTGGCAAAGCCGACGCCGGCGACCGTCCCCGTGGCGGCGTAACGCGCCATCCAAAGACCGCTGGGCGCGACCAGCAGCAACACGGCGACGACCTGCACGCGTCCCAGTCGTCGATGCCACGCCGGCAGCCGTCGCCGCATCGAGTCGCTCAACAACAGCGACCCCAGCACCAGGCAAAATGGCCCTGCGAGAATGTGGGGATAAAACGCCCATTGGTAGGACCCGAAGAAGTACGACTCACGCCCCAGTAGAAAGTCCGCGCGAAAGTCGGCCGGAAAATACTGCGGAAACGTCAGCAGCACGGCCGCGCACGTCTTCAACACGAGCAACGCGACCAGCACTTGCACCAGTCGTCTGGCTAGTCCCGCACGCTGCACGGCCACATCTCCCCGACTCATCATGCCATCTGTTTTGGCTGCTCCCGTGATGCGTGCGCTGCCGCACGACCACCCACAATTTCATTCTACTCGCATGTGACGGCGCGGTGGCGGTCGCGGCGGTTCGAACGTCCCGGACCCGCGCGCCTGGACGCGGAGGCTGGCCGGCGCGACAATGTCGGTATGGACGCCGACGACGAACTCTGTCTCTGTTTTCACGTGAGCCGGCGCAAGCTGGAAAACTTTCTCCGTGTCGAGTCGCCGCACCGCGCCAGCCAACTGGCCGAGTGCTTCGGCGCCGAGACCGGCTGCGGCTGGTGTCGGCCGTTCCTCAAGCAACTGTTTGACGCGGCCCAGGCGGCCGGCCAGGTCGAGAGTTCGTTCACCGGTGACGAGGACGACGACCGCGTCGACCAGCTCACGCCGGCCGAATACGCCCACCGCCGCGCCGGCTACATCCGCGCCGGCGGCGGAACACCTCCGGCGGGCGCCGAACCGCGCGAGCCGTCACCGTAGCGCCGCTGCGTCGAGGGGCGGCGGGGGCGAAAACAACGTCGTGGGTG
>JAGQPT010000245.1 GCA_020426575.1 Planctomycetales bacterium
AGCAAGGTCGAAAGTCTCGTTGAGCGCAGGCAGCACGAGAAGCCGTTCGGATTCGAGTTCCGGCCGCTCGGTGGCAGTGATTGCCACCGACCAGATTTCCCGCTGCAGGGCACATGCTACGGTGACCTCAGCTAGAGCGGCCGACCTGTGCGACATTTTCGCCCACAACCTGATCCGAGAATTGACGTACTCCTTCAGCAGTTTCTGCAACAGTTGTCGTTCGGTTGGATCGTCAATCAGGTCAAGACGCAAAAACGCCGTACCGATTGCGTTGACTTCCTCGACGACGAGTTGTCGGCGCGCATCGAGGCGCAAAAAGGCGCCGGAAAACGTGAACGCGATCAACAGCCCCAGTAGACTAAACACGGCGGCTTCGACCGCCCCTGTGCCTGTGGCCGCATCGGGGTTACCGGCGAGAATGCGCTTCCCGTAGCGATGCCCCAGCGCCGAGAGACCGAGCATGGCCATCAGCAGCATGGCACCGGCGAGCGCCAAGGCAGGCCAGTCGATGTCCGAGTCCCCTAAAAAGGCCATGATCGAAACGGGCCTCGAAATCCGCCACCCTGTTTGGGCAATGTGTTTCATCCCACGGTATCGTCAACTCCGAGGCTTGATCGTTAGTTTTGCACGTCAAGTTTGACGGAAACATCGGGCGGATCAGGTCATCGCCGGTGACAACGGGGAGCATACCCAACGGGCCAACGAGGGCGGGATGCGGCGAACCGGAGCCGGAGAAGCGCAGCAGCCGGCGCCGTCGGATCAACGCCGACGGCCGCCGTGCCGATGCGGGTGATCGACCGTTCGGCACCGCTGCCTACCAACCCGACGAGCGGCAACATCCACGAACTGGTGGAGTTCTCCCCGGCAGCGGTGGTGTGAGGGGCGGGGACTCACTCCGCCACAACAGCTTCATCACCTGACTCGTTCGTCTGTTTTCGGGCTTTCAGGGGAGCATACTCGACGAACGAGAGAGACGTCTGGCTGAGGAGAGATCGAAACGCCGCACGCCGACAAGATGCTTGACTGTTCTTCCCGATCAACTGAAGATAACGTGTTGTCACGATCGGAGTACATGCGTCAAGCGTGTTGCCACCGCTGCGTCCAAATCAACATGGGGTACACGACTGTGGGTGAATTCCACGAACGCTTTACGCAGGACGAAGAGTTTCCGAACTGGTACCATTGGCGCAGTCCGCGACCAGTTTTTCGTGATTCCGTAGTCAGATACTCTGTCTGTCGTGATGGGCAGTGCTATGCACTCACCGACGAGGAGATCGACCGCGATGACGACATTGAAGTGACGGCATATTGCGAGAACGGCAACGGATTCGGTTCGTTCCACGAGAAGAGCTGGAACTATCTTCAAGAGCATGCTGCTCGCGTTGAACACGAATTGCGGCGAAAGATCTGGTCGTATTGCGTCAAAAACTACAATGCGTTCCTGAAGTACGTCGAAGTCGACGATCCAGACTGGGAAGAAATCAAGTCTGCTCTTGTCTGGGAGCACGAGAGTGCGCTCGATCCCCAGATCGAGCTATGGGGAATCGACCTGATTGACGACGGATTGGACGACACAGGATTCATTGTCTTCGATTTCTACGTCGGCTGGGACGAAGAACACGGCATGAGCGTCATCATGCACAAAGAACGCGTGCTCGCGGCTGGAGGCGGAGGAGAGTTCCTAAACTGCGGTGTAGGTCTCATCTCGGCAATCAAGTACTCACAGCAATTCAATTTCGACGAAGGCGATCTACGCATCGACGGCTGACCCCCTCCCCCCGCTCACACCAACTCGTGGATCACGCTGCCTTTTTCGATGGCGGGGGTGGGGCGGCCGGCGTGGTCGATGAAGCTGAGGTCCTGGTCGATGCCCATCACGTGCAGCATCGTGGCGTGGATGTCGCCGCAGGTGACGGGGCGCTCGGCCGGGCGTTCGCCCTTGGCATCGGTGGCACCGACGACAACACCGCCGCGCACGCCACCGCCCCCCATCACGCAGAACATCGCGCTGCCCCAGTGATCGCGGCCCGGCGTGCCCATCGAGCCGGGAGGTCCGCCGTTGCCGCCGTCGTTCATTCGCGGCGTGCGGCTGAACTCGCCGCAGACCATTACCAGTGTGTCGTCCCACATGCCGCGCTCATCGAGATCGGTCAAAAGTCCCGCCACCAGCGCGTCGACTTGCGGCAGGTAATTGTTCATGCCGCTCTCGAGATTCCAGTGATGGTCCCAACCGCCACAGTGCACGGTGACGAAGCGGCTGCCGGCCTCGACCAAGCGACGCGCTAGCAGCGTGCTCTGCCCCCAGGTGTTACGGCCGTAGCGCTCGCGGAGCTTGTCGTCTTCCTTGGTGAGGTCGAATGCCTCGCGGGCTTCGGGACCAGAGACGAAGTCGTAGGCCTGGCGCTGGAATGTGTCGAGCGAATCGAACTCACCCGAGGCGTCGATGCTGCGGCGCATGCGGTCGACCGACGCAAGCAATCCTCGGCGGTCGTTGAGTCGGCCCACCGAAAGCCCGTCGGGGAGCTTGACGTTTTTGACCGAGAAGTCGTCTTTGTTGGGATCGCCGTCAGTCTCGAACGGATTGTGCTGGAAACCGAGGTAGTTGCCGCCGAAGTAACCGGGCCGCAGGCCGATGCTGCTGGCGACCGGCACGGAGACATAGGAGGGCATACCGGGGCGGCGGGCACCGATGGCCTTGGTGATCATCGAGCCGATGGAGGGGTTTCTCCCCGCCGTGGCGCCACCGCTGACACCGCCACGACCGGTCAGCATGTAATGGCCGCCGGTGAAGTGGTCGCCCGTGTCGTGGTACAGCGAGCGGACGATGGAAAACTTGTCGGCAACTTGCGCCTGCCGCGGGAACAGCTCGCTGATCTCGATGCCGGGAACGTTGGTCGAGATGGGGTGCCAGATGCCGCGGACCTCGGCCGCTGCCTGGGGCTTGAGGTCGTAGAGGTCGAGGTGGCTGGGCCCGCCGTCGAGCCAGATCATGATGACCGAACGATCGCGGGTGCTGGTGCCGTGACGCTCGGCGGTGGCCGCCTGGGCCCGCAGCACGCCGGAGAGCGGGACGCTGGCCATGCCGGCGACGCCAAGTTGGACGAAGTTGCGTCGGCTGAGCCCGTCGCAATAGGTGTTCGTTTTGCCGCCATCGATGCGGAACATGCGGGGGTTCCTCGAAGGGGTCTGGGCTGGGGGATCGAAGTTTCGGGGTCGGGAAGGCGGGGCCGAGTCTCGGTGGGACGCAGACCCGCGCCAAAGCGCGGACCGGCGCGGGCGACAGTATACCATACCAGCCGCAGGAAATGGCAAGCAGGAAGAAAAAAGCCCGGGAGCGTAGTCGGCGCAACCCCTGTTGGCCCAACAAACTGCGCCTTTCGCAGAAATCGCGATGAGGCGTTCCGCGGGTGCCGTGTCGCACACCGCCGGCCTATTGTCTTTGACCAATCGGTCCGCGCCGCGTCTAACATCGTGTCGAGTCCACGGCGAACGCATCGTCTGCGGACGCGGCGAACAAGCAGTCAACCTTGGTGGCGAAGCACGCAATGGGCGATGAACGCACGGCCAGTGCCCTGCTCGAAGAGCACTTGCCCCGCGTGTACAGGTTCGCCCTGCGGATGACGCGCGACGCCCACGCGGCCGAGGAGGTCGCCCAAGAAGCGCTGTTGCGGGCCTGGCGACAACGGCGCCGATTGCGCAACCACGCGTCGTTGAGGCCGTGGCTGTTCCAAATCGCGGCAAACGTCTGGCGGGACCGTTTGCGGCGCGACAAGCGCGCCGCCCCGTACCAACACGGCTGCGAAGAACTCGCGGCTCCGACGACCTGGTCACCCGAACAAGCGATGAGCGACGCAGAGGAGGCACGACTCGCCGTCGCCGCGATGGACAGTCTGCCGGCGCGCCAGCGCGAGGTGCTGTACCTGCACGCGGTCGAGGAGTTGACGATAGCGGAGATTGCCGCGGTGCTGCAGATCACGACCGACGCGACGAAGGCGAGCTTGTCGCTGGCCCGCCAGCGGATGCGGGTGGTGCTCAAAGACGTGTTTCAGGAACGCTTTGGGGGCTGACGGACTGAACGCGGATTTGTTTACCGCGACGACACAACGACACGACGCAACCATCAAACCTCACATATCTTCGTCGTGCCGTTGTGTCGTCATGGTGAGGCTAATTTGAACTGAAACGGATATGAACGGACCGAGCTGCCGACAACTCGACGATTACCTGGACGGAACGCTGACCGACGGTGCGCTTGCGGCATTTGAGGCACACATTGACCAGTGCGACGAGTGCCGCGGGTCCGTCGTGCAGCATCGCGAAATGGTGCGGCTGTTGCAGCGGGGCGTCGATCAGTTCGAAGCGGTACCGCCGCTGTGGATCGACCGGACTAAGCGGGCCATGCGACGGCACGATCATCGGCGGCGCGTGCGACTCGTGGCGGGGCTGACCACCGCGGCGGTGTTGCTCATCGGCGTGGGCATGGCGCTACGCTGGCAACGGACTGCGGTCGATGAAAACAACGCCGTCGTGGAGTCGAACGGGCACGACAACGAGCCGGCACGAACGACGCCTGCGGCGAAGTCGCGGGTGCGGGTGAGTGTGCTCAACCCCGACGAGGCGATCGCCGTGCCGATCGAGACGAAGTCGGAGAACGTTACCATCGTCTGGATTTACCCAACGGTGAAAGTCGTGGCGACTGGTGCCGCGACGAGTGAAACAGATGTTGCTGAATAACGAACCCGAGTAGGCGAGGGATTAACGATGAAACGTCGCGATACATATCGATGCGTGTTTGTGCAGGTCGTAATCGGACTTGTCTGTTGCAGTCTGAACGTGGACAGCGCGATGGCACAATTTGGTGGCATTGAACAATCCTCAAGCACCGAGGCTCCTGAAAGCGAAAGCCGCACGTTCAATATTCAACACGCGGACGCGGGTGAGGTGGCAAAGTTCTTGGCACAGATGACCGCTGGAACGGGTTTTGGAACTGGCCCAACCGTGGTCGCAGACAGCAGAAACAACGCGATCTTCGTGAAAGGCGCGCCGGAGGTGCTCGACAAGGTCGCGGCGATGATCAAGCAGATCGACACGCCACCGGAGCCGGAGCTGCTGCGGATCTTTCAACTGCAATACGCACGCGTCGAGTCGGTGTCAAACCTGTTAAGCTCGATCCTGCAGCCGACAGACATACGTGTCGGCGTTGATCAGGTGGGCAACCGACTCGTCGTCAAAGGCACCGCCGGCAAGCTTGACGAAGTGACCGCCTTGCTGGAGAAGCTTGATACGGCTTCAGTACAACAAGCAACGCCGGATGAGCGGCGGGAAGCAAACACAGTGCGCGTGCGGGCGATCTGGCTCATCGCGGGCGGCGAGACCGGCGCAATGAGCGAACCGAGCGATGACCTGCAACCTGTCGTCGACGAACTCTCCGCGCTCGGCCTCAACGGCGTGCGGCTCGTCGGTCAATCGATTGTTTCCACGGTGGCGCGTGGAAACTTTTCGCTTGATGGTGCGCCAGTGATCCGCGCGGGCGACACCTATAGATCAGCACAGTTGCAGGTCGCCGGCTCACTGATGCCGCCTGCCGAGACCAGCGAGTCACAACTTTTCGAGGTACAACTCAAGGCCACGCTGACCGCCCCCGAAGTCGAAATGGCCAATCTCAGAACCCAACTGATGGTCCCCAACGGCCATTTCGTCGTGCTGGGAACAGTGCCGTTTGAAGACATGACTTCAATCTTCGTTATCCAGGTAACGCGTGTCGATTGACCCCCTGAGGCGGTATCCTGGCACACGGTGTGTATATTCTTCGGCCAATCTGTCGTAGCCGCGCTACGCTAAACTTCCAGCCGATGGGTGGCCCAGACAACTCGCTTGACTGGGTCGCGTAGCGACAAGAGGCACCGAGCGGCGGGCTTGCGACAAGTACCGAGTTCGCTACTAACGGACAATTCTTTCCAGGCCTCTTGTGCCAAAGGCACCCAGACAACAAGTTGTCTGGGCCACCCACGCGCTATGAAGGGAGCTTCCGGCAGCGCACCAGCAGCGAGTCGCGGATCGCCTCTTCGCGGAGGTGGCGGATCGCCTGGTAGTCGGGGTCGGCGACGAAACGCTGGAAGACGTCCCAACTGGGCCACTCGACGGTGAAGACAAGTTCGGCGTCGAACGTGCCGATGACCGCCTCTACCGGGACATAGCTGTCGAGCTTCTTGCCGCCGAATCTTGCGACGATCGGCGCGGCGGCGCGGAGGTATTCGCGGTAACGCTCGCGGCCGCCGTTGGGCTGGAACCAGAGCACGTTGAGCATGTAGACGGGCTCGTCGGGCATGGCAAATGCTCCTGGAACGGGAAACTTCTTTTCGGGGCGATCATAACTTTTCCGTCACGTCGCCGGCAGTTGCCGCGCAGAATTTGCAGGACGGTCGCCGACGGGCCTACAATGCGGCAACCGGGGGCCTGAAGCGGCGCTCGGGCACATACCGCGGCCAGATCTAGGAGAAAAACCAAGGGGGGAGCGATGATGTGGCGCAGCTTATTGCGTGTGGCGGTGGCGTCGCTGGCGAGTTTCGTCGGGGGAATGCTTGTTGACTCGGTTGCGGCACAGGACGGTGAGCCGATTTGCGTGATGAACGTCGACGGCACCGGGATGCGCGAGGTGGCGCGCGTGCCGCCGCGTGGGGTCGGCTCGCCCGACTGGTCGCCGGACGGCAAGTACATCGCGTTCGACGCCGTCGGCCCCAGTGGCTGGCAAGACCAGCGCGTCTTTGTCGTCGAAGTCGCCACGGGCAAAATCACGGACTTGGGACGCGGTGGCGTTCCCAGCTTTGCGCCCGACGGCGAACACGTGGCGTTGCACAATTTCTACGGGAACCGTCCCGGCGGGACCATGCCCGGCATCTGGTTTGCCAGCCGCGACGGCAGCAGCGCGAAGTTCCTGATCGAAGACGGCTCGCATCCGCGCTTCTCGCACGACGGCAAGCTACTCGCCTAACGAGCGACGACGGGAGACAACCTGGTGATCCGCGAGTTGGAAACGGGGAAAGAGCGAAACCTGTTCGACGAGCCAACGAGCCAGCTCAGTTGGGGGCGCGACTGGTCGCCGGACGACAAACGCATTGCACTCAGACGCGGCACTCCGGACGGCGTCGACGAAGTGGTGCTTGTCAACACGAAAGGGAGCAGCAGCGGACTGCGCGTACGCTATCGCGGCAACGTCAGCTCGCACGTGAGTTGGTCGCCGGGCACTGACCAACTCGTGGTGGGAATATACCTGCCGAACAACGGTCCGCGTCATCTTCACCTGCTCGATCCGAACAGCCGGCAGCGGCCGGTAGAGATACCAGAGCAGGATCCGGCGTACGACTACTGCGACGGCGCGCTCTCGCCTGACGGCAAGCAGGTGGCGTTCGGGTTCAAGCCACACGTGGGGCCTCGGTAGTCCGACAGACGGCGAACGTGGCAACACGCGGTTTACGATGTTTTCAGGGGAGACGCGGATGACTTCAGGGGAACGCCGATCGGTGCGACGTCTGCTGCAGTTCAGTTTGCGGACGTTGTTCGTGCTGATGGTGTTGGCCGCCGTGTTGTGTGGCACGATCGGTGTGCGGATGGTGTACGTGTGCGACCAACGCGCCGTCGCCAGGCGCCTGGAGTCGGTCGACAGTCATGTCCTGAACGTGACGTCCACTGGCCCACCGACGACCACGATCACCTGGGAGGAGTCGTCGCAGCTGGGAATGGCGCCCAACGTTCTGGTGCGCTCGCTGTTGGGAGAAGAGTTCTTTAGCAACGTCGTGGAGATTTCCCTACGATACAAACAGCGGCTGACCGACGACGACCTGGAGATGATCAGTCGGCTGGATCACCTTCGCCGCCTCGATCTCAGCCTGACCCCCATCGGCGACGCAGGGCTGCGACACCTGGGCGAATTGCCACGGCTGGAAGTGCTGCAATTGGGAAGCACGAACGTCAGCGGTGCCGGACTCGAGTTTCTCGAGCGTGCCCCGCAATTGCAGGCGTTGGGGCTCGGCTTCACGCTGGTCGACGACGCGTGTGTGGCGCGGCTGGCCGCGAGGCATCCCGAGCTGCGGCGGCTTGATCTGACCAGCACGGCGATCACCGACGCCGCGTTGGCCTCGCTCGCCAAGTGCAAGTCGTTGGAGACACTGATCCTCTGCGACACGGACGTGACTTCGGCGGGCGTGGCTCAGCTACGCGGTTTGCCGCGGCTGCGCGTCGTGGCACTCAACAACACGGCCGTCGATGACGAAGCGATGAGTGCTTTGGCCACGCTACCGGCCCTCGAAGAGCTGTATCTCCGCCACCTGGCGATCACGGACGCGGGGATGGAGGCGTTGGCCGACGCCGCGAAGCTGAGGCTGCTGCAGATCTGCGGCACGGAAGTTACGGACGCCGGCGTCGCGCAGCTGGCGAAGATCAAAACGCTCAAGATGCTCGATTTGCGCGGTCTCGACGTGTCCGACGACGGCATTGCGAAATTGGCCGGTTTGGACTTGGAACTGTTGCTCGTGCAGAACACGTCGGTGACCCCCGGCGGGCTGGCGCGGCTGGCCCACGTGCCGCCCGATGTCGAAGCCGCGCTGGCGAAGATATTGGCTGCAGACCTGGGCCCCACTCTGCAACAGCGCCGCGCCGTTACGCAGAATTCCTCCAAGTATTTTTACTTCGGCTACACCAGGTTGTGGCCTGCCAACGTCGACGGCGAAATGATCCCGTTTCCCCGACTTGTGTTGGTGGGACAAGACGAACGGGCGCGTCTGAATCAGCTGTTGCCGCGACAGATCACTCCCGCACAGCGCGAACTGCTCGACGGCATGTACGACTCTCGCCTGGCCGGAGAGTTTTCGATCGAGTGACGCGTGCCGCGGCTTCACTTGCGGCACGATGCTGCCGACGCACGCTTCCGACAAGCAAGCTCGAAGAGTAGCGCATGCGGCGCGGGCCAACTGCGCGTGAACGCCGCCAAATTCAGGCGGTGCTCGTCATCCGGCTGCGTACGTCCGCGCGGAAGCGCAGCCACATGATTGCGGCAACGGCTACCGGCACGAACAACTGGGCAAACTGCTGCAAGCCGAACGTGTAGGTCCACGGGCTGAGGCCGAATCCCAGCCCGACCATATAGCGGCCAGTGTTTGGCCCGCCGACGGGCGGATCGATCTGCGTGTGCATCAAGAATGCCACCAGTCCGATGACGGCGGTTGTCGCGAGGGCCCAGCGGATACCTCGCGCCGAGCGGCGGGCGAGCCGGCAAAACCACCAGACGACAACGGTCGGTGCCACCAAGGTGACAAAGGCGTCGACAGCGGTGATGGCGTACAACATCGACTCGAAGGAAAGTTGACCGTCAGGTACCAACCTTCCGGCAGCCACACATACGGAACTGACAGCCAGCCAAACCAATACTAGCGCCGGTATCGGCGCCAGCACAAAGGTCAACCAGGGGTGCCGTCCCGCAAAGGACCGACTGCGATACTTGCTGACAACCTCTCGGACCATCGCGTCGCGACGACCGAGTCGGTCGGCGCTGTCAGCCCTACACTCTCCGGGCGCGGTTGGCTCGTCGGCAATGTCGCGCTCGTGGTCACTCAACTCCGCGACGACGCGGCGGATATAGCCGGTCGGTAGACCGTGTCGAATCAAATCGTGCTGAATCGCGTCAAGTGCTGGCGACTGGTGTGTCATCGTTGCCTCCTTGCAACAGTGTTTGAATGGCTCGGGCGATCTCGGTCCACTCTTGGGCCGAACGTTTCAGCTTGGTTCTCCCCGAAGGGGTGACGTGATAGACATACCGTTCGCGACCGCGCACGGTCGTGGCGCGACTTTCGAGCAGCCCCTGGCTCTCCAACTTGTGGAGCACCGGGTAAACGCATCCCTCGCCGAAAGCGAGGGCATCGCCGGTCTCCCGCTTGATCGAACGGACAAGCTCGTAGCCGTGCATCGGCCGGCGATCGAGCAATTTCAGCAGCACAAGCTCCGGCACTCCATTGAGGAAATCCGGGTTCGTGCGTCGGTTTTCGAGGCGCGTTGTTTTCATGGGAGAGCCTTATACCTGATAGTTCTAGGTATCACCACATCAATTTGTGCGGTTTCCCGTGCGAGAAGATCAACGCGCCGCTATCATCGACGAGATCTTCCGCGCAGGTCGATTGAGATCCGGCCACATTCGTCGGGCGTCAGCGCGGCCCGAAAAGTAACTCCCCGGTGAGGCAAGTGAAGTGCGAATAGTTGACGTGACGTGGCTGGCGGTGCTGGCGTGCTTTGTGTCGGTGGCGGGCTACGGCGGCGAGGCGGCTTCGTCCGACACGGAAGCGGTGCGACCGCGGAACGTCGTGTTCGTCCTCGCCGACGACTTGGGCTGGAACGACGTCGGCTATCACAATGCCGAGATGCGCACGCCGCAGCTCGATCGGCTCGCCGGTGACAGTGTCGTGCTGGAGTGCCACTACGTGCAGCCGCAGTGCACGCCGACGCGCGTTGCCACGATGACGGGGCGGTATCCCAGCCGGTTTGGTGCCCATTGCCTGACGGCCAGCAACGAACGGGCCCTACCCCCCGGCACGTTGACGATGGCCGATGTATTCGGTGCAAAGGGCTACCGTACGGCGCTGTGCGGCAAATGGCACCTCGGTTCACGGCTCGAATGGGGGCCGAACCACTACGGCTTCGACCACAGTTACGGCTCGCTGGCCGGGGCCGTGGGCATGTACGACCACCGCTACCGGCTGGACTCGCCGTTTGCGCGGACCTGGCACCGCGACCTCGAGTTTGTCGACGAAGCGGGGCATGCCACCGATCTGGTGACCCGCGAGGCGGTGCGCTGGATACACGATCACGCCGACGAGCCGTTCTTTCTTTACGTGCCGTTTCACGCGGTGCACACGCCGTTGGTCGAGGAACAAAAGTACCTCGACGCCAATGCCCACATCGAGAACGGCGATCGCCAATTGTACGCCGCAGCGGTCACGCACATGGACGATTGTGTGGGGCGGATCCTCGCGGCGCTCGACGCGACGGGCCTGCGCGACGAGACGCTGATCGTGTTTTCTTCGGACAACGGCGCGCAAGTGAATCACAGCGGCGGAGTCTACCCGGCGCCGGACCCGGCGCTGAAGAACTTCAGCTCGAACGCGCCGCTGCGGGGCAAGAAGACCGAGGTCTACGAAGGCGGCATGCGCGTGCCGGCCCTGGTGCACTGGCACGGTGTGCTCGCGCCGGGCAAGGTCGCGGCGCCGCTGCACATCGTCGACTGGGTGCCGACGCTGGCGGCGCTGATCGGTTTCGAGGCCGAGGCGGACCCGCATTGGGACGGGCGGAACATCTGGCCACTCGTCGCGGGCGAAGTGACGCAGCCGCCGTCGCGGGAGATTTACTCGATCTGGGGCCGCGACCGCCAGCGCGAGGCGATCCGGGTGGGCCCGTGGAAGATTCTCCGCCAGCGTGCCGACAACGCCGACGAACCGCCGCCGTGGCAACTCTACAACCTGACCGACGATCCGTACGAGGAGCGCGACCTGGCGGACGCACAACCCGAACGCGTCGCCGAATTGGCCGCGCGGTTTGCAGCACAGCGGGCGAAGGACGCGGAGCCGTAGTTTTTTTCCGACAACGGGTTATTCCGCCGTGTCGAGCAACGTCAACTGCACGCAGCGGACGTCGATCACGTTGTCGCCGGGAATCTCGACCGCGTCGAGGGTCAACTCGCCGCGACCGGACGGCAGCTCGACGGCACCCAGATGCAGCGGGGCGAAGTCCTTTACGTACGACTCGCCGTGGCGCGGCACGCGGTCGTTTTCCATGCCGTAGAGCGGCGGGTCGTGCGCCTCGGTGACGCGTGCGTCGACCGACGCATCACCCAGGCTGAGTCGCACCGTGGCACCGACGTCGTCCGGGCGGCAGGTGTAATAGATCACGGCGTCGTAGCGGCCGGGCGTGGCGACTTCGATGTCCCAGGTCATGCTGTCGGTGGTCTCGCTCCAACTGGTGAAGAACGAACAGTTCGGTGCCCGGGCGCTGCGCTGGACGTTGCCATGCGGCACCCCGTCGCGGGCCGGCAGGTACGTGACCGGGAAGGCGGCGTAGCCGACCGGGAACGGACGGTCGTCGTCGGTGAGGCCCGGCAGCATCTCGGCCTTCCAGGCGTCGACGGCAGCGGAGAGCCGGCGGGCGACGTCGGGGCGTTCGGCGGCGACGTCGTGCCGTTGTTCCGGATCGCTCGTCATGTCGAACAACTTGCCTTGGTGATCGAGGCGGTACTGCGGCGTGCGCACGCTCACCTTGCCGGCCCAATGCGAGAAGATCATGCGGTCGGGCCACTGGGCGTCGGTATTTTCGAGAAGCGGCCGGATGCTCACGCCGTCGAGTGGCGGCAAATCGACGAGTGGCACGTCGGCCAGGTCGGCCAGCGTCGGCAACAGGTCGATGGCGCCGGCGATCTCGCTGACGGTCGTACCGGCCTGGACGTGGCCGGGCCAGCGGATCACGAACGGCACGCGGACGCCGCCTTCGTCGGTCGAGCCCTTGCGACCTTTCATGCCACCGTTGTAGCGACTGCTGTTGGGCCCGTTGTCGCTGAAATAGATCACGATCGTGTCATCGGCCAGGTTGAGCTCGTCGAGACGGTCGAGCAGGCGGCCGACGTTCCAATCGATGTTCTCACACATCGCCAGGGCGGCGCGGGTCTTGGGCACGTCCTCGGCGTCGGGATCACGGTGTCGCTTTTCCAGCTCGGCGCCGTCGAACTTCTCGTAAAAGCGGTCCGGCACCTGCATCGGCGAATGCGGCGTGTTGAATGGCAGATAACAAAAAAACGGCCGATCCTGGTTGGCATCGATGAACGTTAGCGCCGCGTCGGTGAGCACGTCGTTGATATAACCCTCGGGCCGAATCAGCTGGCCGTTGTGTTCCAGGATCGGGTTGAAGTAGTTGCCCCAATGTCCCGAACAGAAGCCCGTGTATTCGTCGAAGCCACGGGCGTTGGGGTGATAGGGATACTGCGTGCCGTTGTGCCATTTGCCGAACGCGCCGGTGGCGTAACCGGCGGCATGAAACACATCGCCGATCGTGGTTTCGTCGAGATCGAGCCGCTCGCCGCCGGTCGACGTGTCGTAGACACCGCCGCGGGGGTGATAGCGCCCGGTGAG
This sequence comes from Planctomycetales bacterium, assembly GCA_020426575.1. GTDB lineage: Bacteria > Planctomycetota > Planctomycetia > Pirellulales > JAEUIK01 > JAGQPT01. The sequence goes on from JAGQPT010000245.1 coordinate 13,161, forward strand.
AAACTCGGCCCGGGTCGGCGAACAGACGGGGCAGACGAAAAAGCGATCGAGCGTGGCACCGTCGCGGGCCAGCGCGTCGATCCGCGGCGTGGCCAGATTCGTGTTGCCGTTGTGGCTGACGTCCCCCCAGCCCTGATCGTCGGCAAGGACAATGACGACGTTCGGGCGGCGCTCGGCAGCTGGGGCGCTGGCGCTGATGCAAAGTGCCACGGAGATGAAAGCCACTGAGACGAAAAAAAGTCGGCGGATGGCTTGCACTCGAATCACCCTGAAATGATGTGTGTCCTGTCGTCCGTGTCGTTCGTGGTGGGTGCGAGCACTCACCCTACGTTCTGGGAAGAATCGCGAAATCACGAAAGGGCGAAAATGCGAAATTGAGATAGCGGTGGATGGGACACAAAGACGATTGTGTTGTCTCCGCTTGCTTCGCGGTCTGCTGTTCACGAAGTTCTTTTAATCAGTTTCTTCTGTTCACGAAGCGGGCTCGCGGCTCACAACCCATCTTCGTTGTTTTCGCGTTTTCGCGCTTTCGCGATTACTTTGGTCTTCACCAATGCATCCCTCGCTGGCGCAGCGGTTTTGGATTACATATCCCCGTTCTCCGTTGCCTCTGTTTCCTCCTGTTCAACTTATGCGGCTCTGTGTCCTCCGTGCCTCTGTGGTGAAATCTCATACGAACAAGTACACACGCTCGGCCGTGTTGCGGAGGATGGCCTGGCGGTCGCCCGTGGAGAGGAAGTCCATGTGGTCGCGGACCAGCGCGATCGAGTCGTCGTAGGTGTTCTCGCCGCTGAGTTGATAAGGACAATCGGTCGCCCACATCACGCGCTCGGGTCCGTAGGCGTCGAGCACGCGACGGAACATCGGCAGCAGGTCGAGGTATGGTGCCTGCTTCTTGCCGAGGGCGTAGTAGGCCGACGCCTTGACGGCCACGTGCTTGTGGCGGGCCAGCGCGCACAGCGCGTCGACGTCGGCGTCGCGGATTTCACCGTCGACGCCGATGCGGCCAAAGTGGTCGATCACGACCGGCGTGTCGGGATGTTTGGCGCACATCGCGCCCACTTCGGCGAAGTGGGAGGGATCGATCAGGCAGGACATGTTCTGGCCCGTGTCGGCGGCCGTCTCCCACATCTCGTCCATGCCGCCGTCGAGCCACTTCCCCTCGTTGAAACGGGGCGTGATGCGAAAGCCCGTGACGTGCTGGGCGAGCATCGCCCGCATCCGGCGGCCGGGGTCGGGCTCGCGGTTGTCGACCGTGCCGACGACGCGGAACGTTCGCGGCGAACGGGCCGCCGTGTCGACGAGGTAGGAATTGTCCCAGCCGTGATAGGGATGATGATGGATCAGCACGACGCGGCCGACGCCACTGGCGTGGGCCAGCGCGAGCAGTTCTTCGTCGGTGAAACTCGGCGGCGACAGATTGTCGACGGTGTTACCGTTGGCGAGCGGGTACTTCGCGACGTCACGCGACCAGATGTGGCTGTGGGCATCGATCCAGGGGTGTTTGTCAAGGTCGGGCACGTCACCTGCCTGTTCGTCTGCAAGAAGCGCCGGCACGTGTCCGGCCGCGACCGTGCCGGCCACGATCCCCGCCGAGGCGGTCAACATGCGGCGGCGCGTGATCTCTCGATCTAGTTTTCGTTGATTGGACATGTTGGGTGCGTCGGTGAATGGAATGAACTCGGTGGGTGAACCTGCCGGCAGCTGTGTTGTGGGACACAATCACGTCACACACGCCGGCAGAACCACCCACCCTACAAGTCTCACCACGACGGCACAACAACACGACGTTTTGAATTGAGCGACGAAACACACCGTCGCCCCCCATCCTCTTTCCGTTGTGTCGTAGTGTCGTCGTGGTAAAAAGCCAGACGTTCTTCTTTGCGTCTGGGCGGTGCATCTTACACCATGATCTCGGACACCACGTGCCCGGCAACGTCGGTGAGACGGAAGTCGCGGCCGCTGTAGCGATATGTCAACCGCAAGTGGTCGAGCCCCAGCAGGTGCAGGATCGTGGCGTGCAGGTCGTGGACGTGGACCTTGCCGGTCTGGGCGTAGAAGCCGTAGTCGTCGGTGGCGCCGTGATGGTAACCGCCGCGGACGCCGCCGCCGGCGAGCCAGACCGTGAAGCCGTACGGATTGTGGTCGCGGCCGTCGGTGCCTTGGGCCGTTGGCGTGCGGCCGAACTCGCCGGCCCAGAGCACGAGCGTGTCTTCGAGCAGCCCGCGGGCCTTGAGGTCGGTGAGCAAACCGGCGATGGGCTTGTCGACTTCCAGCGCGTTTTCGCTGTGGCCTTCTTTGAGCTTGGCGTGTTGGTCCCACTGCACGTCGGTGTCGCTGTGGGTGACCTGGATGAAGCGGACGCCGCGTTCGGCAAAGCGGCGGGCCAACAGGCACTGGCGGCCGAAATCTTCGGTCGCGGCCTCGTCCATGCCGTAGAGCGCCTTGGTGGCGGCCGACTCCTGCGACAGATCCTGCGCCTCGGGCATCTCGGTCTGCATGCGGAAGGCGAGTTCGAACGACTCGAGGCGGGCTTCCAACTCGTCGCTGGGCCCGGTGCCGCGGTGCCCGTTGCCACGTTGGTAGTCGCGGTTCAACTCGGCGACGAGGTCGAGTTGAGCCCGCTGCAACTGTGGCGAGAGCGCGTCGTTGCCGACGTATTTCATCGTGGCGGCAGTCGACGGCTGGCTGGCGACACCGAGCGGTGTGCCCTGCGTGGCGGCGGGGAGAAACGCGCTGCCCCAGTTCTTCACGCCGCCGTGCGCCAGCGTCGGGCAGATGGTGATGAACGCCGGCAGGTTGGCATTCTCGGTGCCGAGGCCATAACTGATCCACGATCCCATGCTGGGGCGGACGAACGTGTCGCTGCCGGTGTGCAACTTGAGCGACGCGCCGCCGTGGGCCGCGTTCGTGCCGTATACGCCGTGCAGGAAACAGATGTCGTCGACGCAACGGGCCACGTGCGGGAAAAGTTCGCTGACGGCCGAACCGCTCTCGCCGTAGCGCTGGAATTTCCAGGGCGAACGCAACAAGTTACCGGTCGGGGCGAATTGCACGCGGGGCTTGTCAAACGGCAACGGCTTGCCGTCGTCGCGGTCCAGCAACGGCTTGGGCTCGAAGGTGTCGATGTGCGAGGGGCCACCCTTCATGAACAGGAAGATCACGCGGCGGGCGCGGGGCGGAAAATGGGGCGCATGTGCCACCGACGACGACGCCGCAGCCGGCGAAGCGTCAGCCAGCAGCGACGCCGCAGCCAGCGAACCGAAGCCGAGCGCCGAACGGCACAACATGTGTCGCCGTGAAAGCCGTGTACCGTCGGATTGTCGGAAGCCTAGCTGCATCGTGGAACCATCGAGGGAGACATGTTGCTGTTGGCGTCTCGTTCTGTCGGCATGTCGTCTTGCCGATGGGTCGCTGTGTCACTCGACGTAAACGAACTCACTGGATATCAAAAGCGCCTGACAGACGAGTTGCCACGACGTGTGCTCGTGCGACTTACCATCGGGGGTGTCGGTCAGATCGCTGAACCGCTGGAGGTACTCGGCGACACGCGCCACTTCTTCGTCGCTGGCCGGGCGGGCCAGGCACGTTTGGTAGAGCCAGTCGGTCCGCGTGGCGTCGGATGAGCCCCCTTCGCTCAACACGCGATCAGCCAATCGCTGGGCGGCCGTCGCGACCAACTCGCCGTTCATCAGGTACAGCGCCTGCGAGGCGACCGTGCTGGTATTGCGGTTGCCGTTCGGTGTGCTGGCGTCGCTGTAGTCGAACAGCATGAAGCACTCGTGCAGGTGATTGCGGACGACAGGCAAGTAAATGCTGCGGCGTGAGCGGTCGTAGCTCGTTTCGTCTTTGGAAGTGTGGTCGAAGATGAACGCGCGGTTGTCGACGGCCAAGACAGGGCCGCCCATCGTCGGGTCGAGTTGGTCGCTGACGGCGAGCAGCGCGTCGCGGATCTCTTCGGCATCGAGGCGGCGCATCGGGAAATGCCCGAGCCTCTGGTTGCCGGGATCGACAGCAGCGGCCGCTTCGCTGGTGTCGCTCGCCATCCGATACGTGGCCGAGAGCATGATCTGACGGTGCAGCGACTTGAGTGACCAGCCGTCGCGGACGAAGGCGACGGCGAGCCAGTCGAGCAAGGCCTGGTCAGTGGGGCGCTCGCCCAACAGGCCGAAGTTGTTCGGCGTCGCCACGATGCCACGACCGAAGTGCCAGCGCCAGACGCGGTTGACCATCACGCGCGCCGCCAGGGGATTGTCGGGCGAGGCGAGCCACTCGGCCAGGGCCAGCCGACCGCTGCCAGCGGGATCGACCGCGGGGGTTGCCGCGGTGACGAAGACGGCGGGGATGCGTCGCGGCACGACCTCGCCAAGAGTGAGGTGGCTGCCACGGACGTGGATGGCCGTGTCGCGAGGTTCGCCTTCGCCCACGCCCATCGCGGTCGGCTGGATCGGGGATTGTTTTTCGAGCGCCGCCAGCTCTTCGCGTTCCTGCTGGAGTTGCTGCCGGGTTTCGGCGGGGAACGATTCCTCGGGCTTTTCCGGCATCGCCGCGCCGGCGCCGAGTTGCTGGGCCAGTGCGGCGGTGGCGTCGGCCACGAGCCCGTCGATCACCGACCGCTGCGCCGCCACGCGGGAGTCGTGATCGGCCTTGTCCCGGTCATACGCCGCATCGTGGAGCGGGTTTTCGTGCCAACGGGCGATCTTCGTGAACGAGTCCATCGAACGGGTGCTCTGGAAGATGCCGGCCAGCGCGTAATAGTCCTGCGTCGAGATCGGGTCGAACTTGTGATCGTGGCAACGGGCGCAGCCGAGCGTGAGCCCCAGCAGCGCCTTGCCGACGGTGTCGATCTGTTCGTCGACGATGTCCATTTCCATCTTGGTCTCGTCGACCTCGGCCAGGACCTTGGGGCCGAGCGAGAGAAACCCCGTCGCCGTCAGCCGCCGGTTGCGGACTTGGGGATCGTCGCTGGGATAGAGATCGCCGGCGACCTGCTCGCGGACGAACTCGTCGTAGGGCTTGTCAGCATTGAGCGCATCGACGACCCAATCGCGGTAGCGCCAGGCGTTGCCGTGGGCGATGTTTTCATCCAAGCCGTTCGAGTCGGCATAGCGGGCCACGTCCAACCAGTGTCGCCCCCAGCGTTCGCCGTAGCGCGGCGAGGCCAACAGACGTTCGATCAACCGCGCGTAGGCACCCGGTGAACGGTCCGAGAGAAACGTCGCCACCTCGGCGCGGGTGGGCGGCAGCCCGGTGAGGTCGAACGTGGCGCGGCGGATCAGCACGCGACGTTCCGCCTCGGGAGCCGGCGACAGCCCTGCCGCTTCGAGCCGCGCGAGCACAAAGCGATCGATCGGCGTGCGGACCCAGGCCTCGTTGGTGACGGCCGGCAGCGGTGGTTCGACGGGTGTTTGAAACGCCCAGTGATGGGCACGCTCGTCCTCGGCAGCAAGCGCGGGTTGCGCGGGCCGGGGGGCCAAGTCTTTGTCGGGATGCGGCGCGCCGAGGGCGATCCAGCGCTCGACC
>JAGQPT010000246.1 GCA_020426575.1 Planctomycetales bacterium
GCACCGGCGTCTCGGCCTTGCCGACTTCGGCGGCCCTGGCGTACTCGATGAACAGGCGATCCCCCGGCAACAGTTGGTAGTTCGTCTCCGTACTGCCGCCGCTGGTGATCGCGTTCCAGTCGACCGGCAATTCCCGGTCGCCGCCCGACTCGTCCGGCGCCGGTTGGGCGACCCAGATGCGTTCGACCTGGTCATTCACCAGGCCATTCACCTGGGCAACCGCATCGAGCACCGTCTCGTTGCCGGTCGCGGAAAAGCGATAGACATTGTCGCCTGGCCCGTTGCCTTGGACGATCACGTAGTACACCTGACTGTTGTACGCAAACACGTCGACCGCCACTTTGGGCTGCTCGTAGAACGCGCTCAGGTGTTCTTCAACCGCCGCCTTTACCTCGGCAAGGTTCATCCCGGCGACGTACACGTCGCCGTGCATGCCGAGGTTGAGCGTGCCATCGGGTCCAACCAGGTGTTGGCCCACAAACGCAGTGCTTCCCGTTCGTTTCACCGTGACCTGCGGTGATTCGATCCCCAGCGAATTCGTCATGCTGGCTGCGATCTTTTCCGCGCATTGTTCGACCGTCAGGCCGGCCGCCTCGAAGGAGTTCCAGAGCAGTACGCCGCCCGGTTGTCCCAAAGTTCCCTTGTCGTCCACTTGGGCCACGATCTGCGTGCGATGTCCGATGGGGAGAGATTCGGTCGCGGTGACAATGACCCGGTCGCCGGGGGCCAGTTTGTCGCTCTTGGGTTCGCCACCCACAAGGTCCACCGTCAACACGTCCGGCGGCGCCACGCGATAGTCGGGAAGAGGACGTTTCGCGGGGGGACGTGGCGCAGTGGTTTGCTTCACGGCGTCGGGTTCATACTTGACGAGCCCCTCTTGGGCAGCCGTAGGTACCCATTCGGTTGGACGCACCGGAGGCGCTTTCTTCTCCACCAACTGCACGCGCACCAGTTGCACGGCGGCGATGCCGACGAGCACGGCAACGACGATCCACTTCTTCATCGCAGGTTCCTCCTTGAACCGAGGGGTGATCAGGCGTTTGATCCGTCGGGTGACCACGCCGCCGCCGGCCGACATCGTGCTGGCCAGCGGCGCGTGGACATGTTCGGCCACGCGCACCAACGCGCGGGCATAGTCGAGTTCCTCTTCGACGGTGAGGCCGCGGGCCAGGTCGTCGGTGGCCCATTCGCCCGCCTCGTCAAACCGCCGCACGGCCCACCAGACGGCCGGGTTGAACCACTGCGGCAGCGCCACCAGCCGCACCAGCAGCGACTTCCAGAGGTCGCCCCGCACCAGGTGCGCCAGTTCGTGCCGCAGGATCGCCTCGCGCTCGGTCCGAACGAGCCGCGTCCACAACGCCCGCGGCACCAACACGCGATGTGCAAACGGCAGGTAACACAGCAGCGGCCCCAATCGTTCGCTGATCCGCAACACCACCCGCCGCCGTACCCCTAGCGCCGCGGTGCTGCGCTGCCACTCGTCGCACCAGTCGGCGCGCTGCGGCACGCTGCCGCGCGGCAAACGCCGCACCATCGCGCCGTACCGCCGCACGTTCGCACCCACCAGCACAGCAACGCCAAGCCCCCAGCACACGGCAAACACCGTCGCGGGCGCCGTCGTCACGAACGACCACGCCGCAAGAGACCACGTCGCCAAAGACCATGTCGCTGGCCGATCATCGACCGTCGCCACCACCTGCGGCGGTGGTTCGGCAATCATCACGGACAGGTTTTGGTCGAGGGCCGCGCGAGGCACCGCGGGTGCCGGCACGCGTTCGACCTCGACCTGCCATGTCCAGGTCATGACGAGCCAGCCCTGCGCGATCACCAGCAGCCAGGCCAGCCGATGCACGCGCGGCGATCGCACCGCCAGCTTCGAGAGCAGCAGTTGGGCCACCCCCGCGGCCAGCAACGTGCACGCCGTCGCTCGCACCACGCCCAGTGGCCAATGTTCCATTGCCCACACTGTGTCCATCAGCCGTCACCTCGCTGTTGGGCCGCGCGTTCCGCCGCGGCAATGAGGCGTTTCAGTTCCGCCAGTTCCTCGGTCGTGACCGAGTCGCGGCTGAGCAGGTGCGCGACCAGCGGAACGACCCGCCCGTCGCTGACGCGCCGCACCAGCAGGTCGAGGTCGTTCCCGCCCACCTGCTCTGGTGAGACGGCGGCCGCATAGCGAGCCGGTCGGGTCCGCGACTTCTTCACCAGGCCTTTTTTCACGAGCCGATCCAGCCGCGTCTGCACCGTCGTGTAACCGACGTCCGAATCGAGCGCCAACTGGGCCTCGCGGATCGTCGCGCTCTGCTCACGCCAGAGCATCTCCAGGATTTCCAGTTCGCCGGCCGCCAGTCGGCTGGGGCCGTCGTCGGGTTTCTTCGTGGTCTTCTTCACGTTCATGCGGTTCGAGTTTGTTTCAAAAGGGCCGTGTCGGTCGTGCCGGAGATATTTACGACAATTGTCGTAATTCGGCAAGAGGAGATTTTCGGCGGGGACGTAATGCTTGACACATATAGTATGTGTGCCATAGTATTCAGGCATGGCGAACAGCGGGCTGTCGGCGACACCACCGGGCCAGGAGACCAGCATGAAAATTGAACGCGAGTTGATGCGGGGCGCCGGACCGGTGGCCGTGCTCAAGCTGCTCGAGGGTGGCCGCATGTACGGCTACGAAATCGTTGCGGCCCTGGCCGAGCGTTCCGACGGCGTGCTGGCGATGGGCCAATCGACCCTCTACCCGATGCTCTACAACCTTGAAGCGCAGGGGCTCGTGCGCTCCGAACGCGTTCGTTCCGAGTCGGGCCGCCAACGGAAGTACTACGCGCTCACGGCACAGGGCAAGAAACGCCTGGCCCACGACACGGCCCAATGGGAAGCCGTCTCGGCCGCCATGTCGGCGCTCGGCATCCTCACGTCGTGTGCCGCTCTGAATATAAACGTTACGAATTGGGACGCTGCGAATTGGGACGCTGTGACCCAGTCGTCCACGAACGGTCCAGCGGTCGCCTGGGGAGGCACGGCATGAACCCCGCGACGGCAAACGACGACCGCTCCTGGTTGCGGCGCCTGTTGACGACCCCGCTCGGCGATCTGCTGCGCGGCCATTTGACCGGCGCGCTCGACCCGCGTCATCAGATCGCCGTCGCCGCGCTTCCCGACGCGCTGAAACGGGAGCTGTACCGCACGGTGCGCCGCGCCGGTTGGCGCCTCGCCCCCCGCGCCGAGTTGGCCCGCCGGTTGGTCGTCGACGTCGAGTCGCAGTTAGCCGCCGGCGGCAACGCCGACGCGCTGGCTGGCGCGCTCGCCGCAGAGCGCAAGCGCCGATCCCGTTGGCGCCGCCTCCGCGCTGACGAAGCACCGGCCCTGACGCTGCCCGCCGAATTACATCGGCTCGTCGACACCGTGGTCCGCAAGACGCGTTTGAGCCGCCGCGAGAAGTGCGACGTTGCCAGCGAGTTGAGCGGACACTTCCACGACGGCCTGGCCGCCGGCCAGCCCGCCGACCAGCTTGTTCGGGACTTCGGCGACATTCGCGCGGCCGCCAGGCTGATCC
>JAGQPT010000247.1 GCA_020426575.1 Planctomycetales bacterium
GAACGGGACATGCGCGACCGAGGTCAATCGACGTCCCCGGTGCGCGACGTTTTGCCGCAACTACTCGACGAATATCATCTGCTGGACAGACCGCTCGGCCAGAGAAAGGGGGACGACGTTTGGACCGAACAGTTGGCTGTCACGATTTGTCGAGGTAGCCGCGAGCAAGCGGCTGAAGCCGCTGCGGCGGCGCTGTCCGAGGGGTTCGATCCCGAGGCGATTGGCGAGGCGATGTCGCTGGCAGCCAACATGCTCGTGTTGCACGACCCGGGCCGCCGCGCCGAATACAGTTCCCCCGGCAAACCGCCCGGTTGCGTGCACGGCGATTCGGTCGGCGTTCATGCATCCGACGCGGCGAACGCGTGGCGCAATATTGCGCGGGTGAGCAACCACCGCAATCAAGTCGCCAGTTTGATTGTCGGCGCGTTCCACACCGCTGGACAGACTGGCTTGATCACCGAGGCGCCGTTTCCGTACGCCGACTTGATCGACGGTATCAAAACGGACGACGTGGGTCAGCTACTCGGCGAACTGGACGAAGCGATCGGCGCGAACGAACAGGCTCGCGCCTGTGCGCTGGCCCAGCGGTACGGCGATCTGCAGCATTCACCGCGCCCACTTTTCGACCTGATGTTGAAATACGCGGTGAGCGAGGACGGCGCGCTGCACGCCGAGAAGTATTACCGCACTGTCACGGAAGAATTTGCCACGACGCGACCGGCATTCCGCGGGCGTCAACTGGTCGCCTTGGCCCGCGTGACGGCAAGCGAACACGGCTACCCGGCGCCGGGCTACGCCGAAGCATGCGAACTGCTGGGCGTGACGTGAACGAGTGTAGAGGGTGGGTGTTTAGTCCGTAAGTGTTTAGGCGTTTAGGGAATGCGCCGCCGAGCGCGCCCTAAATGCCTAAACTGCTAAACACCTAATTACCTAACCCACTCACCACTTCAGGCCGAAGGCTTCGCCGCCGGTGGGGCCGCCGATGCCGCCCTTGAGCTTCTTGTCGCTCGTGCGTTTGCGCGGCGGTGGGGCGGCTTCGGGCTCTTCGGGCTCCTGTTCCTTCTTGGGCTTTTCCGGTCGGGCCTGCAGCGCCTTGAGCGACAGGCCGATCCGCTGCTTGTCGCCGTCGAACGAGAGCACCTTGACCTCGACCTCCTGGCCTTCGCTGAGCACGTCGGTGACGCGAAAGACGCGCTTGTGGTCGAGCTCTGAAATGTGGATCAGGCCCTCGATGCCCGTTTCCAGCCGGACGAAGGCGCCGAAGTCGGTGATCTTGGAGACCGCGCCTTTGACGACGGCCCCCTGGTGATAGGTCGCCTTGGCCGACGTCCAGGGGTTCTCGATGGCGTCGCGGATGCTCAGGCTGATTTTGCCCGACTCGGGCGAGATCTTCAGCACCTTCACCTTGACGGCTTGGCCCTGTTCGAGCACGTCGCTCGGCTTGCTGACGCGGTCCCAGCCAATTTGGCTGACGTGCACCATGCCGTCGATACCGCCGATGTCGACGAACGCGCCGAAGTCGCGGACCTGGCGAACGACGCCGTTGCGGAGGTCGCCCGGCTTGATCTCCGCCA
>JAGQPT010000248.1 GCA_020426575.1 Planctomycetales bacterium
CTCGAATGCCTCGATCAGCAGCGGCTCGCGCATAAGCCGCTCCGCTTCTCGCGCGCGATGTTCTGTATTGCCCACGAGGGCTCTCCGGCGTCAGTTGCCGCGCGCAGCCGTCACAGCCTGCGGCCCAACACGCTGACAGCGATCGCCAGTGTGGTGATATTCATTGCGCTGGGTCGTCATGTGATGAGATGCAAATAGCCTTCTTCAATCGGGTCATCTACGACGCGGAACGTCGCGCGGGCGATCTTGAGCGTCACCGAGCCGTCACCGACGAACGACACCCACACGCGACCGTTGGCGGCGAGGACGACCCTGTTTGCCTCGACTGGCAGCGTCATTTCCGGCGTCATGGTCGTGAGCGTCATGTCGTCGACGGGGAACAAGTGGCTGCTCGTAAGAGGCGTGTTGGCCGTCGTGCGATAAACGTCGAACGCCTTTGGATATGCTGCGTTTGCTCCCGTGTCCAGATCAACCACATGCACATATGCGTCTGTGTAGAACCCAGCCCATCCCCCCGACGCCGATTCCTGCCGAATTTCGCAGCCGAACTGCACCGTCTGGCCGATGTTCAGCTTCCGCTCGACATCGTAGGTCGCCGGATAGTTCGACGAGTTGCTTACGGGCAGGCGCACCTCGAATGTGCTCGCCGCCCCTGCCGACCCGGCAACAACGATGTCCAGCTCCATCCAGTTTCCGAACCCGGCCGACCCGTCGCGCTGCGTGTGCGCCGACGTTGATACCGTAACCGTATGCGTCGCCGGCAGTGAATTGATGGTGACCCCGAGCGGCACATTGCCGACAATCGAGCCCACCACCCCTGTGGGAGCCTGCTGCCCGCCCGTCGTGGTCAGGAAGAGTGGGTTGATCAGTAAATTTGTGCTCGTGCTGACATCCGCGTTTGCGGTAGCCGTCCCGGAAATCCCAGGCGTCGCAACAGTCACGCCAGCATCATCGGCATCGGTCACCAAATAGCGCCCGTTCAGGCCACGATTGTCCGAGCCGGGGATTCGGACGGTGACGTAATCTCCGATCTCGACAGGCCGGCCGTTGTTATCAGTGTTGGTAAATGCCAGGTCTGCCGAAGTGCCGTCGAACGTCGGTGCTGCTGACGTTGTGATCTTGAGATTTGAAAACGTGTCGGCCGCCGACGTGGCAAGAATGTCGCAATGCACTGGCACCACTCGCTCCAAGTGCTCCTTGAGCATAAGCCCGCGCTTATAGGCGCCGGTAATGCTTGGATGCACCTGATCCCAGAACATGCCGGCGACGTTCACGCCAGTGGTGTCGGCCGGATCGAGCACGACGCGCTCGACTGGCACATAGATGACGTTGTTGAATTCGACGGCCAGCCGCCGAAGCGCCTCGTTCCACCGGAAGAATCGCGCGGACGTGTACTTGTTTGCCCCCGTCGTCACGCCGGTCGGAGATTTCCCAGGGGGGCTTTCTCCCAGCAGCACAACAGTCGTGTTGTGCGCCACGTCGTCGCGCAGCCAGGCGCGCATCATTTCGACGAGATACGGCACCTGACGCTGACGATCGTCGGCCGGTTGCTGATCAGGGCCTCCAGCGTACAGGCCCTTTAGGTCGTTATGCCCAATGCTGACGATTACCAGCGCTGGATTGAGCGGCGCGACCTCTCCCCGATACCGCGGCAGCATGTCCAAAACGCGGCGGCTGCCACGCCCGAACTCCTTGACGATCTGCAGCGGCTTGCCCATGAGCCAGTTTGCCCATTGCACGGTCCCGGTGTTGGACCAGTTGTCGAAGGTGTCGCTACCGTCAGTGCTAGCGCCCCCCGCCTCCTGATCGATATAGCTGTGCCCGAATAGGACGGTGCGCACACCAACCGAAGCTTGTCCAACATTACCCCAAATGGGGGTGCCGTCCGGCTTGAGCAGCGCCGTGGCGTCGTCGTTCCATGTCACCAAGGTTCCGCCGGTGGCACCAACTTTTCTCCCTTGAATTACAGTCATAGTGGCAGTTCC
>JAGQPT010000249.1 GCA_020426575.1 Planctomycetales bacterium
CACGCTCTACGCGCTGGTCGAAGGCGTCGTCGAGTTCGACCGCGGCGGCCGCCGCATCAACGTCGTCGCCGCCAGCTGAGTCGCCGTGCGCCCGGCGGGTGTCGCACAACAGCCAGCCACCGTAAGACGGTTGACATCGCATAAGGCTGACCACCCGGTCAGCCTTTTTTGCTGCGCCCGCAGGCGCGCCGCCATTTGCAATGCACCGGCTCGTCTGCGCACCATGGTCAGGTGCGGCCACCCGGGCCCACGCCCCGCCGTCGGGTCGACTCTCCAGTACAAGGGTTCAACATGAACAAGCTGTTGTTTCTCGCCGCGATCATTGCCGCGCAGCTCACCGCGGGCGCGCTGGCGGCGGCCGGCGAGACGCTCACCGTGGCCACCGCGCAGTTGCCGGTTTCCCGTGACGTCGCCGAGAACGCCGCGACGATCGATCGCGCCATCGACACGGCCATTGCCGCCGAGGCCGACATCCTGCTCACGCCCGAGGGTTCGCTGAGCGGCTACACCCACGAGTTCGATCAGTCGGCCGTCGACGCGGCGCTCGTGCCGCTGTTGGCCAAAGCGAAGTCGGCGGGGCTGGCCCTGGCGCTGGGGACGTGCTTCGTCGAACCGGACGACGGCAAGTGCTACAACGAGATTCGCTTCTACGACGCCGACGGCAATTACCTGGGCGCGCACTGCAAAATCCTCCGCTGCGGCAGCATGACCACACCCAGCAAAGGCGAGATCAATCACTACGCCACGCGCCCGCTGACCACCTTCCAGATCAAAGGCATCACCGTCGGCGGGCTGATCTGTAACGACATGTGGGCCAACCCCGGTTGCACGCCGATGCCCGACCCGCATCTGAGCCAGCAACTCAGCGAGGCCGGCGCCCGCGTCGTTTTCCACGCCATCAACGGCGGGCGCGACGGCGGCGAGATGTCGAAAAACGTCTACTGGCACTTCCACGAGTCGAACCAGCGGATCCGCGCCATCACCGGCAAGCTCTGGATCGTGGCGGCCGACAACTGCGCGCCGACGACGATCCCCTGCTCGGCTCCGTCGGGTGTGCTCGGTCCCGATGGTCGCTGGGCCGCCCAGGCCGCTCCGCAAGGCGAAGAGGTTGTCGTCTATACGATCAATCTCGACTGACCCGCGGCGTCGCCCGTCAGCCAATCACGCCGAGTCCCCATCACGCCACGTCGCCATCACAAGGGGGCGAGGTCGACGTCGAGCCGCCGCTGTTCATTCGGCGACAGCGACGGCACGCCCTTGAGCACGCGTTTCGTGGCGCCTTCGCCGACCTCGATCGTGTACGTGCCCGGGGCGAACACCTTCGGGCGAAACTCGTTGCCGCGGATCCGCAGCGCGTAGACCCACTCGCCCGTCGCTTCGTCGATCACCTTCACGACCGGATCGCTTTGCCCGCTGACAACGAGCGTCGGCAGATACGCGGCAGCCTTGCGCCCGTAGTTATCGAGTTGATTGATCGTGCGAGGCCAGCCGAGGTATTGCTCGGTGGCGGGGTCCGTGACGTCGACGTTCCGCGGAAAGCACTCCAGCGTGATCGTCCGCTCGGCCTTGTTGAGCCGCACGACGCCGAAGCCCGCCGCCCGCGTCGTCAATTCCTTGCCCTCGGTGGGCCGATCGTCGGGGTTCGCGGCGGCGTAGCAGGTGACTCGATTGCCGAAGCCGTCGAAGTGCTCGCCGGTGTACTCGGGTGCGCCGGGCTCGCGATGGGCCCCCGGGCGGATCGGCCGCCACCAGCGCAGGTACAGGTTGGCGATCGAAGGCACACAGAACGAATAGCAGCCGTCGCCGAATTCATCGATACCGTGGTGGAAGATCGAGCCGAGGTGCTGATCGCCCGCCACGTGCACGGCGAAACACTTCCGCAGGGCGTCGATCGCTGCGTTGCGGCCCGATTGCGGCCAGCCGTTCGAGTCGAGGTCGGCGTGCAGTCGGCCACCGATCTTGCCGTGGATGTGGGCGCCGCCGCAGAAGATGGTTTGCGAGAGCACGACCTTCATGTCAACGCCCTCCCAGTCCTGACCCCAATGGTCGAGCATCGCCAGTTGCCGCTCGCCCAGCAGTTCAGCCTCGGGCACGTCGATGCTTGCCGGGTCGTAGTTGGCGTCGCGGATGTGATCGGGCCGTGGTCCTTGTTGCGGGATGAGCCCGGCCGGCCCGCTCTTGAACTTGCGGTCCTCGATCACGGCGAAACCGATCCGCCCCCAATTGAAACAAGTAAAATACACGCCGATCCCCTGGCCGATCGTACGTGGATCGAAGGCATCGGGTAGGTGGCTCGTCTGCGCCCGTTCGACGGCCTTGACGTAGTCGGCGGGCATGGCGTAACCGCCGTCTTCCGCGCCCGGCAACGTCGACGCGCCGCCGGCCTCGCCCCAGAGATTCGGCTGGCCGACGTCGTGGTCGTCGGGAATCGTGATCGTGGGCCGATCGCGGATGATCGCGCGGAAATCGCGCCCGAACTTC
>JAGQPT010000018.1 GCA_020426575.1 Planctomycetales bacterium
CTCGATCGCGTTTGCCCCGCTGGAAGACCTCAAGGTCGATACCGTGGCGACGAGCCGCGAGGGTTTCAAGATCGCGATGGAGGTGAGCGCCTACAGTCTCGCCGCCGTCACGAATGCGGCCCGCCCGATCCTCAAGAATCCGTCGAGCGTGCTCACGATGACCTACTTCGGTGGTGAGAAGGCGGTGCCGGGCTACAACATCATGGGGGTCTGCAAAGCGGCGCTCGATTCGTTTGTGAAATATCTCGCCTTCGATCTGGGGCCCGACGGCATCCGCGTCAACGCCGTGAGCGCCGGTCCGCTGCGCACGCTGGCGGGCCGCGGCGCTGGTGTCGACGACATGCAAGACCTCTACGCCCAAATGTCTCCGATGGGACGCAACATCACTCATGACGAAGTGGCGTATGCCGGTGGCTTCTTGCTCTCGGACCATGCCACCGGAATCACCGGCGAAATCCTCCACGTCGACGCGGGCTACAACATCATGGGCACGCCTGGCCGACTCGCCGAGAAGTATCGCTCGGCCGGAAAATGACGGCAGGACAACCTAACGGGCGGCTGGGCATGTTACAATCAGGCCCATGCCCGCCCCAGTTGTTCCGCACGTTCGTCGCTTTGCTGTTGTATCGTGCGTCGTCGTTGCGCTGATTGTGGCGTCGGTGGTCCACGTTGAGGCCGGACCGGCAACGGGCCAGCAGCCTCCGAACGTCGTCATCATCTATGCCGACGATCTCGGCTACGGCGACCTGGCGTGCTTCGGTCATCAACGGTTCCGCACACCCGCGCTGGATCGGATGGCCCGCGAGGGCATCCGCTTCACGCAGTTCTATTCGAGCAGCCCATACTGCGCGCCGTCGCGGGCTTCGCTGCTGACCGGGCGGTATCCGTTTCGCTGCGGCATGCCCGACAACCCGACCCCCGATTCGTCGCCGCAGGCCAACCGCCGACACCTGCCGATCGAGGAAATCACGCTGGCGAACCTGCTGCACGACGCCGGCTATGCCACGGCGATGTTCGGCAAGTGGCACCTCGGCCACCAGGCCGAGTTCTATCCGACGCGTCGCGGCTTCGACGAGTACCTCGGCATCCTCTACAGCAACGACATGCGCCCCGTCGAGTTGATTCGGCAGGAAGAGCGGATCGAGTATCCCGTGATCCAGGCAACGCTGACCGAACGTTACACCGCCGGTGCCCTCGACTTTATTGCCCGGCAACGGAGTCGGCCTTTCTTTCTCTACCTTGCCCACGCGATGCCGCATAAACCGCTGGCGGCGTCCGAGCGGTTTTACCAAACGAGCGGTGCCGGGTTGTATGGCGACGCCGTGGCCGAACTCGACTGGAGCGTTGGAGAACTGCTCGCAGCGCTGCGGGCGGCCCAGCTCGACCGCAACACGTTAGTGATCTTCACCAGCGACAATGGACCGTGGTACGGCGGCAGCACGGGCGGTCTGCGGGGAATGAAGAGCCAGTGGTGGGAAGGCGGACTGCGCGTGCCGATGATCGCCTGGTGGCCCGGCGTGATCGGCGCCAACGACCAGTGCGACGAACCGACGATCATCATGGACGTGTTCTCGACCGTGCTGTCGGCCTGCGGCGTGTCGCCGCCTGCGGGCCGAGTGATCGACGGCCGCGACCTGATGCCGCTGCTGCGCGGCGAGTCGCCGTCCGCTGCAGATGTGGAGACTGACAGGCAACCGTTGCACGAAGGCCTGTTGGGGGTCCACGCCGGTCAGGTTCGCACGGTGCGCGACGGCCGTTGGAAGCTGCACCTCGAAGGGACACCGCCGCCGGATCATCGCGGCGACGACTGGGTCGATCCCCGCGCGCCGGACGGAGTGACGATTCTCGCGCCGTATGAACAGGCCCGCCCTGCCGACTTCCCCGGCATCAAGACAGGCGATCGCAGCGACGGTGTGGCGTTGTTCGATCTCGAGCACGACGAGAGCGAGCAACACGACGTTGCTGCCGAACATCCGGACGTGGTGACGCGCCTGCAAGTACTCGCCGAACGCATCCGCCGCGGTGACGGCTCGTGAACTCGCGCGTTTGCCGGTGACCAGGACCTGTACGAACGGGCGTTCGGTTCCAATAATGTGGGCATGACCGCCACTGGTACAGAACACGCTGATGCGGAAAGTACGGAATCTGTACGCGCCGAGGACGATCGCGCCGATGGTGCGCCGAGTGCCGGCGGGGGCGCGATGTCGGCCGACAAAATGACGGTCGATAAATCTTCGGATCGCGTTCGGAGCATGTTTGCCGAGATCGCCGGCCGCTACGATTTTCTCAATCACCTGCTGTCGATGAACACGGACCGCTACTGGCGGTTTCGCACGGTGCGGCGGGTGCGGCCCACCGACGGTGGCGGGCCGATTCTCGACGTCTGCACGGGGACGGGCGACCTGGCCGTCGCGTATCGGCGCGCCGCCGGCCAGCTCGTGCCGGTCGTGGGGACCGACTTTTGCCGGCCAATGCTGCGCGGTGCGCGTGACAAGGCCGCGCCGACCGCGGCCGGTGGTTCGCTGTCGCTGGTCGAGGCCGACACGCTGCGGCTGCCGTTTGCCGACGACGTGTTTCAGATCGTGTCGGTGGCGTTCGGGCTGCGCAACGTCGAGAACACACTGGCCGGCCTCGGCGAGATGACCCGCGTCTGCCGCCCGGGCGGTCGCGTCGCCGTGCTGGAGTTTTCCCTGCCGACTTGGCAGCCGCTGCGAGGGCTGTACGGCTGGTACTTTCGCCACGTGTTGCCGCGCATCGGTCAGGCGCTGGCCCGGAACAGCCACGCTGCCTACAACTACCTGCCGTCGAGCGTCGGTGAGTTTCCCCAGGGGCGCCAGCTCACGGCACTCATGGAACGGGCCGGTCTGGTCGAGACGCAGTATCACCCGTACACGTTCGGCGTGGCCACGCTGTATGTGGGTACGAAGCCGGACGTTCGCGACACCGGCGACCCATCGGAAACCGCCGCCGCAGCTACAGCATGAGTGAACCGACGATGGCGAACCTCGTGGTGGCGATAACTGGTGCCAGCGGTGCGGTCTACGCCGTGCGGCTGCTCGAGGTATTGCTCGGGGCGGGCAGGAATGTGTCGCTTTCGATCAGCCCGGCCGGCAAGGCAGTGATCGAGCAGGAACTCGGCCGCAGAGTTGACCTCGACGTTGAGCAGAGCACACAGGTGGCCGAGGTGCTATTCGGCGGCGGCGTGCCGGGCATTGATCGGCTTAGTTATTATCGGCACGGCGACCTGTTTGCCCCGATGGCGAGCGGTTCGAGCCTGTCCGACGGCATGGTGATCTGCCCCTGCTCGGGCGGGACGCTCAGCGCGATCGCCCACGGGATGTCGTCGAACCTGATCCAGCGCGCCGCGGCGGTGCACCTCAAAGAGCGGCGGCCCTTGGTGCTCGTGCCCCGCGAGACCCCGCTCTCGAGCATTCAATTGGAAAACATGAAGCGGTGCGTCGATGCCGGCGCCGTCGTGTTGCCGGCGATGCCCGGTTTTTATCACGGCGCCGAAACGGTCGCGGACCTGGTGGACTTCATCGTGGCGCGCATCTGTGATCAACTCGGCGTCGAACATCGCCTGATGCGCCGCTGGGGCGAACCGCCGGACGCCTGAAGTCCGAGCACAACTTTCAACTCGAGTCCCCTCCCCTGCCCTGTCGAACGCACACGGGGGCGGAAACACATAGAGCGACACACCAACGGAAACGCCGAACGGAACGCCATTGAATCGACTGCGCCTCACGCTCGAGATGATTCGCTTCAGCCACACGGTGTTTGCCTTGCCGTTTGCGCTGTTGGCGGCGGTGATGGCCTGGACCAGCGAGCCGGCGATCGAGTGGCGCTGGCGCGACCTGGTGGGAATCGTGCTCTGCATGGTGACGGCCCGCAGCGTGGCCATGGCGTTCAACCGCATCGCCGATCGGCGGATCGACGCGGCCAACCCGCGGACGGCCGGTCGACACCTGCCGGCCGGCACACTCTCGCTCGGCTGGGTCGTGGGTTTCTGCCTGGCGTCGGCAATCGGCTTCGTGGCCAGCACGGCGCTGTTCCTGCCTAACCGCTGGCCGCTGATCCTCGCGGTACCGGTGCTGCTGTTCGTGTGCGGCTACAGCTACGCCAAACGGTTCACGGCCTACGCCCATTTCTGGCTTGGTGCGGCGTTGATGCTCGCGCCGGTGGCGACGTGGCTCGCGCTGCGGGGCACCGTCGAAGCACCGGCGCTGCTGCTCGGCGGCGCGGTGCTGTTCTGGGTGGCGGGTTTCGATATGATCTATGCGTGTCAGGACCACGCGTTCGACAGCCAGGCGGGGCTGCACAGCATGCCGGCCTGGCTCGGTGTGGCGACCACGCTACGTCTGGCGGCCGTCAGTCACGCCGTGACTGTCGCGCTGCTGGTGGCGTTGGCGTGGGAGGTGCCCGCGCTGCGTTGGATCTACGGCAGCGGCCTGGCGCTGGTCGCCGTGCTGCTGGCGTACGAACACTGGATCGTTCGGCCCGACGATCTGACCCGCGTGAACGTCGCCTTTTTCAACCTCAACGCCCTGGTCAGCCTGGGCCTGCTGGCCGTCGGATCGATCGACCTGTTGTGGTGAGCGGCTCGTCGTTCGGGAAGAAGATTCACCGCCGAGGCACGGAGGTCACTGAGATTTTTTCAACCACGACGACACGACGAATTGAAAAAGGGGGATGGGGATGATTCGATTCGATACTCTACCTGTCCACACTCAACCTGGTTTCATTGTGCCGTTGTGTCGTCGTGGTTTCTTATTTCTGTCTCTTGCCTCCGTGGCCTCCGTGCCCCTGTGGTGAACCTTCCCGGAACCCAATGAACGCATTGAAATACGAATGACAACGATCCAGGAAATACGCGAGAAGGTCGAGGCCGGCGAGCGGCTCAGCTTTGCCGACGGCGAGTTCCTCTACAGTGATGCGGCCGATCTGAACGAAGTCGGGCAACTGGCCAACCTAGTGCGTGAACGCAAGAACGGTCAGCTCGCCTACTTCAATATCAACACGCACCTGAACCCCACGAACGTCTGCGTGTACCGCTGCATCTTTTGCGCGTTTCGCAGCGACCTGCGCGATCCGCGCGGCTACCTGATGAGCGACGAGCAGGTGCTCGAGCGTGGCGGTGAGGCGGTGGAGAACGGCTGCACCGAGATGCACATCGTCGGCGGACTGCACCACCAGATGCCGTTCGACTGGTACGTGAACCTGGTCCGCATCCTGCACGACGCCTACCCGGCGCTGCACCTGAAGGCCTGGACCGGCGTCGAGATCAACTGGTTTGCGCACCTCACGAAGAAGCCGGTGCGCTGGGTGCTCGAACAAATGATCGATGCGGGCCTGGGGAGCTTGCCCGGCGGAGGCGCCGAAATCTTTCATCCCGAGGTCCGCGACAAGATCTGCGAACACAAAGCCGGCGCCGAGGTCTGGCTCGACATTCATCGCACGGCCCATCAACTGGGCCTGCGCACCAACGCCACGATGTTGTACGGCCACATCGAGAACGCCTATCACCGCGTCGACCACCTGGTGCGGCTGCGCGAGCTGCAGGACGAGACCGGCGGCTTCCAGACGTTCATCCCGCTGGCGTTTCATCCGGAGAACACGGGGCTGGACCACATCCCCAAGCCGGGTGCGCTCGTCGACCTGCGCACGATGGCGGTGAGCCGCCTGATGCTGGACAATTTCCCGCACATCAAGGCCTACTGGATCATGCTGGGAATCGGCACGGCGCAGACGGCGCTCTCGTACGGCGCCGACGACCTGGACGGGACGGTCCGGCACGAGTTGATCTATCACGACGCCGGCGCCACGACGCCCGAGATGCTCTCGACCGAAGCAATCTGCCGGCTGATCCGCGAGGCGGGCCGTGAACCGGTCGAACGCGACACCCTCTACCGCCGCATCGAGCGCGACGGATCAACCTGGCGCACCGGCGAAGCGATCGCGACGGGGTGATACCCTGGTGAATCCTGCCCACAGCCGGGACTGATAGCCGTGGTCGTCACCAAACGAAACGTTCCGCCGGAGCTTGGCAAACGACGCCAACTTGGATTCTGGCTCACTCGTGAATGTTCACCGGCAAGCCGTCGCCACGCCAGCCGAGTCGGCGGTGGGTTTCGGTGTCGATCGAGTAGCTCAGCGAGTGGACTGAGCCGTCGCACATCACCACGTTCCAGCTGGCCGGATGCGCGCTTCCGTAGGCATAGTTCGTGTTGAAGCCGGGCGTGTCCTGGCGCGGTACGTGTTCCGGCTGCAGCACCATGTTGCGGCCCGTCCAGCGGATATAGTCCCAGTCGTAGCCGCCATAAATCGTTTCATTGTCAGCCGGGTCGTCGCCGGTCTTGTACTTGTCGGAGTTGAGGTATTTTTCGCCGACCATGTACGTGTTGCTCGTGCCGTCGCTGATCTGGGCCAATCGCACGATCACGCCGCTGCAGGCCACACCGGTACAATCGGCCGGCTTGGGCCACGGAAACTGAGCCGCCTCGATCTCGGCCAAAGGATGAAAGAAATCTGGCCAGATTTCGGTGACGCCGCCATTCGCGGCGTAGTCGGTGCGGGCCCCCACGTCGAAGGGGTCGGCATTGTTCGCCTGGAAGCCCACTCCCCCCGAGGCCGGATACGGCGTCGGTGATCGCCGCGTCGGGC
>JAGQPT010000250.1 GCA_020426575.1 Planctomycetales bacterium
CTTTCAAAGTCCTCGGAACTCGGCGTATACGTGATCTTGGGGATGCCCCCCTGCGCCGGATTCGAGTTGAAGATGCCCGAGGCGCGAATCCGCCGCTCGCTCTTGCGCACTTCCGAGAGCTTGAAAACATCCCCTTCGTGGAAGCTCAAACGGTTGTGGACCGTGGCGTGGCGAGTGTGGGGGAACTCGCCGGTCACGTTCACCGTGATGCCGGCAATGTGATACCTAGCGCCTTCGTCGACGCGAAAGATCACGTCGAGCGTGCCCGGCTCTTCGTGGTGCCGAATCACTTCCTTGACGTCAGCGAACGCGTAGCCTCGGTCACCGAAGATGTCCTGGATCGCCTGCTTGTCGAGGTCCATCTTCCGCTGGTCGAAATACTCGCCCGCCTTAAGCGTGACGACTTCGGCCAACGTCGCGTCAGGGACCTTGTTGGCGTGGGCAAAGGAGATCTTGTCGACGCGGTAGCGAATGCCTTCATCGATGACGAACGTCACTCCGACCCATCCACCTTCAGACGTCGTGTATTCACGGCCCACGACGGCGTCGAAATAACCCAACGCGCGGTAATACTCGGTGAGCCGATCAACGTCGCCGTCGAGTGTCTCACGGTCGAAGTATCCTTTGAACAACCAGAGAATGCCCGGCTTCGTCTGCACCTGCGTGCGCAGCCGACCGTCGCTGGCGACCACGTTGCCGACGAAACTGGTCCACTTGATCCGCAGCCGCTTGCCTTCGTTGATCACGTAGGCGACGCCGCGGTCGGACGGTCGATCTCCTTCGAGAATCTCGACCTGCACCGTGCCAAAACCCTTGTTGCGGTAGTGGTCGATGATCTTGCGGCGGCCTTCCTCGACCGAATAGGGATCGAGCGAGTCGCCCCGTTTCATCCCCACTTCTTTCGCCAGGTAGCGGTCTTTGACCTTTTCATTGCCGACGAAGGCCACGTAACGAATCGTCGGACGCTCGACAACCTCGAAGACCACGATCAACCCTGTCGCCTCCTGACGCACGTACGTCCGCACCGTGTGGAACATCTGCGTTCGGGTGAGCGCGCGCACGTCCTGGTTGACGCGTTCGGGCTGGAATTCGCGACCAGCGCGCGTTTCGATGTGCTGCGTGATCCGCGACACGGGGATGTTGTCCGCCCCCTTGATCCGTACCTCGGCAACCAACTCGCCTCGTAGCGCCTCCTGCTCGATCCCCGGCGCAACGTCGGACGCCGACGGCAGCGGTTCGCCTGGAGAAGGAATCTCCGGTCCGGCGCCAATGAGTTCCGGCAACGGTCCGGCTGCTGGCGTTTGTCCTCGGGCTGCCGGGTCCGCGCCTGTCCAGGCCGACAACGCGACCGTCAGGGCGACGACGAGACAACGAGAGATGGAGCTGGGGCTACACATCAAGCGGTGCGTGTTCCAACGGGCGGGCAGGACGGGAAATCAGGCACACGGCCACGCGTATCGAGCGGCGAACCGGCAACACCGGCCGCGTGTGCGACGGAGGGTGGCGTATGCGACGGAGGGTGGTAAGTTCGGCCAACGGGGCCAGGGCGCCAGACCCAGCGGCCGGACGACGTGTTTGCTGCGACGATGTGAGGGGAAGGATGAGTCGACGAGCGGCGCAATGACTGGATAAACGCCTCGTCCAGCGGCACCGGGCGGTGCGAAAGGCGGGATACGAATACCGGATACGGGCTATCGTAGCAAGCCGAGTTTCCTCGGCCGCTACCACGCGAACGATTTCCACAACTCTGCTGGCACCCGACTGTTAGCAGCGAGACCTCTCACCGACCACCAATGGCTACCCTGCGCACCGCATGAGTCCGCCACTGGCCCGTCCCGCCGGTACGGCACCAACCGACAACGCGGCCTCAGGTCGTTTACCCCGGTTTGCTTGCAGTTGTCGCGAAGTGCCGTTAGGTGGCGCTCGGCGATGCCGTCGCGGATAGGCCGACGACATTGCGATCACAAAACGAACACAAATGCAACCGCGCGTCATGTGGACCGCACCGCCGAGAGCAATGCACGGCGTTGCCGCCGCCGAGCGAGTGGTCGCTGTGATCGCGTTCATGACAGCGATCGTCGACACCTCAGGGGGGACAACCCGTTTTGGAATGAGAATCACTGCTACGGCGAAACCATCGCGTTCAATCCCGTCGACCTGCTGCTCTATCACCGCAATGGCACGACCGGCTATCGCGTTTCCCCCGACGACCCCCGCGCGCATCAACCACAGGTGCGCCTAGAAGTTGTCCTCGAACTCGGTGAAGTCAACGTCGTCGGCCAGATTCTCGAAGCGGGCGTATTCGGCCAACCAGGCCAGCCGCACTTCGCCCGTCGGGCCGTTACGCTGCTTGGCGATGATCACCTCGGCCTTGCCCTCGTGGCGAGCGCGATCTTCGTCGTTCGTCTGGTAATACTCCTCGCGGTGCACGAACATCACCACGTCCGCGTCCTGTTCGATCGCCCCGGATTCACGCAGGTGGCTCAGTCGCGGCTTGTTGTCCTTCGACACCTCGGTCTGGCGGTTCAACTGGGCCAGACAGAGCACCGGTATGGACAACTCGCGGGCCAATCCCTTGAGGCGGCGGGCGATGCGAGCGACCTGCTCCTGACGGGGATCGCGGGGATTGTCCGGCTCGATCAACTGCAGGTAGTCGATGATGATCAGTCCCAGCCCCTCGCGACGCTTCAGCCGCCGCGCCATGGCCGCGATCTCGGTCATCGTCCGGGACGGTGAATCGTCGATGTACAGCTTCGCCGCGCTCATCTTGTTCGCCTTCTGCACGAGCCGCTTGCGGTCCATCGCCGAAATGATGCCGTTGCGCAACTTGTGCCCGTTGACCCGGGCGAAGCTACAAAGCATGCGCTCGCAGAGTTCCAGCCGCGACATTTCCAGGCTGACGAAGAGCGTGGCCTGTTGGCTCTCCAGGCTGACGTGCTCGGCAATGTTTGCCGCAAGCGCCGTCTTTCCCATACTGGGGCGGGCCGCCAGGATCAACAACTCCGACTTCTGAAAACCGCCGGTCTTCATGTCCAGGTCGGCGTAACCGGTCTCCAGCCCGCTGATGCCCACCTTGTCCAGCCGGGCGTCGATCCGTTCAAAGGCCTCGTGCATCGTGTCTTCGAAGCTGACGGCCTCGCCGACTCCTTTGCGTTCGAGAATGCTGAAGATGCGCTCTTCGGCCATCCCCAACACTTCACGGGCCGCATAACTGGGATCGTGCGCGTCGCGGAGAATCTCGCCGGTCGAATGGATCAACTGGCGCAACGTGGCCGAATCGCTCACCAGGCGGGCGTAATAGCTGGCATGCGCGGTCAACGGCACCTCGTTGGCCAACTCGGCCAGGTACGCCACGCCGCCGATGTGCTCGAGCAACTCCTTCTTCTTCAACCGGTCGGCCAACAGCACGGCGTCGATCTGGATGCCGTCGTTACCCAGTTCGAGCATCTCGGTGTAGATCGCCCGATGCGTGTCGGAAAAGAAGTCGTCGGGCCGAAGTATCAGCGAAATTTCGTCGCAGAGTTCCGGATCGAGCAGCAGGCTCCCCAAAACGGCGCGTTCCTCGGCGACGCACTTGGGGATCGTGCGATCGGTCAACTGCGTCGGTTCCGGCGATCCGGACTGACGGGTGTCCGAAAAAAGGGTTCCGCGATGCGGCCCGGCCATGATCGTTTCCTCCCTGTCAGCGATCGCCGCGCTGAGTGGCGCGGCAGGCCAGCTCGACTGGCCCGAGAAGACGCAATTCAGAAGATGCGCATTTTAGCGGGCCCGGCACGGCCCCTCCAGCAACGCACATCAATCGGCGAAACGCCCGAGAGTCGTAGGACACGCCACGCACTCCCGGCCGTGGAAAAGCTGTTGTCGACGGCGATCCCGGGCGACCAAAGTCCTGGCCGACCGTATTGCCGTTCTACGATGCCCCCCGAACGGGATCGGGACCGGCGGACTTGCCACTATACCGCCAACCGGCCCGGCGAGCCGACGCTCAGCCTTCGGCCGTCTGTGCCGCTGGCACTTCTTCCCCGGCAGTGGGAACAACCCAGACCTTCAACTCGGCGTCGATTTCGTGGGCGATGTGGACCTTGACCGTGTAGAGGCCGAGTTCCTTGAGCGGACCTTCGAGGCGGACCTGATCGGCCGTGATGGTGAAGCCCTGCTGCTTGAGGGCGTCGGCGATCTCGGTGCCGGTGACCGAACCATAGAGGTGTCCCTCTTCGTTGGCGTTGGCCTCGATGGTGACACTCTGTCGGCTGACCTCGTCGGCCTGGGCCTGCAATCCGGCACGCCGCTGACGTTGGATTTCTGCCAACCGTTCACGGTGCTTCTCCACCATCCGTTTGTGGTGGTCCGTGGCAACGGTCGCCAACCCCTGCGGGAACAGGTAATTGCGGGCGTATCCCGGCTTCACCTCGACGACACTTCCTTGATCGCCGAGAAACTCGACGCTCTGGATCAACAACACTTCCATGCCGCCGTTCGGACCTCGGGCCACCCGCTTGGCACGGGACGGACGGGTGCGCTTCAGTTTCTTCTGCCGAGTCGTTGCCATGATTCAATCCGCTAGCGGGGTGTTTGTGTTGATCGTTGTTTTGTGGGAACGCCGTTGGTGTGCCAGCGGCAAAGTTGTCTGCCAGCGGCAGGGTTGTCAGCAATCGCCAAGTCTTTCCGCCGCCTGTAACGGCGCGTGACTAAAACGGTATGTCGTCATCGGGCGGCGCGTGTCCACCGACCGGCTGGGCTGGCTCGCCGGCGTCGGAACGCGAGTAGGACGAACCGGCGTCGCCTGAGGAATACGACGACCCGCCTCCACCGCCTGCACCGCGGCCGCTGAGCATCTGCATGCGGTCGCCGACGACCTTGAGCTTGGAGCGTTTTTGTCCGTCGTTCGTCTCCCAGGTGTCGAGCTTCAACCGGCCTTCGACGAGGATCGGCGCACCTTTGCTGAGGTATTCGTTGCAAATCTCGGCCGTGCGACCCCAGAACGTGATGTCCACGAACGTCGTTTCGTCGACCCAATCGCCACCGCGCTTCACGCGGTCGTTCACCGCCAGCCCGATGTCCGTCACCGCCGTGCCGCTGGCAATGTAGCGGAGTTCCACGTCGCGGGTGAGGTTGCCGACCAGGATGACTCGATTGAAGCTCGCCATGATTCGTCGCCTCCGGCGGTTATGCCTTGGCTGGTTTGTGGCACGACCGCAACGCAGTCGCGTGTACATCTGTTCTCTGACCAGCATCCTAACAGACCCTGCGGCCCCGGGCAACGCAGGGCATCGTCGAGGCCCGTCAACGCCGCGACCGTGCGTCGAACTCCGTTAGTCGCTCGGTGAGCGGGGCCAATCAGTCGTCATCGCCGTCATCGTCATCGTCGCTGTCGTCGTCATCGAACGACGGCGGCTGTGACGTGGCGCCAGCGGCCACGGCTGCCGCGGCGGCCGCTGCAATCTTTTCGTCGTCGGTCATGGCGTCTTCGGGATCGACGCCCGGGTGTGCGCCACTGGTCGAACCCGAGTTGGCATGGGCCACCAGTGCTTCGACGATCCGTTCGTCCACCTTCAAAACCAGGTTCCTCAAGACGTTGTCGTTGAGCTGGCACTGCCGGTTGAGGTCGGCGACCTTCTCACCGGGCAGGCGGAAATACGTCAACCAGTACGTCCCCTTGCGCTGGCCCTCGATCGGGTAGGCCAGCCGGCGTTCCTCCCACAGGCGGCTCACCAGCAACTCGCCGCCGAGCTTCTCGATCATCTTGTCGACCTGGCCCGACACACCGGCGTGGTCGCGGGCGTACTTCGACGAGTCGAGGATGAACATGCCTTCGTAAACTTGGTTAGCCAACGTCGTACTCCTGATCTGTCGCACCGAGTTTCCTCGGCGAGGAAATCTCAGCCAGCGATGAATTCATCAATTGTTTTCACTGCCCGTGTGTTTCACTGCCCGTGTGTTTCACTGTCTGTGTGTTTCACTGCCCGTTCTACCGGTCCTCAACCTGCTTCCGCACCCAAAGCTGGCCCGTCAGTTGTATCGATTCATGCACTCGTCGATGCCGGCACGCACCCAGTCAGTGACCGCATCGGCGGCCCGGACAATCGTCTGCGACGCATCGTCCGCTTCGGCCTTGGCAAAACGCCCCAACACGAAGTCAGCCGCGTCGTACCTGTTCGGGACCGGTCCGATGCCGACTCGCAATCGGGGCACGTCATCCGTCCCCAGGGCGCGGATGATGTCGGCCAATCCCTTTTGTCCGCCGGCCGACCCCTGGGGTCGAAAGCGGATTTTCGCCAGCGGGAGATGAAAGTCGTCGCAAACGACGAGTACGTCCCGATGGTTCAACTTGTAAAACTGGCAGGCCTCGGCAACCGATTGCCCGCTCCGGTTCATGTACGTGTGCGGCCAAAGCAGCAGGACCTTTTCCCCACCGATACCGGCTTCGGCCTTGAGTCCCTGAAACGCCACACGCCGCCGCGCCGGCGTGCCGCCGTCCCGTCGCTCCAACTCGTCGAGCACCGCGAAACCGACGTTGTGCCGTGTCTTGTCGTATTTGTGCCCCGGATTTCCCAGCCCGACGATCAGCTTCATCATGATCCGTCCGCCTCGACGCGACCTCGGCAACGCCGCAACCACGGCAATACCACGGCCACCAGCCGTCGAACCACGCCGCCGCTAGTCGTCCGACTCCTCCTCGTCCTTGCGGCCGATCACTTCCGGCTCGGCCGACTCACCCAACAGATCGCCTTCGCCCTCCTCGGGCTGTTCGGTCGGCAACACGCAATGCACGATGCTCTGCGTCTCGTCGTCCAGCACCGTGATCGACGGGTCCAACTTGAGGTCGCTCACCCGGATCGTGTCGTCCAGGGCAAGCTCGTTGATCGAAACCTCGATCTTCTCGGGGATTTGGCCCGCCGGGCATTCAATCTGCAACTCGTGCAGAAGGTGCTGCACGACGCCCCCTTCCTTGATTCCCGGTGCTTCGCCACGAAATTCGATCGCCACGACCATCTCAACGCGCTCGTCAGCCGCCACGCGCGTGAAATCGACGTGAATCGGGTGATGCCCGAACGTGTCCCACTGCACGTCGCGGATCAATGCCGACTCGTTGACCGCGCCGGTCAAATCGACCATCCGGGCACCGTGGTTGATGATCGCCGTGACGTCACCGCCGGAGACCGACAGGCTGATCGCTTCGAGTTTGTGACCATACAAGACGGCGGGAATCGTCCCCGTGTCGCGAAGCCGGCGGAGCCGCTTCTTGCCGCGTATGTCTCGTTTTTCGACCTGCAAGCTATCTGCCATCGGTGTGCCTCGGGCGCAGCACACCCCGGAGTGTGCACGCGTTGGAATGTGGATGTTGCCTTGAGCGGTACGTTGCACCGGCTCCCCGGTGCGGCGCCAGAAATCGGGCCGCAAACGCACGGGACCGGCTCAGCAGCCGTCTGGCCACTCGGCAACAACCGCCGAGCGGTGCGAATCGTGTATTTTCCGCACCTGGGGCGGATTTGCAACCCCCAGGCGATCGATTCGTGCAAAGATCGCCGCCGCGGGCCCCGCGACGCTCCCACCGACCGACGTTGGCTACCTATTTTCACAGCCCGACGCCCTTGCCGCGGCAATCGTCCTCGGACACGACCGCCTGACCGAACGGCCGCCCCACCCATCATTGGCCCGAAACCGGGCTCGCACCCGACACTTCCGTCTGGAGGGCCACCACCACAACCTGGAGAAGCCACCACGCCGCCGCAAATCCCTGGGGAATCACCAGGGGCACTGCTCTCGTTGCCGCGGATCCGCCTTTCGCGAACTGCCCGGCTAGCTGAACAACCGACTCACTGATTCATTGCGGTGGATCCGCTTGATCGCCTCGCCCAACAGCGGGGCTACGCTCAGCACCTTGATCTTCGAGGACTGAGCCTCGCTTGCCAGCGGAATCGAGTCGGTGATCACACAACTGGTGATCGGCGCCTGGGCGATCCTCTCCAGGGCCGGGCCGCAAAACACCCCGTGGCTCGCCGCCATGTAGATTTCTCTGGTGCCGGCATTATGGACCAACTGGGCCGCGCCACAGATCGAACCAGCCGTGCTGATCATGTCGTCGAACAACAGGGCGATTTTCCCCTCGACCGGCCCGCCGATGATGTTTTCCTGATTGGTCACTTCGGCGCTGGCGCGGCGTTTGTCGACAATCGCCAGTTTCGCCCCCAATTTCTGGGCGTGCACGACGGCCCGCTTGATGCTGCCCTCGTCGGGACTGACCACGATCACGTCCTCGCTCCGCAACCCCCGCTCTTTGAGCATCGTTTCAAAGTACTCGTTGAGCACCGGCGCCGCGTAGAGGTGGTCGACCGGCACGTCGAAGAAACCCTGAATCTGCGCGGCGTGCAGGTCCATCGTCAGCACCCGATCCGCACCGGCGCGGGTGATCAAGTTGGCCACGAGCTTCGCCGTGATCGGCACGCGGCCGGCGTCCTTACGGTCCTGTCGGGCATAGCCGTAGTACGGTATCACGGCCGTCACGCGCTCGGCACTGGCCCGTTTGCAGCACTCGATCATGATCAACAGTTCCATCAACCGGTCGTTGACCGGCGGACAGGTCGGTTGAACGAGGAAGACGTCGCGGCCGCGGATGTCTTCGTTGATCTTGCAGGAGATTTCCCCGTCGGGGAAGTTCCCCAACGAAATCCGTCCCAGCGGCAGCCCCAGGTAATCGCAGATGCGACTGGAAAACTCCGGGTTGGCGCGACCACCAAAGATTCGCAAATCGTTGAGCACGGAACGCTATCCTTCGAGACGGTATGCCGGACGGCCACACACGCGGTGGGCCCGCGGCAGCGGGCCCGGCACGACAA
>JAGQPT010000251.1 GCA_020426575.1 Planctomycetales bacterium
AACAAAACCCGTGACGATGCGGCCTTCGTCGGTGACGACGGTGTAATTTTCGTAGCCTTCACGAATCTCGGCACTCGGATTGACGACGTTGAGCAGGATGCCGCGGAGGTCGTCACGCTTGAACGTTGTCAGGTCGGGACCGACCTTCCCGCCTTCGTCGAAGAGGGTGTGACATTTCCCGCAAGTTTGCTGATACAGCACCTTGCCGAGATAGGGATTGCCCGCTCCGTCGGCGGCGCTCAACATGGTTTGCAGCTCGTCGATACGGCGCTGCATCTCGGCGGTCGTGGCACCGCTCACCTCGCCGAAGTGCTTTTCAACCAGTTCGGTGATCTGCGCCTGATTGTGCAACAGCAACTTGTGGCGTACCGAGTCGCTGATTGCCTCGGGCGCGATCCGCCCGTCGTCAACGGCGCCGAGCAGTGCCAGGGCCCAGTCACGACGGCCCGCCAACACGGTTTCGGCCGTTGGCCGCAGGGTGTCGCCCAACCGTGGCAGCGCTTCGACAAGGTGCCCGGCGATGGCGGCGTCGCCATAGGCGCCGAGGCTCAACAGGGCGGCCTCGCGCAAGTCGTCCCCGGCGGAGTCGCTGCGGACAACATCCAGCAACACGCCGCTGGCCTCGGGCACCGTGATCTCGCCAAAAATGCGGATGAACGCGAGCCGCTCGTCCTGCGGTGCAGCCGAGTCGGCAATCGTCGTCAGCGCCGCGCGAATTGCCTCGCTCCGTCCCTGCCGTACCTGCAGAGCCATCGAACCACCGCCTACCTGACCGATCGCGTCGATCAACTCTTCGGGAAGATTCGCGACCGACCGACCGGCATACGCCGCCTCGAACGCTTCGATCATTGTTTGCTGGTGTCGTGGGCTCGGCGCCAACGTCAGCAGCTCGGCGCAGCTGACCAGGTCCTGACGCGAGCCCGCCAATGCATAGCGACGCATCAGCTTGTCGAGCAAGTGCTGCTCGACAAGCGGACGGCTCCACGTCTCCGGATCCCGCAGCAGTTCCAGCACTAACTCGCGATCCGACTCGGCTTTGGCTTCGATCGCCCACCACACCAGCAGCGGGATGTGGAGGTCGTCGCCATCTTCACTGTGGGTGAGCAGCCCTCTCACCATCGGCATGCACACCACGCCCGGTAACCGCCGCGCCGTGCACGCCAGTTGACTGCGGACCTCGGCCGATGGCTCGGTTGTGGCACGCTCGATCAGCTTTCGCGCAACCGCGTCCGACACGCGGTGATCGTCGCCGGCCAATCGCACGGTCCAGATCCGCACGAACGGGTCCGCGTGATCGAGCAATTCGACCGTCAGCTCGTCATTGAGCCCGCCCGTGAGGTTCAGCGCCCAAAGCGCTTCGAGCGCCAGTTGCCCCGTGTTTTCGCGAACCGCGCGTTCCAACCGCGGCAGCACACTGCGGTCGCGGCGATCGCCGATCAGCCGCAGCGCCTCCTGACGATGCCAACGATTGGAATGACCGAGGAGTTCGACCAACTGCTCGGACGTCAACTCACCGTAGTCAAACCGCTGCCCGCTCTGCGGCCCCGCCGCGCGGAGCCGGTAGATGCGTCCCGTTTCCGGCGTCACCCGACCGGCGTAATGGCTGGCATGATCGATTCGCTGTTCGTACATGTCACAAAAGTAAATGGCACCGTCGGGCCCCACTTTGATGTCGACCGGTCGGAACCACTGGTCGCTGCACAGTACCGGTCGGTCGATGTCTTCGGTACGAAACGTCGTCGTGTCGGGACGAATGTCGCTGCGGACGACTTGCCCCTGCAGCGGTTCGATGCCGAAGAGCT
>JAGQPT010000252.1 GCA_020426575.1 Planctomycetales bacterium
AAGATCGCGACTCAGGGCAGCACGTTCGCCCTGCAGACCTTGGGGCTGGCGGCGTTTTCCGAGGGAAACCGCATCACGATCACGGCCGACGGCGGTGACGTGCAGATGGGTGTGGTCGACGCCTGCAGCGGATTGCGGATGTTGACGATCTTTTTCGCCCTGGCCACGGCGCTCACGTTGGTGACCGACCGCCCCATTTGGGAACGGTTGGCGATCATCGCCAGTGCTTTGCCGATTGCCGTGGTGGTGAACATTATCCGGATCACAGTGACCGGTATCCTGCACTACTCCGTGGGTGACGAGATCGCCAACAAGGTGTTTCACGACCTCGCCGGCTGGGTGATGATGCCGCTGGCCTTGGGATTTCTGTACATAGAACTCCAGATATTCACACATCTGTTCGTCGAAGACTCGGCGGTTGTGCCGATGCCGCTGGTGCGACCGGGACAGGGTAAGAAGCCGACGGCACAGGGCAGCCCTCAGGCGCCCCCCGCGTAGCCCCAGGCGGACCCCCGGTCGTTGCCAACACCGAAGACAGGGCAAAACGGTCACCGACGCATGGCGATGCGGAACGCAGGCGACGACTTGATGGACCACCCTGCCGGTGGAGCGCGACGGTGGCACAAGGCGACGGCGAAAACGGGGGTGAAGACAAAAACGGGGACCACGGCCACCGCACGACCGACGAGCAAGCGGCCGTTACCATCGGCCTGGGCCGAGCGATGTGGCAAAAACGCGACCCCCGCAGGTGCGAACGTTGCCCAGAGTCATTACGTATAGCAAAAGAATCGATGTCGTTTCTTCGACTCAAGTCGTCGCAGAATCAAATGTTATGGCGGAGACCCGTCGCGCGGGGCCGGTTCCGGTCCGACAATTGCGTTGAGACATTTCGAGCGGGCGGACTGCCGGGCGGTTGATCACTGGGGGCAACGGCGGACCTGCTCGGTTCGCAAGATACAGCGGCCAAATCAGCGGTTTCGTGCTAACAAGAGGGACTCAAGGTGCTGGCGACAGATGCGAACAATCCCACCGTCCGCGGCGACGGTGCTGACGGTCACGCGACACACAATGGCAGCACTTCGCGAGCCCTGGTGCCGCTGAGTCCTTCGCCGCTGATGTTCCCGGGCATGGACTGGGGAGATGGTGGTTCGACGGTTCCTCCGGCGGTGGCTGGCGGTCCCGACCTGACGGCCATCCTGCATTGCCTGCGGCGTCGCTGGTTCCTGGCGACGACGCTGGGCATGGTGCTGGGGCTCATCCTCGCCGGTGCCGCCTATTTCTTGGTGCCGGTGAAGACCCCGGTCGAGGCCTTCGTGCTCATCAGCCGCGAACAACAACACATCGTCGGCAACGAATCTCGGGTGCGCGATCCCTTCGAGTTCAACCAGTTTCGGCTCAGCCAGGCGGCCCAGATCACGACGCCGACGGTGCTGGTGGCCGCCTTGCGCGATCAGCGCGTCTCGCAGCAGCCGCTCCTCAAGGAGCAGGAAGACCCAATCAAGTTCCTGCAGGACAATCTGCAGGTCACTTTCCCCGGCGATTCGGAGTTGATGCGGATCGCCATGACCAGTGAGGCCCCGGAACAGGCCGAAGTGATCGTCAATGCCGTTCTGGAACAGTACATGGACAAGGTTGCCAACCGCATCCGCAATGAACGGGCGGTACGCATCCAAAACCTGGAAAAGGCACTGCGAGACGCGAATGCGGAACTGACCGACAAGTTCTCCGAGTACCGCCGTTTGCAAGAAACGATTGGCGCCCTCGACGCGGAGCAGGCGACGGCTCAATTGCGGTTGGTCCAGGACGAGTTGCGCCAGCTCTCGCGGGACGAGTCGGAGTTGAAGAAACAGCTCTTCAACACGCAGATGGAGATCGAGGAGGCAAAGATCGAACTGGACTGGATGGAAAACAATCCGGTCAGTGAGATGATGGTCGAGAACCATCTGGCCGGCATGCCGCAGTTCGCCGCGACGTTTTCCTCACTATTCGATGCGCGCAACAAGTTGCGTGACCTGCAGGGTCGCTACGCCGGTTCGGAAAACCCCCAGATCGCGCGGCTGCGACAACAGGTCGAAACGTTGGAGGCGCAGGCCGATGAGATCAAGGCCGAATTCGGCCCGCAGATTCAAGCCCAGTTGGGAGGTACTCCCGAGGCGCTCGAGTTGCTGATTCAACGCAAACAGGCGGAACTCGAAAACTCTCAGCAGACCCTCGAGGAAGTGAACTCGAAGATCACCGAAAGCAGCGAAGACGTGATCCGGCTGACGGCCCGTTCGACCGACCTGGAACGTTTGCGTAGTGAAGTGGACGTGCTCAAGGCAAACAAAGAGCGAGTCTTCGAGGTGCTCAACAGTTTGCGTATGGAGGCCGAGGCCCCCGAGCGCGTGACGTTGATGGATAAGGCCCGCGTGCCGCTGGGCCGCGATGAGACGATGAAGATGATCGTCGTCGGCTTTGCCGGATTCATGGGCTTCTGCTTGGCCGTGACGGGAGTGGCGTTTTTCGAGTTTGCCAGTCGACGCATCAGCACGCCGGCCGATCTGACCGACGGCCTGCGACTGAACGTCGTCGGCGCGTTGCCGCCCCTTTCGGGAAGTTTCCAACGGCGGCTGCGTGGCCCGGGCAACAACGGGACGGCCATCATGGGCCTGCTCTCCGAGTCGGTCGACGGCGTCCGCACGATGTTGATGCACAGCGCCACGGTCAACGACACCCGCGTGGTGATGGTGACGAGCCCCAGCGAACGCGAAGGCAAGACGACGTCGGCAAGCCAGTTGGCCACGAGCCTGGCGCGAGCCGGGCGACGCGTGCTGATCATGGACGCCGACGTGCGACGCCCCACCCAGCATCAGCTCTTCGAACAACCGCTGACTCCGGGTCTTTCCGAGGTTCTTCGGGACGAAGTGGCGCTCGACGACGTGATTCGTCCGACGCCGGCCAACGGCCTCTGGATGATCACGGCCGGGGCCTGCGACGCCGAAGCGGTTCAGGCACTGGCCAAGGACGGACTCAAAGAGGCGTTCGCCAGCTTGCGTCCCGACTTCGACTTCATCGTGGTCGATGCGGGCCCCGTTTTGGGCATGGCCGACACGCTGTTGATCGGACAACACTCCGACGCTGCTTTGCTGTCGGTGCTGCGTGACGTGAGCCAGGCACCAAAGATTTACGAAGCCCAGCAACGGCTCGCCAGCGTCGGCGTTAACCTCCTCGGTGCCGTCATGCAGGGCGTACGAAGCTACACGCCAGGTCGCGTTCACGAACACCTGAGCAACTAGCCGTTAAGATTGCGCAGGATGACGTTCGCCGGATGTTCCGTACCGGACGTTTGCTACAATGGCGTTCGCCCACGATCCAGATCTAATCTTCTCGTTCCTATCGAGCACGCATCATGAATCAAATCCTCTCGCTCACGGCCGCCGCCGTGATCCTGGTCGCCGGTGCCCTGATGCAGGGCAAATGGACCGAACGCTGGGTGAACGAACCACCCGAGGAGGTTGACCGCTGGGTGCAGCGGCTCGACGACGTTCCGCTGGTGATCGGTGACTGGCGCGGCGAGGTCGGCGAATCGGACGAACGCCAGTTGCAGGTCGCCAAGGCGGCGGGCGGCACCTCGGTGGCCTACAAGAACCAGATCACCGGAGAGATTGTTTCGGTGTTTCTAGTGGCCGGTCGCGGTCGTTACGTGGCCAACCACACGCCGGACAAATGCTACGTGGCCGCCGGCTACAACATGGGGCAAACGCCGCAGCTCTATGAAGTTGTCGTCAAAGAGTACGAGAAGTCAGGGCAAGTCCAACCGGAATTCTACACGGCCCGTTTCAGCAAAGAGGAACCAGATCACTCCGAGCACCTGCGGATCCTCTGGGCCTGGAGCGACGGCAACGGCTGGGACGATGCCAGCGCCACGGCGCCGGTGATGTACAAAATGTACGTGATCTCGCCCATGGTTGACCACGGCGAGCCGATTGAAGACAGCGCCGCCAAAAAGTTCGTCGATGAAGCACTTCCCGCGATCGACGCGGCGCTGTTCCCCCAAGACACCAGCGCCACACCGGCCTCGGCGACACCGCCGCCGACCGGCGACGACGGCGACGGTGACACGAAGTCGGGGGCCGAAGCGTAGTGCACCGCGCTCGCCGCTCCGAGCGCAGTTCGGCGGCAACGCTGGCTCCGCGGCACACTTCGGCGACGGTCAGTTCGTCTGCCCCGAACCGGTGTCGCCGCGGGACGATGGATCCTGGATGCGGTGGGCTGCAAGTTCGCACGACGACGTACCGACCATGACGAAGCACCCTTTTCGCCAACGCTTCACCGCCCGAGTCTTTCTCGTGCTCGTGTTGCACGCCTGTGTATTCGTGCTGGCCCTCTGGTTTTCATTCGGGCTCAAGTACGAGTTCACATTCGACTACTGGCGCGGTCTCACGGCAAACAGCACACTGGTGCAGCATGTCGACACCGACGCTGCCCAACGCGTTGAAGCAGTCGACGGCGGCGCCACCACCACGACGATCTCGGCGGATGACTCGATCGAGGCGGAGCAGACGGCTGCAGCGGCACCTCTCACCCAATTGCAGGTGTTCTGCGAAGCACTGCTGCTGCGACTCGGACCGAACCAGGCGCAAACGTTCGTGCTCACGTTGCCTGCGATCGTGACGATCCAACTGATCGTCTTTTACGCCCTGGGCAACTGCCACGGCTGGTGGCGCTACGTCAGTTTCTCCGACCTCGCCTCGCTGCTCTGGGCCTCGATGCTCTCGACCCTGATCATCGTCGCCATGGACCGCGTGTTCGGCCCCAGGACCAACACGATTGGACACATCAGCTTGTCCATCCTGGCGATGGATTGCGGCATCACGATCATGCTGCTGGGGGGCATCCGCAGCGTCTGGCGGCTCTCGCATGAACAGATCCGACCCGCCCTGTTGCGTAAGACGCTGCGGCCCGCGCTTATCGTCGGGGCGACGCAGACTGGCGAATCGGTCGCCCGCCAATTGCAGGCGGATCCCAACCTCAAATTCACGATCGTCGGCTACCTCGACGCCGACGCCTCGCGACACGGAATGCGGTTTGCGGGCGTACCAGTGTTGGGCGATCCCCGCGACGCTGCCAAGCTGGCGTCGACCTACAGCGTCAGCGACGTGCTCGTGATCTCGTCGGTGCTCTCGGGAAAACAACTACGCTCGCTGCTGGACGATTGTGCGGAAGCCGGCATCAACGTGCAGGTGATACCGTCGTTCGATGAAATCCTCAGCAATCGCTTCCACTTCCAGGTGCGGGACGTCAACATCGGCGACCTATTGCGTCGCGATCCGGTCCAACTCAGCAACGCGAAGATCGAGTCGCTGCTCGAAGGTGGCACGGTGATGGTCACCGGCGCCGGCGGCAGCATCGGCTCGGAGATTTGCCGACAGGTGCTCGCCTTCCGTCCCACCAAGCTACTGCTCGTCGAACGGACGGAGAACGCGCTGTTTCTCATCGAGCGCGAGCTGCAGGCCACGAAGACCGAGACACAACTTATTCCCTGCATCGCCGACATCCTGGACCGACCCCGGCTCGAAGCGATCTTTGAGCAACATCGGCCCGACGTTGTCTTTCATGCCGCGGCCCACAAGCACGTGCCGATGATGGAACACAATCCGGGCGAAGCGATTAAAAACAACGTGCTGGGCACACGGGCTGTGGCCGAATTGGCCGACGCCTACGGTGCCAACGAGTTCGTGATGATTTCGACCGACAAGGCGGTCAACCCCACGAGTGTGATGGGCAGTTCCAAGCACCTGGCCGAGCGATTCGTCAACACGTTTTCCGAAGAGTCGACGACGAAGTTCGTGGTCGTGCGGTTCGGCAACGTGTTGGGTTCCAACGGTAGCGTGGTGCCGATCTTCGCCGAACAGATTCGCCAGGGGGGACCGATCACGGTCACGCATCCAGACATCGAGCGCTACTTCATGACCATCCCCGAGGCGTCGCAGCTCGTGTTGCAAGCAGCGGCGATGGGGGAAGGGGGCGAGATTTTCGTGCTCGACATGGGCGAATCCGTAAAAATCGTCGACTTGGCTCGCGACATGGTCCGGCTCTCCGGTCTCGAACCGGACGACATCGAGATCGTCTTCACCGGATTGCGGCCCGGCGAAAAGCTCTACGAGGAGCTATATTTCGACAACGAAGAGATGCTCCCCACGCCGCATCCGAAGGTATTCGTGGCCTATCACCGACCGTTCCGTTTGGACGAGGTGCGGGCCTCGATCGACGCCCTGGCCGCCGTCATGCACGCTCCGGCCGAAGAAGTGCGTGCGGAACTGAAACGACACATTCCCGAGTACGAGTGGCCCGCCGGCGCCAACGTCGCCAGCGAGGCTTCCTGACGCCGACGACGTCACGGCGCGGGTGCGACCCGCGTCGCTGCCCAGTTGCCGTGACGCCTTTCGAGGTCATCGCATGAACACACAAGTTACCGAATTCTATTCCCAGGCTGGCCTGTACGCCAAGCTGATGACGTTCATGTCCGAGGCGGATCCGCTGTTGCTGGCGGGGGCGTTTTTCGGGTTGGTCGTCGTCATCGGCCTGGCGCTGTTTCGCCGCTGGGCCATCCTCTTCGGACTCATGCTCTTCGGGGCGTCGTTCTCCGGTTCGGTTTGGCCGTCGCTCGACTCGGCTGGCGCGCTCACGCGCTGGCTGATGATCATCCTGATCGCCCTGGGGGTCTTCTTCACACGTACGAACCCGGGAAAGCCGTTGACGCTGTTTGGCCTCTACGTCGCCACGTCTCTGTCGATGTGCGTGTTTGCCATTCACCCGATTTTCTCGTTGCAGCAGGGGGCGATCCTCGCCGCACTCTTTTTCGCGTCGTTGACTCTTGCCGATGCGATGCAAACGCGCGACGACGTGGCTCGCATGTGCACGGCGTACATCGTTGCCGGCGTTTGCTGGGGAGTGATGGGCGCTCTGAGCTTGCAACAGTTGGCCAGCGGAGTGGAAGGGGGTGAACGGTTCTCCGGTTCGAACGTCTCGCCCGGCGTGTTCGTGCAGACCGGTGGACTCTTCCTGCCGTTTGTGCTCTGGGGCGTGCTGCGGAAATGGAACATGGTCTTCCGCGCCGTCTGCCTCGGCGTGTTTGTCGTGATGGTGCTGACGCTGATCTCGTCGGGGCAACGCGGCGGTACGTTCGCCGGACTGGCGGGTTGTGCCCCGCTGATGTTCCGCTCGCAAATGGGCAAGGTCTCGTTGGCGTTCGGCGCCGTCGGCCTGGCCGCGCTCGTGGTTTACAAGTCGGCCGGCGTCAACCGCGCGCAGACCGAATTCGTGATGTCACGCTTTTTCAGCACTAGCACGTCAAACCGTACCGAGATTTGGGCCGACGCCTTAAAAGTCTGTATGGAAAGCCCGATCCTCGGCAAAGGGCCCGGTTCGAGCCGCCAGGAACGCGAAAAAATCGTTCGGGGCCGCACTTTTCACAACATGTTCCTCATGGTGTGGCACGACGCCGGCCTGCCGGGGTTGATCTTTTTTGCAACCGCGATCGGCTTTGGCTTCCTGGCAGCGTTCAAGCTGGTGCTGATCAAGGGCGATCCGGAAATCGCCGAGTACGGCAGGCTGATGCTCGGCATAATGGGGGCCACGTTGCTCAACGGCATGGTCTCGACCGGTGCCTCGTCGCCGAGCGACCTTTCCACCATCACACTCGTTGTGACCCTCGCCATGACGATCCGGTTGCACCGAATTCACGACGCCGACGCCCTGCAAAAGCGCCTCACGCGGGCACGAAGAATGTACCTTCAATGGTGGCGGTCCCAGTTCGCGTCGCCCGCCCAGGGGACCACTCGTGCCGCCGCACATGCCTGATGGGTGGTCGCGCCCTGGCCGTCTTGCCTCGTAGCGTCTGACCGTCGCCGCCGCCCTGCTCGTCCGACGCCCCGTATTCCGGAACCACACCACGCCATGGCCGAGCGGATCGTCTACGTCGTTGCGACGCCCAGTCCAAATCGCAACACGGAAATGGACCGAGTCGCCACGGTGCTGGGCCCGGATCGTGTCCACCTGATCTTCATCGCCTCGGAGTGGCAGAGCGCCAGTTGGCGCCCCAGCTTTCCCGACGTCTGCCCCTTTCATTGTCTTGACGCACCGGCCGACCTCAACGGGATTGCGGCTGATGAGATCGTCGGCCTGCTTGGTTCGCTTGACCCCAGCGTGGTGGTCGTCGGCGGCTACGCTCAGAAAGCCGCCCGCGACGTAATGGCCTGGTCCCGGCAGCGTCGCGTTCCCTACTGCCTGCGCTCGGACAGTTCGATCTGGACGGACCGCCACAAGGGTTGGGCCAAGTACACCGTCCGGCGGATTCGGCTCCCCCGCCACGTCAAAGCCGCCCACCGTTGCCTCATCAGCGGCCGCTTCAACCGCGAGTTCTGGCAGCGGTACGGCATGCGACCAGCACAGGAAGGCTGGTGGCCGCAGTGGATCGACTACGATCGTTTCGCGGCCGCCCGAACGATCGGCGTGGACGAGCGGCACAGTCTGCTCGCCGCCCACGGGATCGAGACGACGCTCAACTTCCTCTACGTCGGTCGGTTGATCGGGCTGAAGCACCTCGACCGCCTGTGCGAGGGACTCGCTGACTGTCCGCCTCACGCGGGGTTGATCGTCGTCGGCAGCGGCCCCGAAGAGGCGAATCTGCGTCAGCGCTACGGCGACAGCCTTGCGGGACGTCTGCACCTCGTTGGTAGCGTCGAACCGGGCGATTTGCCCCAATGGTACGCCGCGGCCGACGCCCTGGTGCTCGCCAGCGGTGCCCGGGAAAACTGGGGCCTGGTCATCAATGAAGCGGCCACAGCCGGTTTGCCGGTCCTCTGTCACCGGCACGTGGGCGCCGCCGGCGACCTGGTCGTCGACGGTCGCAGTGGCATGGCGCTGGCCTCGAACGACACGCAGGCCTGGCGCGAGGCCATGTACGCCGCCGCGGCTCAGCCCGAGCGACTCGCGGCGATGGGCCACGAATCAGCGCAGCTTGCCGACGCCTGGCGCGAGCGCAGCGAACCGGTTCGCTGCATCGAACAACTGTTCGCCTCACTCGAATAAACCGCGCGCCCCTTGGCCTGAACGCCAGCCGCGCGACGAAACTTTTTCCCCCAGACCGATCCAACTCCATGAAACTTCTCATCAATGCGATTCCGACGAAACCCGGCGGTGGTCTGACCGTGCTGGTTGGCCTGCTCAAGGGCTGGCGCCAGATCAACTGTGATCTGGAAATCGCCATCGTAGCCGGCGATCCGGAAACGTACGAATTGATCCACGCGACCGACGCGGGTTGTCAACTCGAACTCGTCCGCGCCGGCGAGGGGGCCTGGGCCAACTTCCTCTGGCAAAACAATCACTTTCGTCGATTTGTCCACCGCTTCGATGCCGACGTGGTTGTGACAAACAATCACTACCTGCTCGGGCTGCCGCGCCCCCAGGTGGTGCACCACCACAATCTCTGGCGATTCATCACGGACGACCTCGAAGTCGAACCGAGCCGGGGCCTCACGAACCGCGTCCGCGACTGGAGTTCCCGCAAGGCGCTTCGCAGCGCAACGGCCAACGTCTTCGTGTCCGATTTTCTTCGCCATCAAGCCGAACGGTTTGTGCCCGCCTCGTCGCCGCGCAATTACGTCGTCCGCAACGGCCTCGACGACGCCGTCATCGACGAGGCCAAGCAGATGTCGACGGCCTTCGACGGTCGTCCCGATTTGATGGCCATCCAAAGTGCCAACCCGCACAAAGACAACACGACGATGATCCGCACGATCGCAGAATTGGTCCGTCGCGCACCGGACGTCCCTTGGCACCTCAACGTGGCCGGCAGTCCCGGCCGCACGGGTTGGTCCGACGTTCAACAACTCGCTGACAAGCTCAAAGTCGCCGATCTCATCACCTGGTGCGGCTTCTGTGGGCGAGAACAACTCGACGCGATGCTGCGACGTTCACTCTGTCTGCTCTGTACGAGTGTGCTCGAAGCGGGCCCGCTGCCGGTGATCGAGGCCATCGCCCAACACTCGGTGCCGGTTGCCTCGCGGATCGAAGCCAACGTCGAATTCGTGGCCGATGGCGGAGTGCTCGTGCCTCCCAGGTCAGCCGAGGATTTTGCCGCGGCGATCATCCGGCTCCACCGGGAACCGACCTACCGCGAAGAGTTGATTCAACGCGGCCTCGCCCGACTCGACATGTTCCGTTGGTCCAACTGCGCGGCTACTTTCTACGACGTGCTCAAAAGAGCCTGCGGCCGCTGAGCGTGCGGTGGCCCGTTCGTCTACGGCGTCATCCTTGAGGCACCGTCGGCGTGCTCGGCAAGGTAGCGCTGCAAAAGGTCGGCCAATTCTGCCACGTTGTCTTCGCCGAGGATGCCGACGTGGCTGCCGGGCACGACGTGCACTTCGATCGGTTGCTCGGCGAGTTCCTGCCAGCGCGCCCGGGCATCGCGCGGCGACACGATCGGCGACGCGCCCTGGATGAAGTGCACGATCTTGCCGGCGTAGGGTTGGGGATCGTACGTCGCCTGGGCAGTTTGGTTGGCGTGTTTGAGGCGATCCTGCCAGGCGGACTCCTGTGTCGCGCGCGCCTGGCCGTTACGCCGGCGCCGTAAGCGATACCCGCGCTGGCGGAATTTCGCCCAAATGCGACGAACGTAGGCGAGCTGTTGTCGGGCGTTGCGCTGCCGGAGGGCCTCGACGTGAACACCGGCGCGGCGCAACAGGGGCCATCGCATCGCCTGCCGCGACAGCGCGCTGCGCCGTGACGGACGCCAGGTGTCCATCAGTACGAGCAACGCGACCGTCTCCCCAGCGTGGCGCAGTTGCTGTGCCATCTCGAAGGCGATCGAACCGCCGGCGCACAGTCCGCCCAACACGTAGGGCCCGTGCGGCTGCACACGTCGGACTTCCGCCAGCAAATGGCTGGCGACTTTGGGAATACTGTCGATCGGCTCGTCGCGACCGGCAACGCCGGGTAGCTGGATACCAAAGACCGGCCTTTCCGCGCCGAGCCGCCGCGCCAGGGGCTCGAAAATGAACACGCCGCCACCACCGCCGGTCACAAAAAACACCGGCGTCTGCGCTCCTCCCGGCTGAATGCCCACGACGCATTTCAGATCCGTGGGAACGGGCGAATGTGACGCCGAGTCGTCTGCCGGCACCCCGACGGATTGGGCCGTCGGCAGTTCGTACCCCAGCCACAGCGCGGTGCGACGCGTCGGTTCGCCCAGCGATTCGAGCAGCGCCGCTTGTTTCCACGTTTCCGCAAGCCGGGGGTCGATGCGGCCGTGCTGATGAAACTTCATGTCGCCCAACATCGTCGACACGTCGTGCAGGCCATCGGTCATCTTGGCCTCTTTGTCGCGATACGGTTCGATCATCGCAGGATCATAGTCGATGCCGACAACCGCACAGACTTCGCGCATCGCCGCCTCTGGTTCCCGGACCACTTCCTCGTACTGCAGGCGGCACTTTCGCTCGGCCGGCACGTCGGCTAGGAAGCTGAGAATGTTCTCGTGGCAGACGTTCCAGATGAGCTCGGCAAGCCGGCGCGGCGAGAAGTTGTGTTCGTAACGGAAGAAGACCTGGTCGAGGTGGACCTTTTCGAACGA
This sequence comes from Planctomycetales bacterium, assembly GCA_020426575.1. Classification (GTDB taxonomy): domain Bacteria; phylum Planctomycetota; class Planctomycetia; order Pirellulales; family JAEUIK01; genus JAGQPT01. Next base: position 11,615 of record JAGQPT010000252.1, read on the forward strand.
ACGAATCATCCCCGCCGGATGACGCGTCAGATGGATGTAACGCGCACCGGCAAAGATCTGTTCGGCAGCACGCAGTGTTTCGACGTCCAGGGCATAAGTGGTTGACTTGTCGACCAGGATGCGCTCGCCCAATCTCGCCTGTAGCTCGCCGTAGAACTGTCCCGTCGTGAGCCCACGGCGCTCGGCGTTGTCCATCACGCGACGGGCCTCGTCGGCATCGCAGCCCTCGAGTTCCATCAGCGCACGTAGCGTCCCCTCGGCCCACAGCGCATAGCGCCCCGCCAGGCTGGCGCTGCGCTCGGCCAGCGTGGCAAAGCCCAGTAATTCGAGTTCGGGCGGTGCAAACAACCGCGGATGGCCGGCCAACATCACCCGCAATAACGTTGTGCCGGAGCGCGGCGACGAAAGGATGAAGACCGCGGGTGGGTTCGACTGCGCCGTATCGCTGGACACCGGCGGCGTGCGCGCCGGGATCACGGCGCGCAACTGGGCGATTGCCCGCTCGTCGACCGGCGCGTCGTCGGCCGATGCGAATTGGGTGCGCGACTCGCTGACGTCGAAACACTGCGACACGGCGTCGGCATAGGCTTCGCATAAATAGTCGGCAAAGTCGGCCACGGTCGGGTGGTCGAACAACGCCACGACGTAGAGGAATTCACCGAGCCGCTGCTGAACTCGGTTGATGAGCGAAGCACCGCGGATAGAGTCGCCACCCAGCTCGAAGAAATTGTCATCGACACCGACTCGTGGCAAGCCCAGCTCGGCCTGCCACTGTTTGACGAGAAATTGTTCCAGAGGCGTCGTCGCTTCGCGGTACGCGGTCGAGGTGGCGTACGCCTCGACGCCCGGTTCGGGCAGCGCCTTGCGATCGATCTTGCCGTTGGGCGTAAGCGGTAGCGCGTCGAGACGCACGTACGCCGCTGGCACCATGTAGTCCGGCAGCCGCCTAGCCAAAGTCGAGCGAAGCTGGTCGATCGGCGGCCCGTCGGGTGACTCGGCCGTGTAGTAGGCCGCCAAGAAATGTCCGCCGCGATCGTCCGGTCGGGCCACGACGACACATCGGGCGACACCGTCCGCGTCGGCCAACACCGCCTCGATCTCGCCCAACTCGATGCGAAAGCCGCGAACTTTCACCTGGTTGTCGAGACGGCCGAGGAACTCGATCGTGCCGTCGTCGAGGTAACGCGCCAGATCTCCCGTGCGATACAACCGTGGCTCGGAGCGACCCGCGCCTGCCACACTGCGGTCGTTCAATTCGGCAAACGGGTCGGCAATGAAACGTTCGGCTGTCAGGTCGGGACGGAGGTGGTAACCGCGAACGACACCGTCGCCGCCGATACATAGTTCGCCGGGCACGCCGATCGGGACCAACTGCCGATTCGCGTCCAACATGCGGATCTGCGTGTTGGCGATCGGATGACCAATCGAAATCGGTGTCGCGCCGTCGATGTGACAGACCGTCGACCAGACCGTCGTCTCAGTCGGGCCATACATGTTCCAGAGTTGACCGACGCGCGCCACCAGTTCGCGGGCCAGTTCCGGTGGCATCGCCTCGCCACCGCAAAGAGCCGTCAGCGTGGCGCGTCCTTGCCAGCCGGCTTCGATGAGCAGCCTCCAAGTGGCCGGGGTCGCTTGCAACAAGCTGACTTCGTGCGCTTGGAGAAGCTGGGAGAGTCGCCTACCGTCGTGGGCCTCGGACCTCGTGGCAATCACGACCCGGCCGCCCACCGACAAGGGCAGGTACAATTCCAGCACGGCAATGTCGAATGACAGAGTGGTCACCGCGAGCACGACATCCGCAGCGTCACACCCCGGCTCACGAGCCATCGACACCAAAAAGTTCACCACTCCGCGGTGTGGCACCTCGACCCCCTTGGGGCGACCGGTCGAGCCGGAGGTGTAGATCACGTAGGCGAGGTGATCGGCACCGACGCCCGTCGCGGGCTTCCCGTCCGCCGCGGCATCCAACTCGACGTCCCAGTCGGAGTCCAGGTCGATGCGCCGTAGCGACGCGCCAGCCACGTCACCCAACAAGTGCGTCTGCGTCACCAGCACTTTGGCCGAGGCGTCGTCGAGCATGTAGCGGACCCGCTCATCGGGATACGCCGGATCGAGCGGCACATAGGCTCCGCCCGACTTCATCACGCCCAGCACGGCCACGAGCATATCGAGCGATCGTTCGACGCAGACCGCAACCAGGTCGTCCGGCTCGATCCCCAACGCCAACAGCCGATGCGCCAATCGATTGGCCCGTCGGTCGAGCTCGGCATAACTGAGCGATGTGTCACCGAAAACGGCGGCAACGGCCTCGGGAGTCCGCCCCACTTGCGCTTCGATCAACTCGTGGACGCAACCGCCCGGGTAATCGGCCGCCGTGTCGTTGAAGCCGACGAGCAGTTGTCGTCGCTCGGCATCGGCAATGATCGGTAGCAACGTGACCGGCTGGTCGGCACATACGACCATGGCCTCGAGTAACGTGGCCAGATTCGCGAGGATTCTCGCGAGAGTGGTCGACTCGAATCGATCCGCCGGGGCGGAAATTGTGAGTTCGACGTCGCCGTCGCGCCCCCGCGACCACGACAGTGCCAGGTCGCACGTCGCGTCTTCACCGGTCACGTTGAACCCGATCTGGCAAGGACGCTCGGCGACCCAGTGGACAACGGCCGGGCCGGCTTCTCGTACCGTCTGCCTGACGTGTTTGATTCGACGGGCGAGTTCAACGATCGACGGGGCGCCGCTGACATCGCACGGCAGCACCAATCGTTGCCCGTCGTGCACGGTCTCGACGAGGAAGCGTTCGGCCGCCGCAAAACGACGCACCATCGTCGCCCAGGCGGCCAGCAACACGTCGTCCAGTCCTCTGTCGCCGTCACCATCCGCTACGTCGGCAAAGCGCGCGACGAGCGCGTTGGCCAGCGCGCGGGAAACGGTCGACGCCGCCTGGACCTTGCC
>JAGQPT010000253.1 GCA_020426575.1 Planctomycetales bacterium
TCAAGGAGAGCGGTGCGACCGGGACAAATACGACTGAGACAAATGCTGCCGAAACCGGTGCCGCGAGCCGCCACGGCTGAGTTGCTACGGCCTCGTCGGCGCATCGAGCATCTGTACGACGAAACGACGGAGCAGGCGGTCGGAGTCAGGGGCGTCGCGGCACGAACGCCGGGTGAACTCGGAAAGGCTTTGACCGCAGTAGCGATCGACGTAGCTTGGGTAGTTCTCCAGCCGCTCGAGCAAGGCCCGCCGATCGAGTTCCGGGTGGAACTGCGTGCAGTAGACGGGGCGACCGGTAAGTGTGAAGGCCTGATTGCGAACGCGCTCGCTTGAAGCCAGCAGGATCGCCCCCGGCGGCAGGCGGTCGACGCGATCGTAGTGGCCCGCTTGTCCGATGAACCGATCCGGCAGCGCGCCGAAAACGGGGTCGGACCGGCCGGCCTCGGTGAGCGCGAGTTCAATCGAACCGACCTCGGCGCGGCTGGGATCGTGCACACAGGTGCCGCCCAGCGCGCGGGCGATCGCCTGGAACCCCCAGCACGAGGCAAACGTCGGTTTGCCGGTCTCGATAAGGTGTTTGAGTACGACGAGTGTAGCGTCGAGCCAGGGGTCGTTTGTGGCCGCGACGGAGTAGTCTCCGCTGCCGCCAAAGAGCAGCGCGTCGGCCCTGGCGACGGCCGACTGTGAAGGTGCCCCGGCCAGCAGGTCGTGCACGTCGATCTGCGCCGCATCGCAGGCAAGCGCGCGGGCGAAACAGGCGACTTCCTGGGTCCGCATCGGATCTTCAGCGTTGCGGACCTGCAACAACAGATAACGATGGGGAGACGACATCAGCGTTTCTTGGAAGGGCGTTTTTGGTTCCGCCCCATCCTACGCGCAAGCGGCCGAAAGGCCAGCGGGACAGCGCGTCGCTCTGTGTGCAGGCGTACATAGTGATCGGGCGCAGCAGAGCACTGGCAACAGAATTGGCGGCCCGACGTTCGACCGCCTCATGGCGTACGATCACGAGTCGGACCGGCCACCGCGATAGGTGATCACAGCGCGCGGCGGTGACGGCGGACACGGCGGCCCGGCGGGGGCGGTCGCTTTTTGACGGCCTCGGCCTCCCCGGCCGATTCGCCGTCAGCTTTGGCATCGTCGGCCTTAGCGGCATCGGCGCCGGGTGCGACCAACGGCACTTTCGGCGCGGTCGAGGTCGCCTGAAAACCGTCCAGTTCGACGCGTTCGAGCAGACGATTGATCCGCATCTCGATCCGCGTCAGTTCGGGGCCCTCTTCGGGGGTGACGAGGGTGTAGGCGACGCCTTCGCGTCCCATCCGCCCGGTGCGCCCGACGCGGTGCACGTAGTCATCGCAGAACTCGGGGATGTCGAAGTTGATGATGTGCGAAATCCCGGAGACGTCGATGCCGCGCCCGACGACGTCGGTCGCCACGAGCACTGCGATCTTGCCTTCGCGAAACCGTGTCATCACCCGATCGCGCACGTTCTGGGCCAGGTCGCCGTGCATGCCGCTGACGTTCTTGACGTGTTCGCCCAGTTGTCGGGCAATGCGGTCCGTGCGACGCTTCGTGCGACAGAAGATGATCGACTGCTGCGGCTGTTCCCGCTCCATCAACTTCAAGAGCAACGGAAACTTGCGGTCGTTGTCGACCGTGAAGTAGTACTGGTCGATGGTCTCGACCGAGATGTCCTTGGGGGAGAAGTTGAGCGTCTCGGGATCCTTCATGTACCGCCGGGCGAGCCGTTCGACCGGCGGCGGCACGGTGGCGCTGAGCAACAGCGTCTGGCGCTCGCTGGGGCAGCGGCGGAGAATCTTCTCGATGTCGGGCCGAAAACCGATGTCGAGCATGCGGTCGGCTTCGTCGAGCACGACGATACGGACGCCGCTCAGATCGAGGGTGCCGCGGCCGATGTGGTCGAGCACTCGACCAGGGGTGCCGACGGCGACCTCGGGCTTGCGCTTGAGCTTGGTGATCTGATTGCGGATTGGCTTGCCGCCGTACAGGGCGATGGTGCTGACCTTGCGGCCGTGCGACAGCTTCTCGAACTCGCCGGTGACCTGCACGGCCAGTTCGCGGGTGGGCACGAGGCAGATCGCCTGCATCGGCGACTGCGTTTCCTGGCGAGGGTCGAGCCGTTCGAGGATGGGGATCACGAACGAGGCGGTCTTGCCGGTGCCCGTCTGGGCCTGTCCCAGGACGTCGACGCCGCTGATCGCCAACGGTATCAAGCCCTGCTGGATCGGCGTCGGCTGTTCATAACCGGCGCGCCCGAGCGCCTCGAGCGTCGCCGCCGAGAGTCCCAGCGAAGCGAACCCGCTCGCCCCGGCGGCTTCGACGGCCGGAGTATCGGTGGCTGAGGTGCTTTTCCGTCGCCTTCGTCGCTTCTCGGGCAAACCGCGGATCTCACAGATGGATGGAGCGTCGGCCGACTTTTTTGATGGGCCAGTACAGGGGAGAATACGCCACACGGTAGCATGACGCGGCGTTTTGAGCAACGCGGGGGGGACCGGCGGTCGCCCTTTCACGGTGCAGCTCCAATGCCAACGGTCCGGCGATGCCAACGGTCCGCGGGGAACTCAAAACGGGGCCGCCCCGGCGCCACTTAGTCGAGGCGCGGGGCGGCCCGTCGAGGTTTCATACCAGGTCACGTCACCGCGACCTGGCGGTCGGCCTACTAAGCGGCCGCGGCCTTCTTCGTCGCGCGCTTCTTGGTGGCGCGCTTCTTGGTCGAAGGCTTGGCCTTCTTGGCGGCCTTTTTCTTGGTCGCCTTCTTCTTCGTGGCGCGCTTCTTGGGAGAACGCTTCGCCTTCTTGGCGGCCTTCTTCTTCGTGGCACGCTTCTTGGGAGACCGCTTCGTGCTCGTCTTCGTAGCCTTCTTAGCGGCCTTCTTCTTCCGACTTACTGCCATTTCCTTGGCTCCTTGTAGCAGGGTACCCATAATCGCTTGATGACTCGCTCCGCCCAAGGGCACCCAAGGCGGGCAGGAACGACTTCCCCGACGCGATCGACTGCTGTGCGACGATCAAAAAACCACGACGTCGGGGCCACGATGTACGTGTCTGGTGCGCTGATCAGAACGCGCCGCCCCTGGCATCCCACCAGAGGGCAACGCGAGAACTCGGCTCTCAGTCCAAACTCCAAAATTGGTTCGGAAACGGGTCAGCACCCCACCTGGGTGAACCGCATATGGGTCGGCGCTTCGCTCCGCGACCGCGGGCCGACCACTGAAAACTGTTGACCGTTCTCGTTTGTTGATTGTCCGCCGTGAAAACGTCGCTCGGAAAACATGACTCGTCCGTCGTTCCCGCTGGCTCGGCCTGTCGCTCGTCCGCCCAGGCAAAACTGGTCAGTCGTCAACGTCGCCGATGCGGGAAGGGTCGCCGATGCGGGCAAGATGTTAGGTCTCGCTGACTCGCCTTGGCATCCGTGCTTCGCTCGACGTGGTCACTTGGTACGGTTACCAAGTGCCGCCGAAGCGCCCAACTCCGCGCATTGAATCATTTTTCGCTGTTTCACGTCAAGTCGAGTTGACACATTCGGCAACGACTTTTTTTGGCACCGGCCTCAGGGGACGCCGCAGCACCCGCGCGGCCACGGCCACTTGTCGCGCGAAAGGACGTGGGGTTGCCACTCGAATGGCGCGATACCGAAAGCGCAGTGGCCGACGTCGGACCGCGCCAATTTGGACTGCGCGATGGACGAACGGCGATGTCTTGACCACCAGCCCGCTCGAAAAGGGCGGAGGTCAGCGGAGATCAATGGTGGTCGCAGCGCAGCCACGTCGCGGCGCACGACCGCGCGGGGTTTGACGCGACGTTCACCCCGAACACACAATGCGACGCATGAGCGAATTCGCGGAATCATTCAGCCGGTTGAGCGACGCCTGTGCCCGGTACGCCTCACTCAATGACAACCAACGGCGCAGCGCCCACCAGGCCGCGCATACCTGCGGTGCGGCCCTTGCCGACGATACCACCTCACCGGCCGAACGCGCCGCAGGGCTCGGGCAACTTTCAGCGCTTGCCACGACGACGAACGCCGGGGCCGCGACCGCTGGCGATGCGCTGATCGGCGACGTACTCGCATCGGCGGTCACCGATTGGTCACAGCGCGGCCCGGCGGATGCCGCACATCTGGCCGGCGAATCGCTCGATGCGCTCGAGCGGCTCTACGGTGCGCTAGGCCGCCAAAGTCGCACGCGTCATCAGCTACTGCGCTGGCTGGCTGTCGACGGCGGAACCGACGCCCTGGAGCGTTTTTCCCGGCTGCTCGTGAGTGATCCGCCGCAGGCCGACGAGGCAATCGACTGGGCCGTCGAACCGCTGTTTCGTCAGCCCCCGGCCGATGTGGCTGCCTTGTTCCCCCGGCTGCTGGACGGGTTGGCGCACCCGGTCGTGGCCGCCGTGGTGCTCGACCTTTCGCATCGCATGCTCCGCGAAGGAGTCGTTTCGACTCATCCGGCCGCCGAACGGGTCGACGAACTGGCGGCCTTGCTGGGCGAGTTGGCCGAACGGCTTTCGAAGCTGGCTGAGACCGCCGCGAGCTCGGCCGGCGACGCCGAATCGCGACGCCACACGCAACAGGCGATCGCGCGTTCGGTGGCGTTGGCGGCGGGGCTCTCTGAAGCGCTGGCCTGGATCGGCGCCCGGCAGCACGTCGGCAAGTTGTACCAGGCGCTTGATGTGCCGCACCGCCGCGTGGTCGTGGAAGCGGCCGCGGCGCTGGCGCGGCTGGGCGAACGCTCCGGTGTCGAGACCTTGGTCCGCGCCGCCGCCGATCCAGCCGCCCGCTGCCGGGCACTGGCGTACCTGGAAGAACTCGACGAGCTCGATTCGGTCGACCCCGAGTGTCGCAGCCGCGCGGCGCGAGCCGCCGGCACTCTGGCCGCCTGGCTGGCCGAACCGAGCCAGTTCGGCTTCCCGCCTACGTCGGTCGAACTGGTCGAGGCCGTCACGCAACACTGGCCCGGCTATGAAGACGCCGTCGACTGCACCCTGCTCAGCTACACCTACGCGATGCCGCAAGGCGAACTGACGGGGTTGGGCATCGTCGGCCCAGTGACCCACGCCACGAGCGTCGACCTGTTGGACCTTCCCACGTCCGACGCTTTTGCCTACTTCGCCGGCTGGCACGCCCAGCACGACGAAATCACGGAGTGCGGCGTCGCCGAACTTAGCGAGGCCGAACGCGGCCACCTCGGCGAGTTGGTGCGCTTGCTGGCCGACCTCGGGTTCGAGGATCCGCAGCCGGCGAAGCTGGCGAACTTCTTCGGCGAACGGGTGATCGTGTCGACGGCCTCGCGGGGTGGCCAGCCGGGAACGGTGATCGTCACCGGCAGCCAGATGGCCGAGGGGAGTGCTCCGATCTGGATCGCCGCCGGTTCGACGCGTCACCCCATCGGTCCCGACGACGCCTACAACATCTTTAAGGGCCGCGAGTTCCTGAGGATTTTTAATTAGGGGATTCGGGGCTTAGGTTTTAGGGGTTTAGGGGTGGCTTGGTCGATCTTCGCCTGTACGCTCCCGTCGCCTGAACGTTTGCGGCGGATGTGGTGTCATCACGCGGCGGGTGGCGTGGGACGTTGCGGTGGCGCACGGTTGCCGGGCGGGAATAATTGCATGACTTCGGCGGGCCGCCCCTTTGAAAGCGACGGTGGGCCTCCTATCATGGCGACCGCCACCGCGGGAGTTCTTGCCCGGGGGTGGGGGTGCGTTCCGGGGGTAATTGACGCGCTAGGTTCACGTATTTCCGTTTGGGAGCTGAATTGTCATGTCCGTGATCTCAAAAGTTGTCCAGGCCCTGGAACCTTCGGCCACGATTGCGATGGCGACGAAGGCCAAGGAACTGCGTGCCGCGGGACGGACGGTCTATGACCTCAGCCTGGGCGAGCCCGACTTTGCCACGCCCGACCACATCTGCCAGGCCGCGGTCGAGGCAATGCGGGCCGGCCACACACACTACACCCAGGCCCCCGGCATCCCCGAGCTGCGCGCCGCCGTTGCCCGGCACTACGCCGCCACGCACGGCATCGAGTACAAGCCCGAGCAGGTCGTCGTGTCCAACGGCGCCAAGCACTCGCTGCACAACGTCTTCACCGTGCTCTGCGACCCCGGCGACGAAGTGATCATTCCGGCGCCGTATTGGGTGAGCTACGCCGAGTTGGTGCGATTGGCCGGCGGTGTGCCCGTGATCGTCTCGACGACGCAAGAGTCGAACTTCAAACTGTTGCCCGAGCAGCTTGTCGAGGCGGTGACCGAGCGCACGAAGGTGCTGCTGCTGTGTTCGCCGAGCAACCCGACAGGTTCGATGTACTCGCCCGAGGAGCTCGCCGCGCTGGCCGACGTGGCCATCGAGCGCGATCTGATCGTGGTGACCGACGAGATTTACGAACGGCTGATCTACGGTGACAACCGCTTTGCCAGTTTCCCCACGGTGCGCGACGGACTGGTCGATCGCACGGTGATCGTCAACGGCGTCAGCAAGACCTATGCCATGACCGGCTGGCGGATCGGTTGGACGCTGTCGACGGTCGAGGTCGCCAAGGCAATGTCGAAGGTGCAAAGCCAGGAGACGTCGAACCCCTGCAGCATCAGCCAGTACGCGGCCATCGCCGCACTGGAAGGTCCGCAGGAATGCGTTGCCGAGATGTGCCTCGAGTTCGCCAAGCGGCGCGACTACGTGACGAGCCGGATCGCCGAGATCGACGGGCTCAGTTGCGGCGAAATGGACGGGGCGTTCTACGCCTTCGTGAACATTCAAGCGCACTTGGGCAAGTCGTACGGCGGCACCACGATCGACAATTCCAGCGACTGGTGCCTCGGCCTGCTCGACCAGCAGGGCGTCGCCACGGTGATGGGCTCGGCGTTCGGCGCCGAGGGTTACGCCCGACTTTCGTTCGCCACGAGCATGGACAATCTCAAAGCCGCCTTCGACGGCATGGCCGCCTTCATCGACAGCGCCAAGTGAGCCGCCGGTAGCTACGAGATGGACGAGTCGGCCGAGACTTCGGGCGGTGACGATTCTGTCTACTGACGGCGGCAGCCGAGTTGCCCCCTCGTTTGGACAGGCCTGCCAACGGCATTGTCTCAAAGGATTGCATCCGGGGCGTACGAAGTCTCGATGGGCACTTTCTTGGGACTGCCGCCGTGACCCCTGGAATCTGTTTGACCCGTGCAAGTTCGGCCAGTAAGCTAGAGCGCGGACAGAGTGAATCGCTGGCAACTTGGGGCCGCCGGCGATCGGGAGCATCTCAAAGGAGGCAAACATCATGCGATTGGCCTGGGTGGCGTTCTTTTTGGTAGCGTGCTGCTGTACGTCGGCGAACGCAAAAGTCACCTTCGACTGGGCCACTGTCGGCAATCCGGGCAATGCGCCGGACACCCGGTATGACCCAGCCGGCTTCGGCGGCGTCGATCACACTTACCGCATCAGCAAGCACGAAGTGACCAACGCGCAGTACATGGAGTTCCTCAACGCGGTCGCCACGGTAGGTGACCCCTTTGTCCTCTACAGCGGAGGGATGGCTTCGACCTATGGCGGCATCGACCGTACGGGGGCAGGCACGGTCGGCGATCCCTACGTCTATTCGGTCAAGGGAGGTGACAATAACTGGCTTGACCGGCCGGTGAACTACGTTTCGTTCTTCGACGCAATGCGGTTCACCAACTGGCTCCACAATGGCCAGGGGAGCGGCGACACGGAGAGCGGCGCGTACACGATCGGCAGCGGCACGGACGAAGTCCGCTCGGCCAGCGCGAAGTACTGGATCCCCAGCGAAGACGAGTGGTACAAGGCGGCCTACTACGACCCCAACACAGACGCCTACTTCGACTATCCCACTAGCAGCAATACAGCGCCAGGCTACGTGAACAACAACGGGAATCTCAGTGGGACGGCCACGCCGTTTGCTGATGGGGTAACAGACCCAGGCAATTACGCGACCTACGACGGGGACGGAGGACCAGACGGCATCGGCAGTCCGTACTACATGACCAGCGTAGGCGAGTGGGAAAACAGCACGAGCCCTTACGGCACGTTCGACCAGGGCGGCAACGTGTGGGAGTGGAACGAAGCGGTCATTAGTTCTTCCTTCCGCGGCTTGCGGGGCGGGTCGTTCCTCAGCCGCGCCAGCAACCTGCACGCCGACTACCGGAGCCTCTTCTACCCGGCGCTCGAGGGCAACAGCGTGGGTTTTCGTGTGGCAACCGTCCCTGAGCCGAGTACGATGCTGCTAGGGGCATTGGCCGTCGTTGGGCTCTTGATGCGTAGGCGGTTTTAGGATCGCCCTTGGTGCTTTAACCCTCTTACGCTTTTCCTATCGCCACGCAGTGGCGTGATTTTTCGATGTCGCCAAGCCGCATCGGTCTTGAGGACGTCTGCGGATAGCGTGGGCGCAATCAGAAACACGACGAGCCCCATTCGAAGTTGCCCAAACTCCCCGCGGCATTCGATCCCGACGCAACTCCAGGCGTGTCATCGCGCCGTTTGGTATGCATACTTCTCCCTTTGTGCCAGATAGTGGAGTTAGCCGTTTCTTTCGGCGCTTCTTGCTTGGCGCTGGCAGGCAACGCCGTCTAGGATCGGGGACTCCCAAGACGTCACTACTGCCATTTGCATCTCCCCCTCCTGGTGTCACATGCTCCGACACTTTCGCTGGCCACTACTCGCCGCTCTCTTGGTCCTTTCCGTGTCGATCGCTTTGGCAGACGAGGAGGAGAAGACCGAAAAGCAGGAAGAACTTCCGCCCCCTACCACGACCGAGCATGAGATTACGCTTGGCGGCGAGACGTTCAAATACACGGCGTCCGCCGGAAAACTGGCAATGAAGGACGATGCTGGAGACGTCAAGGCCCACCTCTTTTCCATTGTCTACACGCGCAATGACGCGCTCGTCGAATCCCGACCGATCACATTCTGCTTTAACGGAGGGCCGGGTTCGGCAAGCGTATGGCTGCACATGGGAATGCTCGGCCCACAAAGAGTGCTGATCCCGGAAGACGCGTCGCCGCCGGCCCCTCCTTTTCACACGGAGCACAACCCACACTCGCTCTTGGACGTCACCGACCTCGTATTCATCGACCCGGTGAGTACCGGTTACAGTCGCCCGGCAGAAGGCGAAGACGTTGCCCAGTTTCATGGGTTCGAAGAAGATCTGAAGAGTGTCGGGCAGTTTATCCACGACTTCGTTACGAAGCACAACCGCTGGCAATCGCCCAAGTTCGTGCTGGGGGAAAGCTACGGCGGTGTCCGCTCAGCCGGACTGAGCGGCGTGCTGCAGGATCGGTACAGAATGTACCTCAACGGCATCGTGATGATCTCCCCGGTCGTCGACTTTTCCACGATCAGGTTCGCCAACAACAACGACCTCCCATACATCTTGTTCTTGCCCAGCTATACGGCGACAGCGTGGTACCACGAACAGTTGCCACCAGAATTGCAGTCGCTGCCGCTGGAAGAAGTGGTTGCTCGTGCCGAAAAGTTCGCCTACGGCCCCTACGCCCGGGGGCTGCTGTTCGGGGCATCGCTGCCCGAAGAGAAATACGACGAGGTCGTCGCCAAGTTTGCGAAGCTGACGGGACTTTCAGAGGAGTACGTGCGCGATAGCAAGCTGCGGATCAAGATGTGGAACTTCGGTAAAGAACTCTTACGTGATGAGGGGATGACTGTCGGCCGTTTTGACAGCCGCTTCAAAGGAATCGATCGTGACGACGCCGGCGACGAATACGGCTACGATGCGAGCTCTGCTGCCATGACCGGCGCGTTCGGCGCCGGCATGAACGACTACCTTCGACGTGTACTGAAGTACGAGGACGAACGCGTCTACGAACTCGGAGGCCAGGTGCAGAATTGGAATTACGGCCAGTTCGAAAACCGCTACGTCGACGCGAGTGAGACCCTTCGCGAGGAGATGAGCAAAAACCCATACCTGAAGTTGTTTGTCGCCTGTGGCTACTACGATCTGGCGACGCCTCAGTTCGCGTTTCGCCACACCAAGGATCACCTGATGCTCGCCCCCAAGTACCGAGACCGAGTCGAGGTGAAACACTACAAGGCGGGACACATGATGTACATTCGAGATTCCGAAGCGAAAAAGCTGCGCGAAGACTTGGTGGAGTGGTACAAAGGAGCGCTATGAGTAGCGCTGAGCTGTCCTGATCTTGGGGCGCGCTCGCTTTGTCGTCTCGACGATGTTTTCTTGGTGCACGATACCGAAGATCGTCAGCCAGGTCGCGGTCTCCTGCAGCACCAGCGCGCCGCGGTGCAACTCACCAACGGCAGCTCGCCGCCGGCAGTTCTCCCAACCGCCGGGCTGCCCAGGTCACGATAACCGCTGCACCGAACGGCAGCCCCCCCCCAACTCAGCAGTGACACACCTGGGATACTTCGAACCACGCCCTCCCTGGCAGTCGTTTGGTAGCGGATAGCGGCCCCGACTTTGTGCCACCTGTCGTAAACCGCACGTCCGTTGCGGCTTGTCCGTGGCGGTGGCGATCTGGGAATTTCCCCCGCCGATTGGCTGCACGCGTTGCTGTGAGTTGGTCGATTGTAGCGGTACCAACCATCCGGCACGTTGGCGAAACGAGGCAAGCGGAATGGGCGGACCGGAGCGGCGACTTGCCTAGTTCCACCTGTAACGGCCATACTGTCCTTACGGGTCGGCCGAGTTGGTACGCTTCCCGCGCTGCTGGTCTCGCGCGCGAGCGGCCACGACGACTCTGAGGTCTCTCTCATGCACATATTGATGGCCACCAGCGAAGCAGTCCCCTTTGCCAAGACCGGCGGTCTGGCCGACGTCTGCGGCGCATTGCCCGTCGAACTGCGGCGTCTCGGCCATCAGGTGTCGCTGATCATGCCGGCGTATCGCCACATCCACGCCTCGGGCCAGCGGATTCACCCGACCGACGTCCGCTTCTCGATTCCGATTGGGAACAAGACGGTCACCGGCGGCCTGCTGCAGAGCACGCTCCCGGACAGCGACGTGCCGGTCTACTTCGTCTCGCAGGACGAATACTTCGACCGCGCCGAGTTGTACCGCGAAGACGGCGTCGACTACATCGACAACAGCGAGCGATTCGTCTTCTTCTGCCGGGCCGTGATCGAGGCGATCGAGCTGCTCGACCTGGAAGTCGACGTGCTGCATGCCAACGACTGGCCGACTGGCCTGATTCCAGCGTATTTGAAGACCGAGTACGCCGGTGTGCCCCCCTACGAGCAGATCGCCTCGCTGTTGACGATCCACAACCTCGCCTACCAGGGGCAGTTCTGGCACTGGGACATGCTGCTGACCGGGCTGGACTGGAAGTACTTCAACTGGCACCAGATGGAGTTCTACGGCAACCTCAACCTGATGAAGACGGGCATCGTGTTCGCCGACGCGATCACGACCGTGAGCCCGCAGTACGCCGAGGAGATCCAGTCCGCGCCGCTCGGCTGCGGATTGGAAGGCGTGTTGCAGTCCCGTCGCGACGTGCTCAGCGGCGTGATCAACGGCGTCGACTATCGGGTGTGGGACCCGTCGGTCGATTCGCACATCGCCGCGCAGTTCTCGCCCGAGACCGTCGGCGAGGGCAAGCCGGCCTGCAAGACCGCGCTGCAGCAGACGCTCGGCCTGCCGACCGTTGCCGACGTGCCGCTGATCGGATTCATCGGCCGGCTCGCCGACCAGAAGGGGCTCGACCTGATCGTGGGCATGATCCACCACTGGCCCGCGTCGCAGCCGGCCCAGTTCGCGCTGCTCGGCACGGGCGATCCGCACTACCACGAGACGCTTACCCGCCTGGCCGCCGAACAGCCCGAGCGCATCGCCGTGCGGCTCGAGTTCTCCAACGCGCTGGCTCATCAGATGGAAGCCGGCCTGGACATGTTCCTCATGCCCAGCCGTTACGAACCCTGTGGGCTCAACCAACTCTACAGTCTGCGCTACGGCACCGTGCCGATCGTGCACGCCACGGGCGGCCTGCTCGACACGGTCACCAACTCCACCGAAGAGACGCTCGCCGACGGCACGGCCACAGGCTTTCAGATCTTCGACTACAGTGTGAACGCCCTCGACGAGGCGACGCAGCGAGCCTGTGCGCTGTATCACCAACCGAGTCGTTGGCGGGCGTTGATGGAGACCGGTATGAAGCAAGACTGGTCGTGGGCCCGTAGTGCCGCGCAGTACGCGTCGCTGTATGAACGAATCGCCGCGCGGCGGCGGCAACAGACGATCGGTTCCCGCCGTTGATGCCCGAACTACGCAGGGACCCCGTCACCGGCCAGTCGGTCGTCATCGCCGAGAGCCGCTCGCAGCGGCCGGGGGCGTTCGAAGCGGTGCACGACGACCTGGCGGTCGAGGACTGCCCGTTCTGTGAAGGCAGCGAACATCTTACGCCGGGCGAAGTGGCCGCCCTGAGGTACGACGGCACCGAGGTGGACGCGCCGGGGTGGCAGGTACGCGTCGTTCCCAATAAGTATCCGGCAACGTCCCTGGGGGGCGATGCGTCGTCGCACGTCGATGCGTCCTCGAGTGCGGGATCGGACTGGTTCGTCGCCGAGCCGGCCATCGGTTCGCACGAAGTGATCATCGAGTCGCCCCGACACATCCGCAGCGTCTCCGAGTTGGGCGTCGCCGAACTTGCCGACGCGTTTCGCATGTACGCGGGACGGTTGGCCCACCATCGCCGCAGTGGCCGGGCCCGCTACGCGATGGTGTTCAAGAACGTCGGCTCCGGCGCGGGCGCCTCGATGCCGCACACCCACAGTCAGTTGATCACGCTGCCCAGTGTACCGGCGCCGGTGGCACGCGAGCTGCGCGGTTCGCTGGAGTTTTACGCCAACAATGGTCGATGCGTATACTGCGAATTGATCGACCGCGAGCGCGGCGACTGCGCGCGCGTGGTGGCCGAGTCGAAGTGGTACGTGGCGATCTGTCCCTTCGCGAGTCGGTTTCCCTACGAGGTCTGGTTGCTACCGCGCAACCATGCCAGCAGTTATGAAACCTCGACGAGTTGCCAGTCGGGCGCGGCGGCGAGTTTGACGCACCGCGTGTTGCGGGGGGTCGAGCGGTTGTTGGGCCGTCCCGACTACAATTACGTCATCCACACCGCCCCGTTTGACACCGAGACGCTGGACCACTATCACTGGCGTTTAGAGTTGATTCCGCGGCTGTCGAAGATCGCGGGGTTTGAACTCGGCGCCGGCGTGTACATCAACCCCGTCGCCCCGGAAACCGCGGCTCGTCAACTCCGCGAAGTGCTTGAGCCAGAGTAAGGATACCCACAGGACGGCAACCGACTTAGATTCAACGTGACCCGCCGCCAACCTCCGGTCACCGACAGTGCGCGAAGGCACGTCGCCGGGAGTTTGACCAAGCCAGATAAACAGGGCGAACCTTGCCGACGCCGCGGCAATGCTCTCGCTCGCTTTCCGGACGCACAGACGCCAGCACGATAGCGCCATGAATCAACCGATTCGGTTCGTACTTGCCCTGCACAATCATCAGCCGATCGGCAACTTCGATCACGTCTTCGAACAGGCGTATCAGGACAGTTACCTGCCGTTCCTGGACGTCTTCGAGCGCGCCAGCGAATTGAAGCTGGCGTTGCACACGAGTGGCTGCCTGTTCGAGTGGCTCGACCACCACCACCCGGAGTACGTCGACCGCCTCGCCGCGCTGAGCCGCGAGGGGCGGGTGGAGATCATCGGCGGAGCGTTTTACGAACCGATCCTGGCGATGTTGCCACAGCGCGACCGCATCGGTCAGATCCGCCGCTACACGGACTGGCTCGGCGAACGGCTCGGCGCCACGATCCGCGGCATGTGGATCCCCGAACGCGTTTGGGAGCCGGGCCTCACGCGCGACCTCGTCGACGCCGGTATCGAATACACGATCCTCGACGACTACCACTTCAAGTCGGCCGGTCTGGCGCCCGAGGAGTTGCACGGTTACTACGTCACCGAGGACGAAGGCCGACTGCTGAAGGTCTTCCCCGGCAGCGAGCCGTTGCGCTACGTGATTCCGTTCGCCGAGCCGGGCAAGACGATCGAGTATCTCGCCCAGCTGGCCGCGGCGCACCCCCAGGCGGTGGCCGTCTTCGGCGACGACGGCGAAAAGTTCGGCACCTGGCCCGACACGAAACGGCACGTCTACGACAATGGCTGGCTCGAACAGTTCTTCGCCCAGTTGGTCGCCCATCGCGACTGGATCTGCACGACGACACTCGCCGAGGCGATCGACAACACGCCGCCCATCGGCAAAGTGTACCTGCCCAACTGCAGCTACCGCGAAATGACCGAGTGGTCGCTGCCCACCGACAGGCTCGTCGAGTACGAACGGCTCGTGCACGAGATGGAGGGGGACGCCCGTTGGCCGGCGCTGCGGCAATTCGTCAGCGGCGGTATCTGGCGGAACTTCAAGATCAAGTATCCCGAGTCAGACGAGATGTACTGCCGGATGATCGGCGTGAGCCGCCGGCTGTCCGAGCGCGAAGAGGTCCGCGCCGGCTCGAACGGCCAGAGTGACGTGCAACTCGAGAAGATTCGCCGTGAGCTCTACCAGGCGCAGTGCAACTGCAGCTACTGGCACGGGGCGTTCGGCGGTATTTACCTGCCGCACCTGCGCAACGCCGTCTACGAACACTTGATCGCCGCCGACAGTATGCTCGAGCGGCTCGACCATGACGACCAAGACTGGCTCAAGGCCGAGGTGAGTGACTTTAACCTCGACAACCGCCCCGAGGTCCAGTTGGCCAACAATCGGCTGGCCGTGTGGCTGGCGCCGGCGCGCGGCGGGCAGATCTACGAGCTCGACGTCCGCTCGATTTGCCACAACCTGCTTGCCACGCTTACCCGCCGTCCCGAGGCCTATCACGAAAAGGTCCGGCACGGGGCGGGCGGCGGCGGTGACAACTGCGCCAGCATCCACGACCGCGTCGTCTTCAAGCAGGAAGGGCTCGACCAGCGGCTGCAGTACGACGACCATCCCCGCAAGAGTCTCATCGACCACTTCTTCGAGCTGGAGACATCGATCGACGCAGTCTCCGGTCCGGACTGCCGCGAGGGGGGCGACTTCGCCCTGGGCGAATACGAGTCGCGCCTGCGACGCAGCGACCAACGCGTGCAGGTGAAGATGTCCAAAGCCGGCAACTCCTGGGGACAGCCCCTCACCATCACCAAGAGCGTCACGCTCAGCGCGTCGAGTTCGACGCTCGACATCGCCTACCTGATCGAAGGCATTCAGAAAGACCATCAGCACCACTTCGGCGTCGAGTTCAATTTCTCCGGAATGCCGGCCGGTGCCGACGACCGCTACTTCGTCGACCCCGTACGCAACGTGCGGCTCGGCCAACTTGGCGAACGGATCGACGAGCAGAACACCGTGGGCATCGGCCTGGTCGACGAATGGCTCGGTCTGGGAGTCAACCTGGAGATCTCTCGGCCGTCGGGAATCTGGACCTATCCGCTCGAGGCGGTCAGCCAATCCGAGGGGGGCTTCGAGGCCATCCACCAGTCGGTCGTCGTCATCCCGCACTGGTTAGTCACGGCCGATGCCGAGGGACGCTGGACCGTGTCGATAAAACTCGCGGTCGACACGAGCCGGGCCGAACGCCGGGGCATCCCGCACGCCCACGTCGTGACGCCAAGTTTTGCCGCGAATCCGGCCGGAACCTGACCCGGCCCCAATGCCAGTCACGGCGCCCCATCACGATTCGCCGTCACGGCGCCGCTAGGGCAAACCAGTCGACCGGCTCGCTGAACGTCCGCTCACCGAAGTGGACCTCCGCCAACACCTCGGGCACCGCGCGGCGGGCAATCTCGTCGCGGTTCGAGTCGACGCTGAGGTCCGTATCACCGTGCCCGCTCGAAACGGAGCGAGAATCGTGCACATGGTTGAGCACGATGCCGGCAATCGGTAGTCCCTCGTCGAAGGCCGCCGCCGCGATAAGAGTCGTGAGCGTCTGGTGAATCGTCCCCAGCACGTTGGCCGTGACCACGACCAGCGGCAGGCGGAGCGCGACGGCCAGATCGGCGTTGTACATTTCGTCGGCCAGCGGCGACATCAACCCGCCGGCCCCTTCGACGACGAGCACGTCACACTTGCCGCGCCAGTACGCCGCGCCGTCGACCAGCAGCGCCTCGTCGATCCGCCGACCTTCGGCGGCCGCCGCCAGGTGCGGAGCCAGCGGGGCGAGGAAGCGCTGCGGACAGACGCGCTCGAGCGACTCGGGCCGACCCGCGGCCTCCCAGAGCGCGACGGCGTCATCGGCCACAATAGCGCCATCTTCGCGTCGGCAACCGCTCGCCGCAGGTTTGTAAACGCCGACACGGTGACCGTCGGCCACCAGCGCCCGGACGATCATCGCCGCCACGCGCGTCTTGCCGATCTCGGTGCCGGTGCCCGTGATAAAGAGTCCTCGCATCGAAGCGTCTTCTCCCATTGGTGTGCTCCGAACCTTCTCTTGACCGGCGCTTTGCGGTCCGACGGTTCGTACCGTCGGCGTCCTACTCCAGCGGTGTCCAACGCCAGCGGCGCCTTTGTCGTGACCGACGCATAGGTTACCATCACGTGACCATGACGCCATCGCCCCCCCACAACGCAAACGTTGATTCGACACGCCCGTCGCTGGAGCGGCGTGTGGGTGTCGGACTCGTGCAGATGTCGTGCAGCGCCAGTCGCGACGCCAACCTAGAGAAGGCCGTGGCGCGGATCGGCGACGCGGCCGCCGCCGGTGCCCAGGTCGTCTGCCTGCAGGAACTCTTCACCGGCCACTATCCCTGCCAGAGCGAAGACCACCGGCAATTCGACGCCGCCGAGGCGGTTCCCGGCCCCACGACCGAGGCGCTCGCCCGGGCCGCCTCCGAACACGGCGTCGTCGTCGTGGGCTCGCTGTTCGAACGACGCGCGGCGGGCCTGTTCCACAACACGGCCGTGGTGCTCGACGCCGACGGTGCGCTGGCAGGCGTGTACCGCAAGATGCACATCCCGGACGACCCCGGCTACTACGAGAAGTTTTACTTCACGCCGGGCGACGCCCGCCCCGGCTTCGGCAGTGTGGCAACACGCTTCGGCCGCGTCGGCGTCTGCGTCTGCTGGGATCAGTGGTTTCCCGAGGCCGCCCGGCTCACCGCTCTCTCGGGCGCCGAAATCATCTTCTATCCCACGGCGATCGGCTGGCTGCCCGACGAGCGCGAGGCCTTCGGCCATTCGCAGCACGACGCCTGGGAGACGATGATGCGTTCGCACGCCATCGCCAACGGCGTGTTTGTCGCCGCCACGAATCGCGTTGGACACGAGGGGCCGGTCGGCGACGGCGCACCGCGCGGCGTCGACTTCTGGGGTGCGTCGTTCATTGCCGATCCGAACGGCCGGGTGCTGGCTCGCGCCGATCACGAGGCCGAGGAAACCCTCGTCGTCGAATGCGACCTGGCGTCGATCGAAACGGTCCGCACGCATTGGCCGTTCCTGCGGGACCGCCGCGTCGATGCCTACGGCGATCTGACCCGGCGCTACGTCGACGCCCCACGCTTCGATGAGCGCTTGTCATGACCGCAAGCGACGCTCGCAGCGAAAAGGCTCACGGCAAAGTGGCCCAGACGCCGGCCGCGCTCGGTTTCCGGATGCCGGCCGAGTGGGAGCGCCATGCGGCCACCTGGTTGGCCTGGCCCCGCAATCCCGACACCTGGCCGACGCGTTACCCGCACGTCGCGGACGTCTGGACGCGGCTCGTCGAGCTGCTGGCCGAGAGCGAGGAGGTGCACATCCTCGCCGGCGGCGACGAAGTGCGCCGCGATGCCGAGCGGCGCGTCGGCCAACTCGCCCGCGTCACACTGCACGACGTCGCCACGAACGACGCCTGGATCCGCGACCACGGACCGACGCTGCTGCGGCATCGCTCGGGTGCGCCGCTGGCTGCCGTCTGCTGGACCTACAACGCCTGGGGGGGCAAGTACCCGCCGTTCGATCGCGACGCACTCGTCTCGCGGACGGTGGCCGAACTGCTCGACGTGCGACGATTCGACGCCGGGTTGGTGTTCGAAGGCGGGGCCGTGGAAACGAACGGCGCCGGCACCGTGATCACCAGCGAAGACTGCCTGCTGCACCCCAAGCGCAACCCGGGGCTGAGCCTGGCGGACGCCGAGCGGCGGCTTTGCGACTTGCTCGCGGCCCGACAGGTGATCTGGCTCGCAGGCGGCGTCGCCGGTGACGACACCGACGGGCACGTCGACCAGTTGACCCGTTTTGTCGATCCCCGCACGATCGTGACGGTCGTCGAGCCCGATCCGGCCGACGTCAATCACGCGCCATTGGCCGAGAACCTCCGTCGCCTCGAATCGGCGCGTGACCTCGACGGCGAGCCGTTCCGCATCGTCACGCTGCCGCTGCCGCGCCCGGTGGTGGTGGCCGGCTGCCGCCTGCCGGCTAGCTACGCGAACTTCTACATCGCCAACACCGTCGTGATTGTGCCGACGTTCGGCGATCCGGCCGACGCCCACGCGCTGGAGACACTCGCCGCGCTGCTACCCGACCGCCGTGTGGTGGGCTTCGACTCGGTCGACCTCGTCGAAGGCCTCGGCGGCGTCCACTGCATCACGCAACAACAACCGGCGGTTGAGGGGTGATGACGCGGTAGGTCGCCAGAACCGTAGCATCGAGTCGTTGCCGTGCCTATTGTAAGTGCTGTTGGCTTGCTTTCCCTTACTGTTGGAATTGATTCGCTCCGCGCGGCTCCATAGATCCGTGGCGGTGGAGACATTCGCCTTCATGCCGGGCCAAAGCAGAAAAACCCATGCTCAAACAGACACTTCGGAACGCGTTTGATGAAATGACAACGGCGTTAAGGGGCATTCCGAATGTGACAGCGGACATGCTCATCTTTACTGGCCACAGTGACGACATCGACACGCTCGACTACTTTTATTATGAAGGCATCCTCCCAGGCGCCTATGCCAACGATCTCGACGCAGCCCGCTACGTTCTAGCCGTCGTACTTGAAAACGACAACGGGTTTTACTGGCGGGATGGAATTCTTCAACATGGCAAATATGACGTGTCGGTGGACCTCGCACACGTTGTTGTTGACGCCACGACAGATGATGACGATGCATCGAGCGCTATTGGCCGCGCATATGAGTCGATTACGTCCGAGTTGGCGAGGCGGCGTGTGTTCGGGATTGAGTGAAGCACCGCATCGCTCGGAATATACGTCACACATTCCAGCCAACGCCTGTTTGACGGCCGCCGCAAGCGTTGCGCTTGCAACAATTCCGAGGGTAGGTGCAGACGACATTCTGCTTCGAAGAAGCAGCAGAACACATTCAGTTACTGCGCCGTCGTAAATACGAATGGCTGGAAGCTCAGGAACATCGCCCGGTTCGAAGCGCGAATGCTCGCGCTTCGAAAGCCTCGGCGATAGCGCGTCCAGCGCTAGCGAGCGCCGTGGTGGCGGAGGTAGTTGCGCTGGTGTTGGACGAGACCGGCGACGCGGGCGCGCTCTTGGCGGCAGAGTTCAGCGTGCTCACCGGCGACGCTGTGCAACTCGTCCGGGTCGCGCTCCAGGTCGAAGAGTTCCTCGTAACCGCTGCTGACGTAGAAGTGGTACTTGTAGCGGCCGTCGCGCACGCCCAGCAGCACCTCGTTGCCGGTCGAATAGAAATAGGCCCGGCGATCAGGGACCACGGCGCCGGCGCGACCGGTGAGCGTCGCCGACCAGTCGTGCCCTTGCCACGCTGGCGGCGGGGCGATGCCGGCCAGCGAAACGAGCGTCGGCGCGACGTCAATTTGTTGGGCCACGCCGCTGATGCGCCGCGGTGTGTCGGTAGCCGCGAAGCGGGGACTGATCAGCACCAGCGGCACGTGGACGTTTTCGTCGTACACGCCGAAGCTGTGCACGCGCTGGCCGTGTTGGCCGAACGCCTCGCCGTGGTCACCGGTCACAGCGATGATCGTGTCGTCGGCAAGCCCCCGCGCCTGCAACTGCTCGACGAGCCGGGCGATCCGCCGGTCCGCACCGTGGATGGCCGAGAGGTAGCGGGCCCACTCTTCGTCGTCGACGTCGAAGCGGGGCGACGCGTCGTCGGCGATGTACGGGTGATGCGTTTCGATGGTCCACATGAAGAGGTGGAACGGCCGCTCGGAGTCTTCTTCGATGAAGTCGAGCGCCGCGTCGAACAGCGCGTCGTCCGACACGCCCCAGGAAAACACCTTCTCGCTGTCGGCGAGCGTGTCGGTATCGATCACCCGATCGACGCCGCGGTCCCGCAGAAAGCGGTCGCGGTTTTTCCAACTCCAATAGCCCGAGTGCAGGTAGGCCGAGCGGTAACCGTGCTCGCCGAGCACCTGTGGCAGCAGCGGCACGTCGAACTCGGGGTTGTCGCGGCTGATCAATTTCCAGTCGACGCGGGGATAGACGCCGGCGGCCAGGGCGACGAGCCCCTTGGGACTCGACGGGGCGTGGGCGTATACGTTCT
The DNA here is from genome assembly GCA_020426575.1 of Planctomycetales bacterium. GTDB lineage: Bacteria > Planctomycetota > Planctomycetia > Pirellulales > JAEUIK01 > JAGQPT01. The sequence goes on from JAGQPT010000253.1 coordinate 20,452, forward strand.
CGAAAATGACCCCCTGCTCGGCCGCCAGCCGCGCCAGGTTCGGCATCGCCTCGTGCGGGCCACCGTACATGCTCAGATTGCGGGCGCCGACCGA
>JAGQPT010000254.1 GCA_020426575.1 Planctomycetales bacterium
TACACGGGCAACACGCCACAGACCGGCGACGCCTATGCGTACCTGGGGACGAACCTTGGCGCTGCGGGTGCAAACGCGACCGAAGCCGGCGGAACGGGCGACCAGTTCACCGGGATTGCCTCGGTGGGCGCGGTCAGCGGAGCCGTGGGAAGCGTCACTGGCAACGTGGGCGGCAATGTCGTCGGCTCAGTCGCCAACGTCACTGGCGGGATCAACACTGGGGCCGGCACAATCACGACGCTGGACGGACTCGATACGGCGCAAGATGCGCAGCACAGCACGACGCAAACGTACCTGACAAACAACCTCGGCACGGCTGGGGCTGCCGCCACCGAAGCGGGCGGCACAGGCGACCACCTAACGGCGCTGGCTCAAGCAGACACGATGGAGGGTTTCTTCCAGATTACCCTACGCAGCGATGCCGCAATCGCCACCGACCGGGCAGCCATTTTGACGCTCATCAATGCGAACGAAGGAACTGGCGCGGGCGATTACTCCATCACGACGGATTCTCAGGAAGGGCAACGGGACACGCTGCCGGCGGCAGTCGAAGCGGCGATTCTCGACGAGGGCGATGCGACGGCCCTGCTGGCGGCCATTGCTGCCAAGGTCGAGGAGTTCCTTATCAACGACGGCGATGCGAGCGCGACGCTTGCCGCGATTGCTACGGCGGTCTGGGGCAACGGCACGCGCACGCTGACGGCCAACACGAACCTGAACGACCCAACGGCCGCGGCCATTGCCGACGCTGTTTGGGATGAGGCCAAGAGCGGCCACGTCGTGGCAGGTTCGTTTGGCAAGTCGCTGGCCGACGTGGAGGCCGACACCAACGAACTGCAATCGAACCAAGGGGATTGGGCGACGGCGGTCGGGTTCAGCACGCATTCGGCTGCCGACGTGGCCGATGCCGTATTTGATGAGGCAACGGCGGGTCACGTCACTGCTGGTACGTTCGGCAAGTTGCTGGCGGATGTGCTGGCCGATACGAACGAATTGCAGGCCGATGACGTTCCGGCGCTGATTGCGGCTCTGAATGACCTCGACGCGGCAGGTATCCGCACGGCCATCGGCCTGGCAACGGCAAATCTGGACACGCAGCTAGGCAAAGCGGACCTGACGGCGGCGCTCACGGAAGCATACCGTAGCACGGGTGCTACCGGATCGGCGGCCGAGTTGCTGTACGAAATCCTTGCCCACCTGGGCGAATTCGCCATCAGCGGCACGACTAAGACGGCGAAGAAACTGGATGGCTCGACGACGGCCAAGACGTACACGCTGGACGACGCCACGAACCCGACCAGCATCACCGAGGCGACCTAATGGCTATACGGCACATCGTCACAGGCGGATTTGGCAATGGGACGTTCAACGGGACGGTTCCGCTGGTGGTGGTGCGCGGATATGGGGGGGCGATTTCCAGCGGCCACCTATGCGGAAAGGTGAACGTCAAACCGCACTTGGCGGGCATCGTGCGAACCGTGGCGGCGATGGCTGGAAAAATAGAAGTCAAGCCGCAACTGAGCGGCAACGTGCGCATCAACGAGTGCTAGGAACCACACCGCATGGCGAAGCAGATCAGAAAAGAATACTTCATCAACTGCGACAACCTTGTCGAGTATGTCGCCATGACCAATGCGGCAGATGACAGCGCCGTCACGACGGCAACCGTCACGGCCGCCCTGCACGATGCGAGCGACGACAGTGAACTTGTCGCGGCGACGGCGATGGAGCACGTAGCCGCAGGACTGTACCAAGGAGCGATCGACAAGGCAGCGCCCGACCCGGCGTTGACGCGGGGCCAAAAACTGTACCTGAAAATCGTTGCTTCGGCGTCTGGATTGGACGACGAGCGGCGAATTGATTGCGTCGCGGTCTACCGCGGCGACGAATAACCACCCACCACAAGGACCGCAGACCATGAGTACGCTAGGAGTCGTCACCGCTTTAGGAACCCGCATCGGCGAGAGCTACGATCGCCACGAAGCGGCGCACGCGATCGGTCAACTGGTCTTCACCGGACAACCGGCGGACACCGAAATCGTCACGATCGGCGGTCGCATCTATGAACTGGACACGGATGCAACGGCAGATTCGTCCGGCGATGTGCTGATTGACATTACGGGCGATTCCAACCTGGCCGACAACATCACCGGCATCGTGGCGGGCATCAACGACGACGCATCGGCGACCGTCACGGCGGTAGATGATTCAGCCAACAGCACGATTTGGCTGTACGCCAAGACGGCAGGGGCGGCCGGTAATGCGATCACCCTGACAACGGACTTTAGCAACTGCACGGCCAGCGCGGCAACGCTGGTTGACGGGCGTGTCGGTGGCGTCGGTCGCAAGCAGGCGATTCGGCACACGATCACATCGGCCGAGGCGAGCGCCGGCAAGGTGCGGGTTATTGACCCGACGATGGGGCACTTGTTCACGGCCAATATCCGTATCGAGGACGCGGGAGTCATCAACGACACGCCCGACTCGACCATCGCCATTACGCAGCCCAATCTGCTGGTCATCACCGAGGGAACCACCCCCGCGTGGACTGCCGGCGACGTGCTGGTCATCGAACTGATCGGCCTTGAAGCGGTCGCCTAAGACACAATCACGACACCCCCAGGAGAGACAAGAAACCATGACGAAGAAATTTGATGCAGCCATTGCCGGCCTGTTTTCCGCGTGGGAACACTACGACGACGACCCGCAAGCGTTTTGGTCCGCCGTGGACGCCTGCAAAGACGCAGCACCCAAGCGGCCCGAGCCGATCGACGGTTTTCGCGTACACGCCGCCTACTTGGACTTTGCCGGCGCGGTTGCCGAGTACGACGCCCGATCCAGCACGATTGACGAACCGCCGCCCGATTCGTTTTGGGCCTACTTGAAGCGCCTCTATGAAGCGACGATCGCCCACATCGCCCCGCCTGGTCATCCCGGTTCAATCGCCAGCCTGACCAAGCAAAACATTGACGACGGCACAATCTGCCGGACCTGGGGGCTGGTCGACGAACATGGCCGACCCGACATCGAAGCGCTGGAAGCAGAGCGGACGGAACCGGGCAGCCGCATCAATGA
>JAGQPT010000255.1 GCA_020426575.1 Planctomycetales bacterium
ACCTGAGGAGGCTTCCTACATGGCATCGGGGCGGAGATCAATTAAATGACCAATACCGTACTGGCCATGGCGGCAATCCACAGACAGCAACATCCAATTGAAAAAGCGAAAGTACCGCCAGACCGCCATGAACAGTCACAAACAATGCTAGATCTTCAGTATTCGTGCCTTCGCCTGGAGTTAAATACAACAAACACACCACGGCTACAGTCGTTGCCACAACACACGTGACAAACATTCCACTCACTACGTACCGCACCCACCGTTGAAGGGTAGAAAGTACGACATTTGCACGATCACAAAGTAGCTTCGGGCGGAACAGGAAAAGTACGCACACAACCGCTAGGGAAGTCACCATGAACACGTTGCGAAGCTCGGCGCCAACGACGCCGTACACACTAGATACACTCACGAAAAGGCTAAATACAAGGCACTGTATCGCAAGTACACCTAACCAACACGCAAGCACATTCGGTGGCCGAGTAACATCTTTGCGCATTACTCAATCCTCACACTAACCCCTGCTCCTATCGGAACGGCATATCGTCACTAAAATGCTTGTATTAATTATATGAATAACGCGGGTGGCCCAGACCGTCCCCGGTCTGGGTGCCGTAGGCACAAGAGGCCCTGAGCGCGGACCGCGCGCTTGTAACCACGTCTGTCCTCAGTGCCGACGTACTCTCAGTTCCTCTTGTCGCTGCGCGACCCAGACGGCGAACCGTCTGGGCCACCCGCCGCTTGCTTTGGTCCACCCCCGCTCGCGACGCTCACTCTTTCCGCGTTGCGGTGCCGGTCATGAACGTGATCCACTTGCCGTCTTCGCCCTGCATCGACGACCGGGCGATGATCTCGTCCGGCGACTTGAATTCATACGAGTCGCGGAACTTCGCCGTCGCTCCGCCGGTCATGAAGTTCGGCCCCTCGGCTTCGAGCGTCAGCGTCTTGCCCGACTCGTCGACCGAGCCCTCGTAGTGCCAGAGGTGATTCGTCATCGAGTCGACCCACGTGCCGACGTACACCTGCTTGGCCGGATCGTAGCCGATCGTCTGTAGCGACGTGAACTTTCCTCCGGGCGTCTCGCCGTCCATCTCGGTGACGACCCAGAATCCGCCCAGCATTCTCGATTTCATCACCGCCGAGCATTCCACCGGCGGTTGATCGGGGCCCATCATGCCTTTGCTCGTGATGTTCCACTGGCCGACGAACTTCTCCAGCCACTGATGCTGCTCGGTCGGGGCTGGGAACTCGGGCATCGGCTGCGCGTGTGCCAACGAACAAGCGAGCACGCAGCACGAGACGAACGAGATGACCATCAATTGTCGCATCACTTTGCTCCTTGGGGAAATGTAATGTCTTTGGCGACCGCGCGTCGCAGTCATAATGTCAACCCGACTTTTCCAGCCACCCGGCGTCAAGGTGAGTCTTTGGGCCACCGTGATGTGTAAACTATCTCACGAACGTTTCACGTGAAACAATTCGTCCAATTGTGTAACGACGGCGCCGATCGTTTCACGTGAAACATCGCTGGCGTATGTGTAAACTGCGGTCACACTTCCGGCAGCGTCCACGGCTTGCGATACTCCGGCCGCGTGCGCAGCACGTTGGCTTCGTCGTCGCCGGGAAATGTCTCGCTGGTGTGGTCGAACTCGACCTGTCGGCCCAGTCGCCAGGCAACGTTCGCCGTGTGGCAGAGCAACGACGACGGATGGCCGACCGTCTCCAGGTCGGCGTTGGGGCGCTGCCGGCTCTTCACACAGTCGAGAAAGTTACGCACGTGCGGCGTGGCGTCCATCGTGCCGCGGCCCTCGGCCACAACCCGATCGTCCGGCGAGAAGGCCCGCCAGCGGTGGTTGGCGATCACGATGTAACCCTGATCGCCGTAGAGGATCGCCCCCTCGCCGTCGCCGTTGTAGCGATATGGCGCCCACACTCGCATCTCGTACGTGAGGATCCGCCCGGGCGCGTCGCCGTCGGCCGGGTACTCGTAACAGACCTGCAACGTGTCGGGCCATTGCTGCATGTCGTCGAAGTACCACTTGCCACCGACCGTCACCACCTTCGTCGGCATCCCCGCCGGCTTGCCTCCCTGGGCCTCGATCGCCGTGTCGAGCGCCCAACGCGCGTAGTCGATGCGGTGCACGCCGTCGTTGCCCACGTCGCCCGTGCCGTAGTCGAAGAACCAACGCCAGTTGCTGTGGAAACGGCGCGGGTTGAACGGCCGCTTGGGCGCCGGGCCCAGCCACGTGTCGTAGTCGACACCCTCGGGCGGTTGACCGTCGGGCGGGTTGCCGATCGAGCCCTGCTTGGTCGATTCCCACGCCTTGGCGACCAGCACGCGGCCGAGGTGCCCCTGGCGGATGTAATCGAGCGCCTCGAAGATCATCGGGTCGCTGCGGGCCTGCGTGCCCATCTGCACGATGCGGTTGTGACGGCGCAAGGCCTCGACCATCCGTTGACCTTCGACGACGTTGTGGCTGTCAGGCTTTTCAACGTACACGTCCTTGCCCGCCTGGCAGGCCATGATCGTGGGGATGGCGTGCCAGTGATCCGGCGTGCCCACGACCAGCACGTCGATCGAATCGTCGTCGAGCATCGTGCGGAAGTCGCCGGTCGTCGACGGCGGTTTGCCTTTGCGTTCGGTGACGAGGTCGATCGCCTTGGGCAGCCGCCGCTGGTCGATCTCGGCCAGGGTGACGATGTCGACGTCGTCCTGGCTGGAGAAGATCTCCAGCAACGCACCGGCCCGGCCACCCACGCCCACGAACCCGGCCCGCACGCGCTCGCTCGGCGGTGACGCACCCGCGCTCAGGCGTCGGCTCAGCGTCAGCGCGGCCGTCGCGCCGGCCGTGCCTCGGGTCACGTCGCTGAGAAATCGTCGTCGGTCCATGCGTGCTACCTCCGAAACAGAATATGCAGTGGCGCGGTCGGGCAGGTTGCCATTCGAAGTTGTAAGTATTTGCCCGCGGCGCCGGACATGCAAAGCATTTCCGCGGATTTCCCGCTGGTTCCCGCACCTTGGCGGCGACTGTTATCGCGCCGCGCGGTCGGTTACACTTGGCGCCAGGGCGTCGCCCACTGCCGTGCGCGGCGATTCACCCACCTGCGACCACCACCATCCCTGAAGCGGCGTTTGCTGAACGTCATCGTGATCGACGATGTCACGTCAGGCGACCGCACCTGCGAGGTTCATCATGCCACGACCCAGGCTCTTTGTGACCGCCGTTTGTTCGTTCCTGATCGCCATCACCACGGTGGTCGTCACCGCCGACGACGGCGAAGAAGGATTCGTCTCGCTGTTCGACGGTAAATCGCTCGACGGCTGGGTCGGCTCGGTCGACGGCTACGAAGTCGTCGACGGCGCGATCACCTGCATCCCCGACAAGGGCGGCAATCTCTTCACGGCCGACGAGTACGGCGACTTCGTCCTCCGCTTCGAGTTCCGCCTGCCGCCGGGTGGCAACAACGGCATCGGGCTGCGGGCGCCGCTGGAAGGCAACGCCGCCTACGTGGGCATGGAGTCGCAAGTGCTCGACGAAACCCACGAGAAGTACGCCGACCTGAAGCCGTGGCAGTTCCACGGTTCGATCTACGGCGTCGTGCCGGCCAAGTCGGGGCACCTCAAACCGACCGGCCAGTGGAACGAGGAAGAGATCGTCTGCGACGGCACGAAGGTGAAGGTCACGCTCAACGGCAGCGAGATCGTCGACGCCGACCTGGCCGACTACATCGGCAAGCCGACCGTCGACGGCAACGACCATCCCGGCATCGAGCGCACCTCCGGCCACATCGGCTTCCTGGGCCACGGCGACCGCGTCGAGTTCCGCAAGCTCCGCGTGAAGACGTTGGATTGACCGTCGGCGGGCACGAACCACGACGGCACAACGATAAAACCGGAAGATATGGGTGCCCCAGACAGTCCGCTGTCCAACTAGCGCTGTGACAAGTGGTTTTACTGACGCGTGGCACCCGCCAAATACCACTGACAAAAGAACAGGCGCTGGCAATCACGCCTTGCCATCGCAGGCCTTGTGCGCGTAGGACCGAAGCAGCCCACACTCGGGACAGCGGTACAACGTGATCGGAACCGCTTGCTTCGCGTCGTAATGGCTGCCCGGTCCGAGCTACATCCCGAACGATTTTTCGATTTCGGGTTCGCCAGGGTGCCAGTTCGCAGGTTGATAGTATCCCAAGGAGAAATCCGGTATGAAGCCACGCTGCATTTGTATCCCGCAGTCTGGACAGTCCACCGCTTTCTCCTTGTGATCGACCGCGCTGTGGTAGCCACACATCGAATCCATTCTAGGCGTACCAGATGTGTGCTGTCCAACACGAACAGCTGAACAGCGGTTCGGGCCGCCGCCCCAGCAATGAATTGCTGGGTGATTTCCGGACGGGCGCGCGGGACGTATCACGCTACGGGAAGAAAGTGGCCGCGCGGCCTATCGCATCCCGGCACGCATGGCGCGACGTGATAAGCGTGTTGGGTACAGCGCGATAATAACCCACGGCTTTACGGCGTGGGGTGGCACGAGGCACCCGCGTGTTGTTGGCACCTTACCGTGTGCGGCTGCCGGGCAGGGTGGCGACGGGGGCGTTGGCGTTTTGTTCGACGGCGGTGAAGATGGCCCAGACCGGCTGGTGGTCGGAGACTTGCAGGGCCGCGTCTTCGCTGAGGCCGAATTCGCGTTTCAGATCCAGCACGCCCCATTGCCCGGTGTACTCGGTCGTGGCGCGGCGGTCGTACACAATGTTGTCATACGTCTTCGTGCCGCGCGTGTTCGTGGGCACACCGGCGACGACGTGGGCGATGCCGGGTAGCTCGCCCAACTGGCCGAGGTGATACTCGTCGACGTTCAAGTCGCCCAGCAGGATGACGTCGTCTTCGCCGCTGCCGTCGTTCTGCACGGCCACGAAGACGTCGTCCAGCGCGTCGAGTTCCTGGTCCGTTTCGTCGGGGTCGGTGTGGATGTCGACGAGTGTGAAGCTGAACGGCGTCGTGCCCGGCGGCGTGCGCGTGCGGAACCGCGCGGCCATCGGCTCGCGGTGCAACAGGTCCGACGGATCCGACAAGGTGTAGAGACAGCTGGGGTCTTGCTCGATGCGCGAGGCGTCATAGATGATCGCGTACTGTTCTTTGCTCGACGTGCGGCCAAGTCGCGGACCGATCACGTAGCTGTACGTCGAGCCGTCGGCGTTGATCATGTCGACGAACTGCGGCACGACGGTCGGATCCGAGGAACGGACTTCCTGGATGGCCACAATGTCGAAGCGGCGCACCGTCTCGACGAGCGTCCGCATCACGTCGGGCTTGGCGAGTTTCGACGTGCCGAAGACCTGGATGTTGAACGTGGCGATGCTGATGGTGTCGCCGACGTTGGCCCGCGGCGGCGTCGACGTCGCGGTCGTCTCGGCGGAGTTGTTTTCGCGAACCGCCTCGGCCGCGCGGCGGGCCGCCACGACGATCTTGCCGTTCGGATCGACTTTGACGTCGCAGCCAACCAGCACGACGGTCAGCGCCGAGAACATCGTGACGGCGAACAGGCGACGTACCGAGAGCGAGCGCATCGGGTGTCCCTCCATGGACCACGCGAGAAGCGGAAGACGAGCGGATGTGGCGACCGACCGATCGCCGGGGGCGGGAGAATCTAGCCGAGAACGCTCGCGGCCGAAAGGGCAATCGGGTTTGCCAGCCGTGCCGTGACAGCACGCGCAGCAGTCGTAGACGCGCCGGGTACGGCGCGAAGACTGCCGAAAGTTTCAACCGAAGGGTGATGACTAATTTCCGCGCGTCGGCGATGCCGTTTGGCGTGACGGATCCCCAGCAATGAAATGCCGGACAATTTGCGCACGTGGTGGCGGGACGTGACGTGCTTTGCGACGTATGGCGCTGTGTCGCGTGCTCGTCGCACAAAGCGCGGCGGCGCGAAACTCGCCGGCGCGGCTTGATCGTGGGCTTTCCACTCCCTCCGAAAAACCGGCACGACCGGCACGTCCGGGGCAGGGCGGGTGATGTAAGATTACGTATCGGCCCCGGCGCGGGGCCCGCCGTCTCTGCTCCTAGCGGAGGAAGTTTTTTCGATGCGTATCGTGATCACGGCCGTGGGGCCGGATAATCGCGGCCTCGCCGACCCGATCGTGCACTACGTCACCGGACAAGGCGCGAACATCGCCGAAATCCAGATGTATGACCACGACCAGGAACGCGTCTTCGCCATGATGCTGCGCATCGACCTGGACGAACAGCAGTTCCAGCCCTTGCGCGAAGCGATGCGGCAGATCGGCCAGCTCAAACAACTCTCGATCCGAGTCTGGTCACCGGAACATCGCGAGCGTCGACCGCGGCTGGCGATCTGCACGACCTACCGCCAGGAGACGCCCCGAGCGCTGCTGCAGGCGATTCAGACCGAGCACGTCCGCGCCGAGGCGGCCGTGATGATCGGCAATCGCCCCGGCTGCGCGCCGCTGGCCGACGAGTTCGACGTCCCCTGGGAGATGATCGGCGATGCCGACGGGGTGCCGGCCAACGCGCGGCTGGTCGGCATCTGTGACGAGCACGAGGTCGACTACATCGTGCTGGCGCGCTACATGCGCATCCTGCCACCCGAAACCTGCTGGCAATACGCCGGCGGACGGATCATCAATCTGCACCACGGCCTGCTGCCCAGCTTTCCGGGTGCTCGCCCCTACCACGACGCCTACGCCTCGCGGATGCTCACCTACGGTGCGACCTGTCACTTCATCGTGCCCGAACTCGACGCCGGCAACCAGATCATCGAGCAGTCGACGTTCACGGTCGCGCCGGGTACGCGGCTGCCGGAAATCCTCCGCCGGGGCCAGTGTGAAAACGAACCGAGTTGCCTGGTCGAAGGCGTTCGCCGCGTGATCGACCGCGAGGTCGAACTCCACTTCCACCGCGTCGTTGCGCGGCGCTGACCGCCGCGTTGGCCGCCGCGACGCGGCCCTATGCCGTGCTCAGTCGGCGTAGACGCGCGTGGCCTCTTCTTCCATCACGGGCTTGGGGTTCTCGGCCGTGCGGACGAAGGCCTGCAGCCGAGCGTCGCCCGACTTGCGGCAGGCGACGTGCACCGTGTAGACCCGCGATTCACCCGCCGGCAGCACGTCCATCGGCTCGAACAGCGCGACCGTGCCGTCGATGCGGCCCTCGGTGGGACCTTCCAGGTCGATCGCTTCCATCTCGACCGGCAGCTGCGCGGCGAGTTGCACGTCGTGTGCCGCGATCGAGCCGGTGTTGGTCAAGCGAATCCGGTAGGCCGTCTGGCCGCTGGCTTCGATCGGGTCGTCGACGTCGACCACGTCGAGCGCCACGACCGCCGTGCCTTCGACACGGGTGACCGTTTCGGCGTTGTCCGAGACCCCGGCGTCGGCCTGCACGAAGGCGGCCAGGCGATGTTCGCCCGCCTTGGTCGGGACCAGCTTCACGCCCATGCGGGCGGTTGTGTCGGCGTCGAGCCGACCGACGAACCAGGCGACCTGACGCGTGCCGGGGTCGAACATGCCGCCCGGCGACGCCTCGACAAAGCGGAAACCGTCGGGAATCGCCTCGACGAGCCGCACGTTGTCGGCCGGCGCCGGACCGGGGTTGTGCACCGTAATGTTGTATGTCGCATGGCGGTCGACGAAGCGCAGCTTCGGACCTTCGACGGCCAATTGCAGCCGGGGCTTGGCCACTTCGACGACGCGTTCGACCGACGTCGGGGCCATGCCCGCACAACGGGCCGATGCGATCAGCCGCTGGGCGCCTCCGTCGATCATCGTCAGCGGCACTTGCACGCGGCGCACCGCGCCGGGTTCGAGCGTGCCGACGCGATACGGCAACCGCTCACCCTGGGGATGGTGCAGCCCGTGCGGCAGCGCGAGTTCGACGGCCACGTCGACCGCCGGTCCGCTGCCGCTGTTTTCGATTTCGATCGTGTAGTTCGCCGCTTGGCCCAACATCGATTCATCGGGACCGAGCACGCTGACGCGCAGCTCGGGTCGCATGATCTCGATCTTGGCCATCGCGGCCCGCGTGGCGGTGGCGACGGCGCGGGGCTGCAGGCTGCCTTCGCTGGTTGGTACGATGCCGAGCCGGATCGTCTTCTCTTCGCCCGGCGCCAACGTGCCCAGGTTCCAGACCAGTTCGTCGGCCGTCGCCGTGTGCTCCGGCTCGCTCCATTCCAGTTCGGCGCGGTTTTCCAGCGCGACGGCCACTTCGACGCGATGCGCCGGCTGGCGGCTGGCGTTGTTCACCTTGAGGTTGCAGATGGCCGTCTGGCCGACGTTCACGTGTTGCGGCGTCTCCCAGCGGAGCGCCACGCCGGCGCTCGAACCGCCCGACTCGTCGAAGCTCGCCACGGGCGTCGCCACGTTGTCGGTCGTCATGTCCGCCAGTTGCTGCGGCACCGCGGCCGTGTCGTCGCCAAAGAGCGAACGGTCCTGCCGCGGCGCTTCGCCGAACCGGCGCGAAGGCTCATCCCACTGGCGCGTTGCCCGCGCCACGTGCTCGCCGCTCCGTTGCCCGGTGTGTCCCAAAGACTCGCGGCGTGCGGCGTTTTGCGGGCTGGCAAACATCGCGTCGTCGAAGCGATCGCTCCGCAGCGGGTGCGATTCCGCGACGCCACGTCCGCCCGTGTGATCGTCGAACAAGTCGTCGCCGAAGCGGGCCGAGTCGTCGCTGCGCTGACTGCCGGAGATCTCACCGGCGAGACTGTCGCCGACAACACCGTGGCGTGGGAGCGATTCACCGGCGGCCGAGTCGACGGCGTCGGCAGCGGCGAGGCCAGCGTCAAGGCGTGTCGACGATTGCTCGACGGTCTTGGCAACCACCTCTTCCTGTGTGCCACGACGCATCGTCGGTGCCGCCACGTTCGGTTCGACGCTGTGCAGCACCGCACCGACCGAGTCCACCTGGTCGCGGAAGTCAGCCGGCTCTTCGTCGGGAAGCATCTGTCCAAGTTCGGCAAAGGCGTTGTCGACTGTGTCGCCCACCGACTTCGCCTCCATTGCCGGTTCCAAGACGGGTGCTTCCTCTTCGGCAAACGTACGGGGTGTCTCGTCCAGCGAGCCGGGACCGACACCGGCACCGATACCGATACCGGAATTATCACCCGCTCCCGCCTGTGCGTCGTAGGCGGGGGTCGCATACGACGGCGTGCCGTACGACGGCGCTTTGTAAGTCCGCGCGGTATTGTCCGGCGTGTCGCCCGCCGGTGTGTCGTAGGCCGGCGCACCGTGGTTCGAATTGTCGTACGTCGATGTGTCGTACGGCAGCGCGTCGTACGACGACACGTCGTCGCTGGCCGTGATCGTGGCGGCGTCGATCGGCGTGGCCGCCGCATCGCTTGACCAAAGCGGCTGCGTTGCCGAGAGCTTGGTCGGCTCGGTCCGCCCCAACTCGCCGGCCGTCGGCATCACCGCGTGGTCTTCGCGTTCGGCTTCCGGCACGTTGACAATCTGTGCCACGCCGCCCAGGCTCGGCCCCTCGGCAAACGATTCGCTGTTGGTTTCCAATCGTGCCGGGCCACGGCGGCCTGCCACGGGGGCGACGCCGTCGGCGGCCACCGCCGCGCCCGCGGAATTCGCACCGTCCCTGACGACGTTCTCGCCGTACGTGCTCTCCCGATGCGTGTCGCTGGCCACGACTCCCACGTCGCTCGGCGACCCGGCGGGCGTGTCGGCGGCGATGGCCGTCGCTTCGTCCTTGCCGTACTCGATCAGCGGCGTGCGGGCGACGCGCCGTTGCGGCACCGACACCGTGTGAGTCATGTCGCCGGCCTGCCGGGCGAAGGTGAATCGCCGTGCATCCGTCGGGCGGTCGGCGACCGTATGGGCCGACGTGTGGGCGCGAGACATGTCGGCACGCGTGACCGACTGCACAGGGCCAGGCAGGTCGCTCGGGCCCGTGCCGGCTCTGCTGGCGAATTGCCCGATGTCAGGCTGACCAACCAAGCCGAGCATTACGCTCGCGACCACCACTGCGACGACAATCGTTCTCAGTCCGAACCGGCTCATAGGGCTACTCGTGCGAATCGAATGCGTTGATTTACCAACCGACCAACCGGTCCCACTGCTGCGCGGGACGGGTCGATACGACGCCGGACGGGCCACGTAGCCCAAGTCCTGCTCCGGCATGTCACCCGCTCTATCGACCATACCGGCCAGGCAAGTTGAGCTGATTTTGTCGACTTTGCCGGCGCGCGAGCAAAAGTCTGAAGTCCCAGCCGACAGCACGCCGCGACAGCGGGCGTCAGCAGCAGCGACCTGCGCCACCAATTGGCAGCATGCTCCGATAGCAAGAGCAGACGGCCGCGTACTTCAGCCCCCACCACCGAGGGTGACATACGCTGCCCCAGCGCCGCCCAGCCTCGGCCCGCCGCGTGTCCCGCTCCACACAGCGGCCTCTGTTAACGTTCGGTTAGCGGACCGTGCCACGCCGTTTCACCATCACGCAACGCGACGTTATTGCCTGCTGTTTCAGCGCCAGTGACCACCGACGTACAATTCAGTCGCTGGCTGATGCGTCGCGACTGAGGGCGGCACGTTTACCGGCCCGACCGACGCGACGCGACACCCTGATGAGGACGGCATGATCGACCACGCCGAGAGGAAGTTGTTCGTGCTCGACACGAACGTGATCCTCCACGACGCCCATTGCCTGGAGAAATTCGAAGAGCACGACGTCGCCATTCCCATCACGGTGCTCGAAGAACTCGATCACTTCAAACGCGGCAACGAGGACATCCACTTCCAGGCGCGACAGTTCCTCCGCCAACTCGACGAACTCACCGGGCCCGTGCTCTCGGCCGAAGGCGTCTCGCGCGGCAAGGGACAGGGCAACGTCCGCGTTGTCCTGGGCAGCTCGATCGAACCCGACGTTCGGGCGGCGTTTCTCCAGGACTCGCCCGACCACCGCATCCTCAACTGCGCCGTCCAACTCAGCAAGCAGCATCCCGGGCCGGTCGTGCTGGTCACCAAAGACACGAACCTGCGGATGAAGGCCCGTTCGCTGGGCATCGCCGCCGAAGACTTCACGGCCGACAAGTTGCCGAGCTTCGATGAACTCTACGCCGGCAGTCGCACGGTCGAGGACATTCCCGGCGAATCGATCGACCCGTTCTACGCGCTCGGTTCCGTCCCGCGCGACGCGCTCCCACAGATCGAGAACCCCGTCGCCAATGAGAACTTCATTCTCCGCAACGGCTCGAAGTCGGTGTTGGCGACGTACTCGGCCGAAACCGACAGTTTCCAACGGGTGAGCAAGCCGTCGGCCTATGGCATTCAACCCCGCAACGCCGAGCAGTCGTTCGCCCTCACCGCTCTGCTCGACGACGACATCAAGCTGGTGACCCTGGCCGGTCGGGCCGGCAGCGGCAAGACGCTGTTGGCACTCGCCGCCGCGTTGGAATGCCGCACCCGTTATCGCCAGATCATGTTGGCGCGGCCGGTTGTACCGCTCAGCAACCGCGACCTCGGCTACCTACCGGGCGACATCCAGGACAAGCTCGCGCCGTACATGCAGCCGCTGTTCGACAACCTCACGGTGATCCGCCACCACTTCGGTGACAAGGACCCGATGGCCGAGCGGATCAACGAAATGCTCGAGACCGAAAAGCTGGTGATCTCGCCGCTGTCGTACATCCGCGGCCGCAGCCTGCAGCGGATGTTTTTCATCGTCGACGAAGCCCAGAACCTCACGCCCCACGAGGTCAAGACAATCATCACCCGCGCCGGCGAAGGCACGAAGATCGTCTTCACGGGCGACGTCCAACAGATCGATCAGCCGTACCTCGACTCGCTCTCGAACGGGCTCAGCCACCTGATCAACCGCATGGTGGGGCATCCCATCTACGCGCACATCACGCTGCGCCGCGGCGAACGTTCGCTGTTGGCCGACGTCGCCAGCGAGCGTCTCTAGTGGGCAACGCCTCTCTGCGATGATGTACTACCCGTGTTTTGCGTCACTACGACGTCCAATTGCGGCGGTCAAACACCAGGTAGTTCAGCAGAATCGGCAGTTCGTAGATCGCCAGCAACAGCGACAGTGCCGGTCCCTTGCGGTACTTCTGCTCGAACCGGCTCATGTCGTGCGATTTGTCGTAGATGCGGTGGTTCCAGACCTGAAAGCGGTGCCAGACGACGATCAGTCCGACGTACACCCACCAGGGCGCTCGCGGCAGCGCCAGGAACAGTGCGAGCAACAGCAACACGCCGACGAGATTGACCAGCAGCAATCGCGGCGGCACGTTGGGCAGCAGCAACAGCGTGTACACGCATAGCGCGACGCCCACGATCCAGGCTGATCCCGGCACCGAGAACGCGATACCGAACATCGCCAGGTAGATCCCCGCCACGGCCAGTAGGTGCAGCACGTTGATGCCGAACTGCGAATGGCGACAGAGATGGCGTCGATACAACTCGGCAAAATCCACCTTCACCAGGCTCATGCATACTCCTTCACGTACTCGAGACACAGATATTCCAGTCACCCGCGCGCGAACACGGCCCGGGCGGCTTCCGCCAGTGCCACGTGGGTCATCGGTCGGTGCAGCACGTCGCCGATCGTCGCGCACACCTGCCGCACTTCCTGTTCGCTGATCGAAAGCGGCGGCGTCAGCTTCAGGACGTGGGGCTCGTACTGGCAGAATCCCATCAGCAGGGGAAACGTCCGGTGCCGCAGCATCGCTAGCAAGTAGAACTGATCGAGCCAGCGTCCCCGCCGCCGCCGCAACCAGGCGTCGCTCCCCAGTTCGATACCAATCAGCAGCCCAAAGCAGCGCACCTCACGAACATTCGGGCAATCGCGCAGCCCCTCGTCGAGCAGCCGTTGAAACAGCGCGCCACGCTCGGCAACTCTTTCGGCCAACTGCTCCGTTTCGCTCCGCCGCAGCGTGGCCAGCAGCGTCGTGTACGTGGTTTCGTAACCGTAGCGCTCGCGGAAGTCGGCCGCAATCGTGCAGCCACGGTCGTCGAGCGCCTGCTGCACACGGTCTGAATACAGCGTCATCGCGCTGGGGAACATCATGTCCGACGTGCCCTTGCCGATCGTGACCAGGTCAGGTTCGATGCCCAACCCTGTTGAGCGCAGAAAGGCGCCGGTGCGGAACATGCCAGTCTGCACCTCGTCGACGAACAACAGGCTGTCGTGCCGCGCACACCGTTGCGCCAACTCGTCGACGACCCGCGGCGGAACGGCCCGCACGCCGCCGACGGCCTGGATCAACTCGAGTTGGACAACGCCGATCGGGTACCGCTCGAAGGCCGCCGCGATCGCCTGCGGCGCGTCCTCGGCAAAGGGGTCGACGTACACCACGTGCGGATACAGCGGGTCGAGCCCTCGTCGCAGCGACGGCTTCCAGGTGCCCGTGAGCGCGACGAGTGTTTTGCCGCCAAAACCGCCCCGCAGGGCGAGCACGTGGCCGCGCGGCCGCTGACTTGCCAGGGCCAGCTTCAGCGCCTGTTCGACCGCCGAGGCGCCACTGACCGCCGGCACCGCATGCGCCAGGCCGCTGAGTTCGTGCAACCGCCCGGCCAACTCCGCGCGGTACGCCGGATCGCGAGCAACGTCGGCCGTCTCCGCAACAAACAACGGCGGGTTGTGCCCCCGCACGCTGCAGGCGACTCCGGCCACGCCGTCAAACACGCGCCGTCCTCCTGCCGTGACATAATGCCCGCTGGCGCGCACCTGGTCGTGGGCGAAACCAGTCAACTTCGCCAAGCGCACCAGTGAAGGACTGTAGAGTTCGGCATACGTCTGGTGGCAAAACTTTCTCTCGCGTTCGATCCGCCGCAGCACGCCGTCGTGCCGTGCGTAGAACGTCGGGCAATAGCGGCGCAGACACCGCAGCAGTTGCATGCTGGCGACGGCGTTGGGCTGAAACGTCGTCGAGTGGAACGTCCCCATCCCGCGCCGCCGCCAACGCCCCAGTAGTTCGTCGGTGGCTGCGAAGGCGCCGAAGGGAACCTCACCGTCGACCAGCGATTCGTCGAAAACGACGACGTCCGGCGCACCGTGCCAGAACCGTACGCCCGCCGGCAGCGCACCGGCGGCCAACTGGCCACGTCCCAACCACACGATCGACAGCGGCCCTCCGCCCGCGCTCCAGTGCTTTGTTGTGGCGCCGACGTCGGCAGCGATATCGCCGAGCCCGTCGGCCGGCATGGCCACGAACCCGGCGTCAGCAAAAACATCCGCCGTCGCGAAACTCTCCACGTCGGCGTATCTCGTGCAGCGGGGGATGTACTCCACGCGCTCGCCGTCGCCCAGCCGTGTATCGGCAAAATGATCGAGCCGCCCCGTGGGGTCGAAGATCGCACCGTCGGGCCGGCGCCCCTCTTCGTTCAGCGCGAAGCGCGCCAGCTTCACTGCGCCGCTGAGCGCTTCCTCGAAACTGTTGGCCAGAAAAACACGATACCGCAGCGCGGGCGACACCTCGGGCCACAACGCCTCGACAGACCGCGAAAGCAGGTAACAAGCCTGCACGACCTGCGGGTTCACGTAGGGCCGCAACAGGTTCGGCGTCTGTTGCCGGATCATCTCTGCGAAGCACGCGGCGATCGGCACGTCGCTTTCGCGACGCTCACATACTGTGCTTTCCGGGATTGTGCCTGACATGGGGCAAGTGTCCGTGCAAGAAGGTGACGAAGGCGTCGCGGTCGCTGCGCCTCATGAACAGGTCCGCCGAAATACAATCACGCCGCCCGATCGGCGAATGCGGCAAGTCGTCGCGACGCACCAGCCGCAGTTGGATCTTCTTCAGCGGCAACCGGGCATGCGCTTGCCAAAACACGGCGAACTCGTCGCGGTCCAGGAACAGTTCGACGTGGAAACCGTAGCGCCGCACCAGCGTGTGGAACAACCAGGAAGTAACGCGGTTCTCTTCGAGCCGATCCCAGAGACTGCCGATCGCATCGCGGGGAATCTCCAGCCGGTCCGACCCGTTGGCTTCCGACTCATTGGCTTCCGACGTATTCGCGCCCGACGCATCGGCTTCCAACGCGTAATACTTGCGCACGTCGACCGTGGTAGCCGAAGCGTGGCTCTTGCGCAATTCGATGTTCGATGCGGCCGTGTCGGCAAACGTCTGCCAAACGCCGTCGGCCGATGGCGATTCCAATACCGTGTCTTCGGCG
>JAGQPT010000256.1 GCA_020426575.1 Planctomycetales bacterium
GGCCGCAAACACTCGGTTCGCGAATTTGTCGATCTGGCGTTTGCCCACGTCGGTCTGCGGCCGGACGACCACGTCGAGATCGATCCCGAATTGATTCGCCCCGCCGAAGTGAACACATTGTGTGGTGACGCGAGTAAAGCGCGAGAGTTGCTCGGCTGGGAGCCGGAAGTTTCGTTCGAGGAACTAGTGAAGATGATGGTCGACGCGGATCTGGCGCGCGCCCGCCGCGAACTTGCCGATCTACAACGAAAGTGGTAGCCGCACCGTGAGTCCGCGACTGCCGAATGCCGTATCGCTCGCCGTGGAAATGAAGGCTTCGTCGTGAACGCGCTCATCACCGGCATCGCGGGTTTCGTCGGAGGTCATCTGGCCGAACACCTGTTGTGCGAAGGTGACCGCGTTGTTGGCACGGCGCTGTCGAGCCGTTGGCCGACTGGCACCCCACCGCAACTGGTCAGCGAGGTGCCCCTGGTGGCGTGGGACGTCACAAGGGATCCGTCGGCCTCGTTGCTTGAGGCGGCCGAAGCACTGTCGCCGGATTGTCTTTTCCACATGGCGGCGATCAGCGTACCCCGCGAGTGCGGCGACGTTATGCCGACGCCGACGGCCGAAGCGATCAACGTCGACGGGGCGTTGCGCGCCGTGCGATTGGCGGCGGAACTGCGGTCACGGCCGCGCGTCGTGTTGGCCAGCAGTAGCCACGTTTACGCACCGGTCGCGGCAAAAAGTCCAATGGTGAACGAAGATGCCCCATTGGGTCCGGCGCGCGGCTACGGGAAAACTAAGCTGGCCGCCGAGCGGTTGGCAGGCCGATTAGCCCGCGAATTGGGCGTTGAACTCGTCATCGCCCGCGGCTTCCAGCAACTGGGCCCCCGGCAGATGGGGCCGATGATGCTGGCTGAGTGGATTGAGCAGATTGTCTCGGGCAGCGAGCCCTTGGAAGTGCAAACTCGCCGGGCCACGATCGACGTCTGCGACGTCCGCGACGCGGCGCGCGCCTATCGTTTACTGGCGCTGCGTGGCGATTCGACCCGGGCCTACAATATCGGCAACGGCATGGCCCGCACAAGTGGCGACGTGCTCAATGCGTTGCTGGGCGCGGTCGATTCACCACCGACGGTACGGGAGACCCATCCCGTGCCGAAGCAGGCCCCAATCGCCGACGTGACGCGGCTGCGGGCAACCACTGGTTGGCAGCCGACGGTGGCCCTGGAAACCACCGTGGCCGACGCTCTGCGGTGGCGAATCTCGCAGTGCGACGCGCCGGCATGAAGGCAACGGCTTCGCGTCGTTCATGCCACGACATAGCATTTGCATCCATCAACGATGCGGCAAACCCATGGTGCCGCAATTTGGTCTTAAGGAAAAGCAGAAAATGAACATCGCGGTCGTAGGGACGGGATACGTGGGCCTGGTCACGGGCACTTGCTTTGCTGAAAGCGGCAACGACGTCACGTGCATCGACATTGACGAAATCAAAATCGCGGCACTGCGTCGTGGTGAAATCCCGATTTACGAACCTGGCCTCGTGGAGCTCGTCGCGCGCAACTCCGTCGATGGCCGGCTCTCGTTCACGACCGACCTGACCGAGGCCGCCTCGCATGCCGATCTCGTCTTTCTCGCCGTGGGCACCCCCTCGGCGGATGACGGCTCGGCCGACCTCTCGGCGCTCTGGAAAGTCGTCGACAGCCTGGCGTCCTGCCTGGGTGAAGAGACTATCGTGGTGATCAAAAGCACGGTGCCGGTCGGCACCAACGCCAAGGTCGCATCGCGGCTCCGTGAACTGACCGGCCGTGATTGCGACGTCGCCAGCAATCCCGAGTTTCTCAAGGAAGGCACAGCGGTTGAGGACTGCATGAAGCCCGATCGCGTCGTCGTCGGAGTGCGTCGTCCCGAAGTGGCGGAAGTGCTGCACGCGCTGTACGCCTCCTACTTGCGGACCGACAACCCGTTCCTGTCGATGACGCCCGAGAGCGCCGAGACGACGAAGTACGTCGCCAACGCGCTGCTGTCGACGAAGATCAGCTTCATCAACGAGATGGCGAATCTTTGCGAACACGTCAGTGCCGACGTCAACGAAGTGCGGCGCGGCATCGGTCACGACCGCCGCATCGGTTTCGCGTTCCTCTTCCCCGGTGTCGGCTACGGCGGCAGTTGCTTTCCCAAAGACGTGCGAGCCCTCTCGTCGGTGGCGCGGGCCAACGGCATGGACCCCACGATCCTCGAGGCGGTCGACGCCGTCAACGAACGGCAAAAGCACGTACTCCCCACGAAGCTGGTCAACTACTTTGACGGCAACTTCAAGGGTCGCCGGATCGCCGTCTGGGGGTTGGCGTTCAAGCCGCGCACGGACGACATCCGCGAGGCGCCCTCGCTCGTGCTGATCGATCGGCTGCTGGAACTCGGCGCGGACGTGTGCGTGCACGACCCCGTGGCGATGGAAAACGTGCAAAGGCGCTACGGTGACCGCATCGGCTATGCCTCGCGCCCCTACGACGCAATCAAAGGCGCCGACGCGCTGGCAATCAACACGGAATGGGACGAGTATCGCAATCCCAACTTCGCGCAAATGCACGATCTGATGAAGGCGCCGGTCATCTTCGACGGACGCAATCTCTACTCCCTGGAAGCGATGCGCGAGGCCGACTTCGAGTACTTCTCGATCGGCCGCATGCCGGTCGCGCGAGCCCGCGCCACCAGCCGCACTTAAAGCTGCGGCATGCAGCTTGAACCGTTCCGCGCTGCCGAAAGTCGGGACGCGGGACGGCAATGCGCGCGCCGGTTCTCGTGATGAGGGACAGCTTTTTCGCTGCCGAGACAGTGGCAAGTGCTGCAATTGCCACTCGGCCTCCGCGCGTTTGCCCAGCAACCCGCTTCGCTCGGCGGCGGCGGCTGGGTACACTGAAAGTAGCGCCGGCGGTCGCGATTGCGCGTTGAGCCGGCGCCCCGCCCCACTGCGCCATGCTGCGGCGACACGCCAACGGTGCCGCAGGTCTTTTGCCGAGTGACACGCCATGCCGCGACGTCTTCTGCCGATGAACGTTTCCCGCCTCGCTTTGATCGCGATGCTGGCAATGGTGCCCGCTACATTGATGTGCGCGGCCGAACCGGCGAGCGAAACGATCGACTTTAACCGCGACGTGCGGCCCCTGCTCGCGTCAAAGTGTTTCGCGTGCCACGGTCCTGATGAAACGAACCAAGAATCCGACCTACGACTCGACGTCGCAGAGAGCGCGTATGAGTACGGAGCCATCGTACCGGGTGACACTGAGTCGAGCGCCCTGGTCGAGCGGATCACCAGCGACGACGAGTCGGAACGCATGCCCCCGCCTGAGGCTGGCGAAGCACTCAGCGACGCACAGATTGCCACGCTCACCCGCTGGATCGCCCAAGGGGGCGAGTACAACAAGCACTGGGCGTTCGTTGCGCCGGTGCGACCGGCGCCGCCGACTGTCGCGCACGCGGACTGGCCGCGCGGCGACGTCGATCGCTTCGTGCTGGCGCGGATGGAAACGGCGGGACTCGAACCGTCGCCGCCGGCCGACGTGCACACGCTCATCCGCCGTGTTTACCTCGACCTCGTGGGACTCACGCCGCAACCCGAGGAAGTCGACGCCGTGTTGGCCGAGGTCGAGGCGACTTCACTCGACGAAGCGTACGAACGTCTGGTCGACCGCCTGCTCGACTCGCCCCACTACGGCGAACGCTGGGCGCGGCGTTGGCTCGACCTGGCCCGCTATGCCGACACCAACGGCTATGAAAAGGACCGCGAACGAAGCATCTGGCCCTACCGCGATTGGGTGATTCGGGCGCTGAACCGCGACATGCCGTTCGACGAGTTCACCGTCGCCCAGTTGGCCGGCGACATGCTGCCCGACGCCGGAAATGACGAACGCATCGCCACGGGCTTCCACCGCAACAGCATGCAGAACGAAGAGGGTGGCATCGATCCGCTCGAGTACCGCTACTATGCGATGGTTGATCGCGTGGCAACGACCGGCACGACCTGGCTGGGCCTGTCGGTCAATTGTGCGCAATGCCACTCGCACAAGTTCGACCCGATTTCGCAGCATGAGTACTACTCATTGATGGCGTTCTTGAACAACGCGGACGAGCCGGAGTTGGACCTGCCGGACAAACAGATCGCGGCCGAACACGCCGCCCGAATTGCTGAGGCCGACGCCCTGTTGGCCACCCTCGCCGACCAGTGGCCACTTAAAGAAGTCGACGACGCAGCCGAGAAGAATGAAGCCACGGAGTCTCAAGCCGACGACGCCGACAACACGGGCGCCGCTGCGGAGTCGGCCGAAGCCAAGGCCGCGCGCCGTCAGGCGTTGATCGCCGCAGGCGAGGCGCAGTGGCTCGCCGAGATGCGCGGCCGCGCCGCCCGCTGGCAAACCCTCGTGCCGGTCGAGATGTCGTCGAACATGCCGATCCTCACGCTCGAAGCAGACGGGTCGGTGTTTGTCTCGGGCGACACGACGAAGCACGACACCTATCTACTGAGCTTCGACGCGGTGCCGGGCCGCATCGCCGCGATCCGCATCGAGGCGCTTCCCGACGATCGCCTCCCGGCCCACGGCCCGGGCATGACGTATTACGAAGGCACGCGCGGCGATTTCTTCCTCAGCGAGTTTCGGCTCAAGGCCGACGGCGAGGCGGTCCCGTTAGCGAGCGCCACGCACAGCTATGCGGCGAACCAGTTCGGCGACAATCCCGTGGCGGCGCAGCTCGCGCTCGACGGTGACCTGCAGACGGGCTGGAGCATCTACAACCGGCAGGGCGAAAGGCACGAAGCGGTTTTCGTGCTGGCCGAGCCGCTGGAAGGCGCCGGCGAACTGCAATTGCAACTCGACTTCGGCCGGCACTTCGCCAGTTCTCTGGGCCGTTTCCGGATTTCGGTCACCGACACGGCAACCGCGGCGGCGATCGACCTGCCCGTCGAAGTGCAACAACTGATGCTCGTGGGCGACGAAAAGCTCAGTGACGTCGAGCGGCAAACCCTGTGGAACGAATTCCTGCTCGCCGCGCCGGAACTGGCCGAACCGGCTGCGAAGATACGCGCGCTGCGCAAACCGGCGGCGTTCCCCACGTCCCTAGTGATGCGCGAACGGCCGGCGGACGAACCTCGCGCGACGCACTTGCACGAACGGGGGGAGTACTTGCGGGCGACCGACGAAGTCGAGCCCGCGGTGCCAGAAGTTTTGCATCACTATCCGGACGGCCTGCCGGCGAACCGACTCGGATTTGCCCGCTGGCTGACGTCGCCGGAGAATCCGCTCACGGCCCGGGTCGTGGTGAACCGACACTGGGCGGCCCTGTTCGGACGAGGCATCGTGCGGACGGTTGCCGATTTCGGCGTTCAAGGTGAACCGCCGACGCATCCCGAATTGCTCGATTGGCTCGCCGTGGAACTGGTCGACGGCGGCTGGTCGCTCAAACGGCTGCACAAACTGTTGGTGATGAGCGCGACGTACCGCCAGTCGTCCGAAGTGAGCGACGCGGCACTGGCGGTCGACCCGGACAACCGGCTGCTGGCCCGTGCACCGCGCACGCGGCTCGAAGCCGAGTTGATCCGCGACAGCGTGCTGCAGGCCGCCGGCGTGTTGTCGCCGAAGATGTACGGCCCGGGCGTGCGGCCGGTGCAGCCGGCGGGCGTGACGGAGGTCGCCTACGGATCGCCGACGTGGACGCCGAGCGCGGGCGAGGATGGCCGTCGCCGCAGCATCTACACGTTCGTCAAGCGTTCGGCACCGTTCGCCATGCACCAGACGTTCGACGCCCCCAGCGGCGAGTTTTGCACGGCCCGCCGCGACGTCTCGAACACGCCGCTGCAGGCGCTCGCGCTGCTCAACGACGTGATGTTCACGGACGCCGCCCGCGCATTGGGCACATTGCTCGTGGCGACCGACGGTGACGACGCTCGTGTCGTCGAGGGATTCCGCCGTGTGCTCACTCGACCACCCAGAGACGCAGAACAAACGGCATTGCTCGAGTTCGTCACGGCGCAGCGCCGCCGGTTGGCCACCGGTGAACTCGATGCCCGCAAGATCATGGGCCTCGGTCCGACGGACAACACGAATGAAACCGCAGGCGACGGCGACGAATCGGCGGGTGAAACGCTCAACGAACAGGCGGCCTGGACGACACTGGCACGCGTGCTCTTCAGCCTCGACGAAACGATCACACGCAATTGACGCAACTGGGACGGTGTGACATGCACCCACATATCAACAACGCGGTACGACAAAACTGCCTGGCCGCCACGCGGCGGCACTTCCTGCGCGACTGCAGCGTCGGCCTGGGGCGCGTGGCGCTCGCCGGGTTGTTGGGCGAGTCGTTCGCCGGCAGCGGCACGGCAGCCCCCGCTCCCACGCCGGGCGATCCCATGGCATCGCGGGCCGGGCACTTCCCCGGTCAGGCCAAACATGTCATCCACCTCTTCATGGGTGGCGCGCCGAGCCAGTTGGAAATGTTCGATCACAAGCCGCTGCTCGGGAAGCTCGAAGGCCAGCCGCTGCCGGAATCGGTGATCGGCGACCAGCGCTACGCCTTCATCCGCCCCGATGCCGGCGTGCTGGGCCCGCGCTTTCCGTTCGCACCACGGGGCCAGTGCGGCATGGAACTTTCCGACGCCGTTCCCCACATTTCCGGCGTCGCCGACGAGATTGCCCTGCTGCGGGCAGTTCACACCGACGCCTTCAACCACGCGCCGGCGCAAATACTGTTCAGCACCGGTTTCGCCCAGCCGGGCCGGCCGTCGATGGGCTCGTGGGTGTTGTACGGCTTGGGCGCCGAGTCGCAGGACCTGCCAGCGTACGTCGTGATGAGCACGGGCAGCGGTCTCAGCGGCGGTGCCGCCCTTTGGTCCAGCGGGTTCATGCCGACGATCTACACCGGTGTGCGATTTCGCTCCGAAGGTGATCCAATCCTCGACGTTTCGAGCCCTCCCGGCATCGACCGTCAACTGCAGCGGGAAACGTTCGACCTGTTGAATCGACTCAACCGGCAACGACTCGAGCGCGTCGGCGACCCGGAGATTGCCACCCGCATCGCCTCGTACGAGATGGCGGCCCGTCTGCAGACGACCGCGCCGGAACTGACCGACCTGGCCAGCGAGCCGCAGGAGACGCTCGACTTGTACGGTTGCCAGCCGGAGCAGCCGTCGTTTGCCCGGGCGTGTTTGTTGGCGCGGCGGATGGTGGAACGCGGCGTGCGCTTCGTGACGATTTACCACGAAGGTTGGGACGCGCACAGCGATGTCGAGGGCAACGTTCGCAGCAACGCCGGCAAGACCGACCAGGCCAGCGCGGCGCTCGTCGCCGATTTGAAGCGCCGCGGCCTGCTCGACGAAACGCTGGTGATCTGGGGGGGCGAATTCGGCCGCACGCCAATGGTCGAATCGAATCCGGCGCTCGGCCGCAAGCTGGGCCGCGACCATCACCCCCAGGCGTTTTCGATGTGGCTGGCCGGCGGCGGTATCAAAGCGGGCGTGGCCGCTGGCGCGACGGATGACTTTGGATTTCACCCCGTCGAGGATTCGGTGCATGTCGGGGACGTGCACGCGACGATCCTGGAGTGCCTGGGGCTGGATCATGA
>JAGQPT010000019.1 GCA_020426575.1 Planctomycetales bacterium
AGGCGCCGTCACACGGTAAAGCTTTGGTCATAGCTTCCGCCTGCCACCAAAAAAACCACGTGTTCCCCAAAAAAACCCCAGCCGAACCGCGCCGGGGTCGGGCGGTTCGGCTGGGTGGGTGGCTACGACGTCTTTCGGGGTGTCACATCAAAAGCTGTCGGTCCGTCGTCGCCGCCACGCGAGCATGCCCAGCGCCGCCGCCAGCAGGGCCAGGCCGCTTGGCTCGGGAATCTGATAGATGCGGCCGCCAATCGCAGGTCCGCCGGCGAGCCCTGTGCCGTTGTCCGATCCCCAGGTGTGCACAACCAGCACCAGTTCGCCGTTCTTGAGCGCGGTGATGTAATCGGACAACGGCTTGGTGTCCGGAGGATTGGTGCCGCTGGCGTCGCCATCGTCCCAAACGCCCGTGAGGCTGTCGTTCTCGAAGTCGGCCACCGCGTCGCCGTCGTCATTGGCCGGGCGACCGATGAGGTTCAAGACATGCGGGCCCATCGTGTCGCCTGGCGAATAGTGAAGATGAATGCCCCACACGTCGTCCATTTCGTCTGCCGTTTGGTTGGCGATCACCGGATCGTGGCCGTTGGGCAAAATGCCGTCGATGTTGAGGTCGGGGCCATAAAGTTGGATCGAGTAAGCGAGCGTGGGCAGCCCCACCATGGGTTCGGTGAGCGTGAAGGTGGCCGTCGCCGTGTAGTCGTTGACTGGCATGCTGGGGATGATCGACGCATCCAACTCGGCCGCGAACTGCGTGATGACCGTCGCCGCCGAAAGTGGAGCGACGACGATGGCCATCGCGACCACACATACGGCGGACGTAAAGATTCGTTTCGTCATGGTGTGAAATTCCTTGATGTTTTGAGGCAGTAGGCGCTTAGCGTTTCATGCTGTTACGGTTTGGGGAAGCTGGCGACGGCGGCGATGGAAAACCAACGTCGTTGACACCAGGGTGAGGGTGGCCAAGCCGGCTGGTTCCGGCACGGCCGTCGTGCGGTGGTCACCGAAGTGGCCCGCCCAAAGGATGTAGTCGAGTCCGTCGACCACCTCGTCGTCGTTCAGGTCACCGTTGGCCGGTGAGCCCGGTGGCACCTCGGCCGGATCGTCACCGAAGTGCTCGGCCCAGACGAGGTAATCCAGTCCGTCGACGACGTCGTCGCCG
Source organism: Planctomycetales bacterium (assembly GCA_020426575.1). GTDB lineage: Bacteria > Planctomycetota > Planctomycetia > Pirellulales > JAEUIK01 > JAGQPT01. The sequence continues at coordinate 1,157 of JAGQPT010000019.1, forward strand.
TTAGCGTCCCCTGGCAGCGGTGTGATCACGACGCTGGCGGAGAGGAGTTGCTCGATGGCTTCAGGGAGCAGGCCCGAATCAAAGTCGTACGAGCCAATCACAACCAGGAATGGATCGCTGGCATTGAACTGGGGCGAGACGGCCCGCATCTGCAGGCCGTACGCCCCCGGTGGGTCATCACCCCGATCGACGAGGACGTACGTGCCATGCACGTCCGTCAATTCGCCCCCCAGGGGCAACCAATCGAGCGGCGGCAGCGTCGTTGTCATCGAGTCGATGAACACGCTGTTGACACCGTCCGGGGCGATTAGTTCCAGAATGCCCTCGGTGGGTTCGACGCTGCCGCCGGTTTGCCCCGTGGAGAACAACAACGGGCCGACAACTTCGAGCGCCACCTCGTCGGCGAGAGATATTCCGCCGATGGCGTCCACGCCCGGCAGTTCGGTTGCCGGCGGCAGGCCAAACACTGGTTCACCGAACGTGGACGTATAGACGCTCTCGGCGACGTACAACTGGCCTTCGGCCGCCGATATCTGGATTTTGACGTCGCCGTGGCCGTGTGCCGTAGCGCTGTGCCAGGCGAGTATCAGAAACACGCCCAGTGCGGCGTGTACCGGGAATGGATATTTCATGGGTACTTTATGCTCTTATTCATGGAGTAAAGATTGATCCGACGAGCGCGGGTCGCCGGAGGAATTAGTTCTCGACAGACGCCACGCCCTGCGAACGCCGGTTGACGTCAGCGGCGTCGGGCCGGCCGAAATTGTAGCCTTCGTCCGCCCAGCCCTTGATCCGCTCCTGGGGAATCACCGCTACGTGCCCATCGGCGAATAGGTAGTGCGCCACGCCGTCGTGACGCGCCGGTGCGATCTCCTGGTTGAGAAATCCCCAGGTCCAGCCCCGCGACACGTAAAGCGGCTTGAACCAGTTGCTCGGGTGCGCGTGTTCGAATTCAAACACGAGCGGGTCGCGCTGGTCCGAGCCCTCGAAGACCATGATCGTCTGCGACGTGGCCTTGAGGCCGTCGATGTCGCGCACGGCATCTTCGATGTCCAACGAGATGTATTCGTTGATCACGTAGCTCGTTCCCTTATGCACCAGGCGGATTTCGCCCTGGCGGTCGTCGGGACAGATGCGGATTGTGTCGACGTTCTCGCTGAAGTCGCCGAGCGTGTAGACCCAAGACTGATTCTTCAGCGTCGCTGTGTCGGCGTGATAGGTGGCCGGAAACCGGCCTCGATGCACGTTTGTAAAGTTGAGCGTGGCGATACCGATCTGGTGCAGGTTGTTGGCGCATTGAGAACGCCGCGCCGCCGCCCGCGCCGACATCACTGCCGGCAGCAACAACGCGATCAGCAGGCCGATGATCGCGATCACGACCAACAGTTCGACCAACGTGAATCCACTCGTTCGTTTCATGGCACCATTTACCTCGACGTACGGAGCCGGCGTCCGCTGCAATTTGCCGCGGGCGAAATCAAGGCACGACAAAGCGCCTGACGCCGCCGTACGACGGTTCGCAGCGGATCACGACCAGATGGCAACGCACCGGCGCGCATGATGCCGCGGACGTCTCGCATCCGAGACCATCCGCGCAGCGCGCGGGTGTTTAGCGCAACGTTCAGAAACCCGTCGGTTCAGAGTTCCGGCGGGCTAGGCGATGGCGAGTCGAGGAGGTGGAATCGGTGGTTCCGCAGCAATCGACAGGTAAAGATTCGGCGCCTGCGCGACGGCGTGAGATTTGGCCGGCACGTCGCCCCGGAACGACTCCAGCGGCAACGTGGGCGAGGAAATGAATGTCCAGTGAGAATCGGTGCCGCGGCACCTTGCCGCGGAGATCAACAACGTCGTCTTCCTGCCATTTACCCCGTCCTCGCTACGTGACGCCGTCGCGGTGCGAACCGTGCGCTCATGGGACGGTGTCTTCGCCGGCATCGGCTGAACGCGTCGCTGACAACAGGAATGCAGAGCCACGGTCTGTTGCTGAGTGGCGGCCTCGGCCGCCAACTGTTTGTGCGTCTCGTCGTCGAGATGTACGTCGTGTTGGGCGGCCCAGGCCAACCGCTCCGCGGCGCTGTGACAACAACAACTGCGATAGCACTGACTGGCCGAGCCGCAGCCGCAGCCGTTGCCCTGGCAGGGATAGGCCAAACCGATACCGCTCGCGGGCAGCGTTGCTGGCAGGGGGACGGGAATCCCTGCAGCGCCGGCGAGGTAGACCGCCACGGCCAAGTAGCCGATTCCGCGGGCTACGCGCACCGGCGACAGCAAATCGACGAGGTAGGCAGGGCGCATCGGACTGCGTGGGGGAGGGTTGCCACTGGGGGGAACCGCCGGCCTGTAAGGCCGTGGACGATCGGTGACGTCTGGACGAGTGAATGAACCCCGTCGACCACCGGCGCCTCATGCTCCGCATATCCTAACATCGCCACTGGGCGCGGGCTAGTCGCCGGCCTTCAAACCGGTAAAGGTCCCCGCGGCATGGTCACCAGGGGCCGATGACACGCCTCCCGGCGGCCACTTGTGGCTCGAATTACGGACGAGTATCATGCCGATTTGCTATTTTCCTCCGGAGTTGGCCATGCGCCATGTGATCTCCGCGCTGGTGCATAACGTGCCCGGGGTGCTGTCGCACATATCCGGGATGTTGGCGTCGCGCGGTTACAACATCGACAGCCTTGCCGTCGGGGAAACAGAGAATCCGGACCTGTCGCGGATGACGTTTGTCGTTCGTGGCGACGATCGCGTGATCGAACAAGTTCGCAAGCAACTGGAAAAGATCGTTACGGTCGTCCGCGTCGAGGACGTTAGCGCCCAGGATTTCGTGGAGCGCGACCTGATGCTCGTGAGGGTCAGCGCACCTCCGGGTGGCAAGCGGAGCGAAGTCCGCGAACTCACCGATATTTTCCGGGGTCGCATCGTCGATGTGGGCCCCGAGGACGTGGTGATCGAGATCGCTGGCCAGGAGACGAAGATCCAGGCGTTCATTGAACGGATTCGCCCCTATGGCATCACCGATCTGGTTCGCACGGGCCGGATCGCGATGGTCCGCAGCGCGACGCTCGGCAGCGGAGCCGATGAGCCGGCCGCCGAAGCAGCTACGAGCGAGTGAGGCGCATCGAGCTCCGCCGGTACGATGTGCATGGCCGGGTGTCCGATTATGTCGCGGCCGGCTGACACGTGCGCGGAGCGCACCCATCGGCGGCGGATGACAACGCCATTTTGACAAAGCGGCCCTTTTGACAAACAGCGGTGACCAACCTGCGAGTGACGACCACCGCTTCGCCAGAACACATTTTCCACAGGTAGACAGGACCACAACATGCCCGCGACGATTTATTACGACAACGACGCCGACCTGTCGTTGCTCAAGAACAAGACGATTGCGATTCTCGGCTACGGCTCGCAGGGCCACGCCCACGCCCAAAACCTGCGTGACAGCGGCTGCAAGGTGATCGTCGGCCAACGTCCCGGCAGTCGCAACTATGATCTGGCGAAGAACGACGGCTTCGAGCCGGTCTCCGTCGCCGAGGCCACCAAGGCGGGCGACCTGATCAACATCCTGTTGCCCGACGAGGTCCAGGGCGACATTTACCGTGAGCAGATTCGCGACAACCTTTCGCCGGGCAACATCCTGATGTGTTCGCACGGCTTCAACGTCCACTTCGGCCAGGTCGTCGCGCCCGAAGGCGTCGAGTTGCTGTTGGTCGCGCCCAAGGGTCCCGGTCACCTTGTGCGGTCCGAATTCGAAGCCGGCGGCGGTGTTCCCTGCCTGATCGCACTCGGTGACGGTGCCAGCGACGCCACGCGGCAGCTCGGACTTGCTTATGCCAAGGGCATCGGCGGTACCCGCGGCGGTGTCATCGAGACGACTTTCGCCGAAGAGACCGAGACCGACCTGTTCGGCGAGCAGGTCGTACTCTGTGGCGGTGTCAGCGAATTGGTCAAGGCGGGCTTCGACACGCTCGTCGACGCCGGATACCAGCCCGAGATGGCCTACTTCGAGTGCATGCACGAACTGAAGCTGATCGTCGACCTGCTCTATCAGGGCGGCCTTAACTACATGCGCTACAGCATCTCGAACACGGCCGAGTACGGCGACTACACGCGTGGTCCGCGAATCGTGACCGACGAGACCCGCGCCGAGATGAAAAAAATCCTCGCCGAGATCCAGAACGGCGAATTCGCCCGCGAATGGATCCTGGAGAACAAGGCCAACGCCCCGGCGTTTAAGGCCCGTCGCCGTCGCGAGCGATCGCACATGGTCGAAAGGGTCGGCAAGCAGCTTCGCAGCCTGATGAGCTGGATCGACGACAAGGACGTTTAGACTCGTGTTTCGACGATCAATCGTCCGCGCCATGTCCCTGCTGTGTCCTCCATCCGCAAGGAGACGCATACCATGACCGCCACCGAGGCCGCCACACGCCGGCTCTTCGCCGAACTCAGCGCCGGCGACCGGATCGAAGTTGAGCACCAGATCAAAGTCGGACTAAAGGTCTGGAACGAATCGACGCGCGGCACGGTGGTTCGCACCGAGCGCCGTCGCCACGGCCTGCACTTCCAACGCAACGGTGACGACAAGGTCTACAGCGACGTGATCGTTTTGCAGCGTGAAGACGGTGAACTCACGACCGTCACCGTCGACGAATACACCGTCCTCCGTCGCGTGGATTGACCGGTCGTTGATTCACGGGTCGTTGATTGACAGCTCGACGCGTCGCCCGGCGCCCCATGTCGTTGTTAGCGGCTCGTGATGCTAATCGCATTTTCTCGCTATGTCTGCCGAATCTAACCAGCTTTTCCGCCAACACGAGCGGCTCTTCGAGTCGAATCGGTTCGTCTACCCGGTCGTGAGCCGGCGCAGCGGTGGCGTGTCGATCGGCGTGAACCTGAACCCGGACAAAGTCTGCAACTTCGACTGCATCTATTGCCAGGTCAATCGTCGCAGCGAAGCCACGACCCGTTTTGTCGAGACCGACGCTCTGCTCGCCGAACTCGATCAGATGCTCGACTTGGCCACGAGCGGCAAGCTCTTTGAAACGACCAAGTTCGCCGCGACGCCGGTCGCCTTGCGCCGCGTCAACGACATTGCTTTCAGCGGCGACGGCGAACCGACGACCTACCGCAACTTCGACGAGATCATCACCGCCTCGGCCGACGTGAAACGCCGCCACGGTCTCGACGGCGTGAAAATGGTGTTGATCACCAACGCCAGCATGTTCCACCGGCCCCACGTCAAGCGCGGCCTGGCAGTCCTCGATGCCAACAACGGCGAGATCTGGGCCAAACTCGACGCCGGCAGCGAGGCCTACTACCAATTGATCGAGCGCACCACGATCCCCTTCCACCGCATTCTGACAAACATCACTGCGGCGGCCCAAGTCCGGCCGCTGGTGATCCAGTCGTTGTTCATGCGCGTCGACGGCGACGGCCCCAGTGACGACGAACTGGCCGCCTTCTGCGACCGCTTGAACGAGGTCACGACCGCCGGTGGCATGCTCAGTCTCGTGCAGGTTTACACCGTCGCCCGACCGCCGGCCGAAAGCAACGTCTCGGCTCTACCCGACGCCGAAGTGGACCGCATCGTGGCGATGGTTCGCAGCCGCACGAGCTTGCCGGCGCAAGCATTCTACGGCGTGGCCGCTGACGACTGAGCACTATCGCTCGCAGCAGTCGTTGGTTACGTTTACGCGTCGGGGCCCGACTCGGTGCCTGTCCCCTTTGTGTGACACACGCGTTTCGTGAGCCTGGCCACATTTTGAATTGATTCAACACCCATCCTCGTTCGGCAAATCCCCATGAGCGACCCCTACTTCCAGCAGTTGTTTGCCGATCGCATCGGCGGCGCCGAGTACGGCAAGAGCACCGCGATCTACAAGTTCGAAAAGATCAAGCGGGCCAAGCGCCGGGCCTTGGCCGAATTCCCCGACCGGACGTTGCTCGATTTCGGTATCGGCGAGAACGACGAAATGGCCCCCGAGAGCGTGCGGCGTCGGATGGCCCAGGAGATCAATCTCCCGGAAAACCGTGGCTACGCCGACAACGGCATCGCCGAGTTCAAACAGGCGGTCGCCCGCATGATGGAGCGGCGGTTCGGCGTCACGCTCGATCCGGCCACCGAAGTCAACCACTGCATCGGCTCGAAGAGTGCGCTGGCGATCCTGCCGGCCTGTTTCATCAATCCCGGTGACGTGACGCTGATGACCGTGCCGGGCTACCCGGTGGCGGGCACGCACTCGCAGTATTACGGCGGCGAGGTCCACCGGCTGCCGCTGTTGGCCGCAAACAACTTTTTGCCTGACCTCGACGAGATCCCTGACGAGATTGCCACCCGCGCTAAGCTGCTCGTGCTCAACTATCCGAACAGCCCGACCGGCGCGCTGGCGACGAAGAATTTCTACGGCGAAGTGATCGACTTCGCCCGTCAGCACGACGTCGTGGTCGTACAGGACGCCGCGCACATCATGCTCACCTTCGGTGACGAGCCTCTCAGCTTCCTCTCGGTCCCCGGTGCCAAGGACGTCGGCGTAGAGGTTCACTCGCTTTCGAAGGGCTACGACATGATCGGCTGGCGGATCGGTTGGGTCTGCGGCAACGAGCGGATCGTCCACGCCTTTGCCGACGTCAAGGACAACACCGACAGCGGCCAGTTCATCGCCATTCAGAAGGCCGCCGCTGCGGCGCTCGACGACGACTCGATTCCCGCGGCCACGAACGAGAAATACCGCCGCCGGCTCGCCAAGCTCGTCAGCGTGTTCTCCCGCTGTGGCTTTGACTGTCGGATGCCGGGCGGTTCGTATTTTCTCTATACGAAGAGCCCCACGGGCGCGGCCGGCGGTGTGACGTTCGCCACGGCCGAAGACGCCAGTCAGCACCTGATCAACAACTACTCGATCTGCACGGTGCCCTGGGACGACGCCGGCGCGTACCTCCGCTTCAGCGCCACGTACGTCGCCGCCGACGAGGCAGCCGAAGACGCCCTGATGGCCGAAACCGAAACCCGCCTCAAGGACTTCCAGCCAACCTTCGGCTGAGGGCGGCAAGTTGATCCAACACGATGTCCCTTGCCAACCTTTCGCATCCGGATTCGTTGGAGGATGTCGAATTGATCGCGAAAGCACGAAAGTTTGAAAGCTCGAAAACGAATGTGCCGCGGTAGACATCTAGGCGATGCAAAACTCAGCTTTCGCGGTTTCGTCCTTTCGCGTTTTCGCGATCCCTTGAGCACCGACGTCGCCAGCGTGACCGGCTGAGAAATGCTCGCCAGCGACAGGGAAGTTTGGTATCACATCGTCGTCGTCGATCAGCCGCCGCCACGGCCGATCGCCATTCAGGCCTCCGGGATCAACGTGACTCGACCAACGTGACTCGCCAACGCATCATCGCCATCGGGGACATCCACGGTTGCGCCCACGCGCTCGATACCGTGATCGAGGCCATTCGGCCCACCCGTGACGACCTCATCATCGTGCTCGGCGACTTTATCGATCAGGGATTTGAGTCGCGGCTTGTGGTCGAGTCGCTCATCGCGCTGCGCGAGCGCTGCGAGTTTGTCAGCCTGCTGGGCAACCACGAAGAGATGCTGCTGGCCGCCCGGTCTAGCGAACCGGCGCTGCGCTATTGGGAAAACTGCGGCGGCGCCCGCACGCTCAGCTCCTATCGTTTCGGCGGATCGTTGGAAGACATCCCGTTCGAGCACTGGGACTTCATCGCCGAGTGCCGCGATTGGTACGAGACGGACGAGCACCTGTTCACGCACGCCAACTTCGATCCCGAACTTCCGCTGGCAAAACTGCCCGATCACACGTTGCGTTGGGAGTTGCTCGATCCCGAGGTGGTCCGCTGCCACAACTCGGGCAAGACGGCGGTCGTCGGCCACACCGAACAAAGCGACGGTGAGGTGCTCGACCTCGGTTGCGTCAAATGCATCGACACGGCATGTTGGCGCTACGGCTGGCTCACGGCGCTCGACGTCGTTTCGGGCCGCACCTGGCAGGCCAGCCGGTTCGGTCAACTTCGCGAGCCGGACGAAGCACCGGTCGGTCCCACCGGCCCGCTGCGGTCGGTCGCCTGATCACGCGCCCCTCACCCCTTATCGCTCCGACGGTCAGTCGGTCAACACGGCCCGCACGTCGTCCGGTGGCACATCGCCGACGAGTTCGACGTGTCCCAGCCGCGTCGGCAGCACGAAGCGCAGTCGTCCATGTTCGACCTTCTTGTCGCGGCTCATCAGCGCGAGCAATTCCTCCGCTGGAATCTCGGGAAGCTCCGTGGGCAGACCGAGCCGATCGAGCAGCGAGCGCTGCCGCTCGGTCAACGCGGCATCGACGCGTCCCAAGCGTTCGGCCAGCCGCGACGCGCAGATCATGCCAATCGAAACCGCTTCGCCGTGCAGCAGCGCGCCGTAGCCGCCGGCCGTCTCGATCGCGTGGCAGAAGGTATGCCCGTAGTTGAGCACGGCACGCAGTCCCGTCGTCTCGCGCTCGTCGTTCTCGACAACCTGGGCCTTGAGCTGGCACGAGCGGGCGATGATGTGTCGCATCACGGCGTTGTCCCGCGCGAGCAGCCCCGCTACGTTCGCTTCGAGATACGCGAAAAAGTCAGCGTCGAGAATCACGCCGTACTTGACCACTTCGGCCAGGCCGGAGCGGTACTCACGCTCCGGCAGCGTGTCGAGCGTGGCCGTGTCGATCAGCACGCCAACCGGTTGCCAGAAGGCGCCAACGAGGTTCTTGCCTCCGGCGAGGTTGATGCCGACTTTGCCGCCGACGCTGCTGTCGACCTGCGCGAGCAGTGTCGTCGGCACCTGCAGAAACCGCACACCCCGGGTGAACGAGGCCGCCACGAAACCGGCCAGGTCGCCCACGACGCCGCCACCGACGGCAACGACGAGCGACTGCCGATCTCCGCCGGCCTCGATCGCCGCGTCCCAGAGGCGGCTGAGTTGGGCGACCGACTTGCTCGTCTCACCAGCCGGTACCTCGAACACGTCGACGCGCGTCCCACCCGCGCTGAGCGACCGGGCAACCACCTCGCCGTGAGTGTTGGCCACGTTGGCGTCGACGATCAGCAGCGCGTGGGTGACCTTGCCGATCTCGGCGATGAAACGGCCCGCCTCGCAGAGCGTTTCCGTGCCGATGCGGATCACGTAGCTCCGCTCGGCAAGTTCTACGCGAACTATTTCGGTGGCGTCAGGCACGGCAACGGCAAATTGGCGTAGGTTTCGTCGAGTGACAAGCACGGCGGTCGCATGGCCGTCCCCTGCATTACGCCCCCACGCGCTCGACATCGGCCGTGGTGACGGTGATCTGGCGGGCGAATCCGCTGTGCAGCCGAATGTATTCGAGCTCGCTGGCGGATTGCGGGTCGGCGTGCAACTGTTCGGCGATGCGGGCTCGCTCGGCCGGTTCGACGTCGTCGAAATCGTCGGGCCAAATCGTCGTGGTCTCCTGGACCAGCGCCTCACGGTACGGATCGAACTCGTTCGCCATGACTCACTAGCTCTCCGGCGGATGGATGCGTATTTGCCCCGCGGCTTACCCCTTGCAGACGGTTGTTCGACAGTATACTTACGCCACTGGGCCAGGGAAATGGGCGGGTTTCTTCCTCGAAGTAGCCAACGGGTGTTCGTGCGATCAAGCGACCCACATTGGCCTGTTCTCAGGTAAAAAATTGATATCCGATAAAGGCCGAGCGTCGACTGAGCTGTAATGAGAGCCACTGAGCCCAAGTGATGAAGGATACGCGTACCAACAACGTCAACCGTCCGCCGACGGAAACGGGCGCCGTCATTTCCGGCACGGCCGTCGTGCTCGGCCTGCTGCTGTTGGCGCTCGCGCTGGCGACGTTTGCCTGGCTGTACGCCCGGGCCAGTGACCGACGGGCGCAGGAGGCTTGGGGGCCCGAGCGGGCCGCCTTGATGGCCGCGGCGCCAACGGCCGAACTCTGGGAGCTGTCGCGTCACGACGCCGGCGAGCTCGACACAACGTCGGCCGACGCTCCACTTTTGGTCGATGACGAGCCAATGCACATCGTCGCCCGGTACGACGTCTCCAAGGCACGTGGCGTGCTTCATCTCCGGCGGGGCCTGATCGACGACACCAGTTTCGATTGGGACGCAGCGGCCGACTGCCAGCCGCGCTGGACCCATGCGCTCTCGTTCGCCAACGGCGAAGCGCGTGTCACTCTGCTCGTGTCGCTCGACTGCCCCCGCGTGCGGCTCGTAGAGACCGGCCGCGAACTCTCGATCCGCCCGATCGCCCAGGCCGTTCGCGAATTCATCGCCGAGCAGACTGGCGACAACGAGGCCGAAGACAATAATGAGGCCGACGGATAGCCGACCGACGATCGGGATTGCTGTCGCAACAACGCACGATTGCGTCGCACGCGCATGGCATCTTCGTAGCCCGGATGCCCCGGACACGCGATCAACGTACATAGCAGGGCGATCGAGACGACGACCGTTGCCACGGCCCAGCGGGTGCGGTGCGGCCGATCGAACAGCGACTTGCCCATCAGCCAGCCGAGCCCCAGGCCCCCGATGTGCGCCAGGTTCGCTACCATCATCACGCCGCTCCAGGTCAAAGCGGCGCAGACGACCAGCCAACCGAGCATCACGCGCACGGTCGCGTCGTTGCAGATCGCATAAAACTCGCTGCGGTACGGTCGCGCAACCCAGGCGATGCTGAACAACCCATAGACGACCCCGGAGAGGCCCACGATCATCGGCATATTTCCCGCGGGATCAGTCCACGCCACCCAATAACCGTTGACGACGAACTGCAGCAGCATGGGGATGTATCCCAGCAGCACCACGATCCCAGCGTAGCGCAGCGATCCGAGCGCGCGTTCCAGCGCCGTGCCGAGCAACAACAGCCAGTAGACGTTGAAGATCACGTGGATGAGATTGCCGTGCAGCAGCGTTGTCGTGAACGGCCGCCAAGGTTCACCGTCCCAGATGTGGGACCAGACTCCCATCTTGTAGTCGAAGTAGAAGGTCAGTCGTCGCGAATCATCGAACGTCTAAACCACCGCCAGCGCGATCGCCACTGCGGCGATGATTAGCGTGACGAGAGTACGGCGAAAATCGAATTCGAACATCAGTGCCAGCGGTTGGTTTCACAGTCTCGGCGATTGACAGCTTTGGGCACAATAAGCCCGCTATCCTAGCCCCCGGCCCCTGCTGTCACCAGACGTGCTGTCAACGGCGTCGCGTGTTTGGTCGCGACCGCGGCAGCACGACGTGGCGTTTCGGAGGGCGTCTTCGAGATTCCGCAGGCACGAGGCCGCGATGATTGCTCTAGGTGACGGCGCGGCCGTCGGCCTATAATCCCGCCCCTTGTGCGACAGCGTTTCTATGCGCACCAGGCTTCGAATCGACGATTCAGGAGGCTCGACGGCCCCGATGAATAACCACCGTATGCGTAAGCTAGCGTTCTTGAACCAAAAGGGTGGCGTGGGCAAGACGACGAGCGCTGTCAATCTGGCGGCCGCGCTGGCCGCCGGCGGACACCGCGTCTGCCTCGTCGACCTCGATCCTCAGGCACACGCCTCGCTGCACCTGAACGTCGTGCTGGGTCCTGACGATCCCTCGATCTACGACGTGCTCACCGGCGAGATGACACTCGCAGGGGCGCGGCACGAGGTGACGCTGGGCCCGCTGCGCGACGGCTGTGACGACATCCAGCACCATAACGGTCGCCTCTGCGTTGTCGGCGCGCACATCAACCTCGCCGCCGCCGAGGTGGAACTTGTCAGCGTCGTCGGTCGCGAGATGATCCTCGCCGACCGCATCGCCGAAGACGTCGCGCAAGCCGACGAAGAGCACACCTGGGACTATCTGATTCTGGACTGCCCGCCGTCGCTGGGGCTGCTCACGCTCAACGCCCTGGTTGCCGTCGACGAGGTCTACATCCCCATGCAGCCCCACTTCCTCGCGTTGCATGGACTGGGCAAGCTACTCGAGACGATTCAGTTGGTCCGTAAACGCCTCAATCCGCAACTGCGGCTTGGTGGCGTGATCCTTTCGATGTACGATGCCGGCACCCGACT
>JAGQPT010000257.1 GCA_020426575.1 Planctomycetales bacterium
ATCGCCTCGTTCAGTGCACTGCCGTCGGCTCCGGCGCTGGCCGCCGCCCGCAGACCGCGTCGTGCCACGGTGGCCGGCAGCATGACGTGTTGTTCATCGAGAGCCGCGGCGAGCGCCGCGGGACCACTCTTGCGCTGAGCGAACATTTCGATCAACGCGGCCGCCTGAGACGCGGACTCGGCTTCGGCCAACAACGTCGCCGCCCGCCCCGCCGCCTTGGTCACGTCGAGCGTCGCCAGCACTTCGACGGCCGACGGCCGGATGGCGGCCGTTTGGTCGTCGCCTGCCATCTCCACCAGCACGTCGACGGCTTCGTCGGGACGCAGCAGCGCCAACGAGCGGGCCGCCGCGATACGCGTTTCGACCGGCGCATCGTCCGAAATGGCGATTTCGAGGATCGGCATCCAGGCTTCCTCGACCTGCCAGCGACCCGCCGCCTCGATGGCTGCCCGGGCCAGGCGGGGTTCGTCGCCGCTGACAAGTTGTCCGACCCGTCCCGCCGACCGATCCGGGACCACGCCGCGCGTTTGGCTTGCCTTGACCAACGATTCGAGCAATTGGCCGCGCTCCTGGGCGGGCGCAGCACCGTCGAACACTTCGGCCAGCACGAGGTCGAACTCGGCCGGTCCACCATGCCGCGCCAACAGTTCGAGCGCCCGCCGTCGCACGTCGCTGCCCACCTGATCGTTGCCGGCCAGTCGGGCGGCGACCGGCACCACCGCCGGCGAGTCGACCGCCTCCAGGGCGTATATCGTGTGCTCGGGCCGGACAAACGTGATCTTCCCATCGACAAGCTGCGGCAACCAGGCATCGCTGGTCTCGCGCGCCGTCAACCACAACGCGTGATCAAGGAAGCGATCCGTCGGCATGTCGAGGGCCTGCATCGCCGCCACCACGGCCGCCGCTGTACCGATCCGCCCCAATGCCCGCACGGCTTCGAGCCGCACGCGAGGATGCTGGTCCACGACGTGTCGGCTGGCCAACGTCGTGGCGTCAGAACCGTCGTCCCCCAATCGGTCCTGCCAGTGATACAACACACGCACGGCCGCCGCCCGCGCGCGGTGGTCGGGCGATTCAAGCACCTGACCGAGAAGCGCCGGCTCCGGCATATCGAGCGCCTGGTACGTCCAAAGACCTTCGAGTCGATGGTGTTCATATTCGGCGTCGTTTGCGTCGAGGCCCGCCAGCCAGGCAGCCAGCGCCGGCACCACGGTCTCGGCACCACGCCGCTTGAGCAGCCGTTTGGCCCGCTGCCGCGTGTAGCGCTCGGGCGATTCGAGTGCCGCGAGCAAACCCTCGGTGTCGAGGTCGGCCAGTTGCGGCGCTTGCGTCTTCGCGCGGTCACGAAACGTCACGCGCCAGATGCGGCCGTGCACGTGGTCGCGCCGAGGATCGCGGAAGTCGACCTCACCGTGTTGGATGATCGGGTTGTACCAGTCAGCGATGTAGATCGCCCCGTCCGGACCTTGCTTCACGTCAATCGGTCGAAAAGCGACGCTCTTCGCTCGGATCAAGTCGCCCAGTTGCCGCGCCGTATAGCCCGACTCGGCCTCTTCGATCGCGAAGCGGCAAACCCGGTTGGCGCGAAAATCGTTCGTGAGAATGTTTCCCTGCCAATCCTCGGGAACGTGTCGGCCTTCGAGAATCTCGGCGCTGCAATACTTCGGGCTGCCGGGGTTGAGTCCGTCGAGTATCCGCACCTCCTCCTTGGCCGTCTCGAACACCGCACCGGGAAACGCGTAATTGATCCCCTGGCCACCGGCACCGTCGGTCACGAACGACTGCCCCCAGCGGTCGAAGTGATGTCCCCAGCCGTTCACCAACCCGCGGATGAACACGTCGAGTTCCATCGTTTCGGGCCGAAAGTGCCAGATCCCGCCGGCGCCAAGGCGACGGATGCCGTGCGGCGTTTCGATGTGGCTGTGGATGTAGATCGACTGATTGAAGTAGAGCAGCCCCTCGGGACCCCAGCGCAGCGTGTGCAGAATGTGGTGCGTGTCTTCGGTACCGAAACCCGAAAGCACGACGCGGCGTCGGTCGGCCCGCATGTCGCCATCCGTGTCGGCCAGGTGCAACAGTTCGGTGCTGTTGGCGACGTAGACACCGCCGTCGCCCGGTTCGATCCCCGTGGGGATCAACAAACCGTCGGCGAACACGTCGGTGCGATCTGACCGCCCGTCGCCATCAGTATCGCTGAGCACGACGATCTTGTCGTCGGCCTGCTGGCCCGGTTTGATCTGTGGGTAGAGGCTTGAACTGGCAACCCAAAGTCGCCCCGCCGCGTCGAAGTTCATCTGAATCGGCTTGGCGATCAAGGGGTCGGCCGCGAACAGGTTCACCTCGACGGCCGGATCGACGACGAAGGTTGCGCGCTCCAACTCCGGATCGGGATCGGGAATGTCACGCAGCTCTCGCTGCGCGTAACCTGGCCCCGCCAGCACCAGGCACACGAGTACAGCAAGGCCGTTTCGCAAAGTTGTCTCAGACATCGGTTGTCGTTCCCTGCATCTCTTAGCGGTTAGCAATTGCGTCAGCGACGTTTCGCCCGTGGCAGGAATGCCGCGGCGCTATCGCTTCAATCACCCACACGGCGAAGTTCATAGACGTGGCTTCGCGGCACCTTCAACTCGGCAATCATGTCGTCCTGGGCGTCGACCAGCGGCAGGAAATCTTCCACCTCCGGAGCGTTCTGCCCCTGTTCATAGCGACGATGCCCGAACAGATACGTGAAGTTCTCCGGCCGCCAATAGTGGAAGTACAACTCGTTCTTCTCGATGATGGCGGTGCGCAACTGCTCGACCTGGCGGTATTCCGGACCGGCGGTGACGCGCACACCGCGCGACCACGCCTCGGCGTCGCCCGCTGCCACCGCTTCGTCGTCGATCCGCAGTTCGTAGGTCCCGGCCCGTAGTCCGGCGATCGTCAACGAGCGTTCATAACCGGCTAGCACCTCGGCCTCACCGTCGTGGCGAGGTGCCAGCGGCGCGGGCAGCACGCGATCCTGCGTCGTGAAACGCACACCGCCGGCCGTCACCGCCAGATCGTCGAGCCGCGTACCCTCGGACTTCACTTCGCCGATCTCGGCCGGTTCGCCCGGCTGGACATCGATCGCCACCGACCACTGTGCCGGCGAAGGCCCGAACCACCGGTCGACGAGCCCCGCCGTCCGCCAGTAGCCGTAC
>JAGQPT010000258.1 GCA_020426575.1 Planctomycetales bacterium
GAAGTGGGTCTGAATGGCGTGCGACAGCGCCTTAAACAGGTTGCGGTTCTGCCAGGGGCCGACGTAGAAACGGCAAAAACGCGGTTGCGCCTCCCCCTCGACCCGACAGGCAAAGTTCCAACGCGTGCCGCTGCTGCCGACCGTGAGCATCGTCGCGCGGAAGCCGTCGCGGTACGTGACAATGATGGCGTGGGGCGGCGTCGGATTGACGATCGCAGCGTCAACCAGCCGCCGCAGCGGCGGTTGGCCAGGTCCCAACTCAGCCGACATGGCGGCGTCGGCCAGTTCGGGCGACCAGACGCCCGCCTCGGCCGCGTCCCAGAGGGCATCGCCTTCGAGGAACTGCACGCTGGCGACGCCGGTCTCCCCCCCTGCCCTTGATTCAACGATTGACTGCAGTACTTCCAGGCCGTGAATGTCGTATGACTCGACTCCACCGCCGTGGATCGAGACGGCGTCAGTCAGTTTCGCGCCGCTAGGGATCTCCATCACCGGGAAACGTTGCGCCAGCGGTACGCTGCTGCCGGCCATCAACGGAGCGCCGATGCGCCGCGAAGTGTCGTACATCTCGCGGGCCCAGTCCCAGCGATACGAGAGGTGTTTGTCGCTGAAGATGGGCACGCTGCGTCCACTCGCTTCGAGCACCGCCGCGATCTCATCGAAGAAGCGCTTGCGCGGGTATTCCATTTGCCAATGGTCGTTGACCGGGTAGTGGCCGTGTTCGCCGATCGAGAGCACGGCGTCGACGGCCAAGTCGCTGCCCCCGGCGGTGAGCGCCTCGGCGATCGTCGGGTAGATCGTGAAACCGTAGCGCTTCGCCACGTCGCGGGCCATGTCCCCCTCGGGGAATTGGTCGACGTACATGCTCACGACATCCATGCCCGACTCGGTCGGCTGGCCGTTGAACAGGTAGGGTTCGAGGAAGTTCTCCAGGATCACGTGGGCGTGGCTGCGGTAGGTGAACTCGGTGATCACGGCGGCGACCTTGAGCCGCTCTTTGTCGTCGGCGGCCCTGGCGAATCGGGACAGCGGCAAGGCGACACCGGCGGCGGCCAACGCAGCAAGGCACTCGCGGCGGTTGAGGCCGCCGGGCAGGGGCACTATGGACATGGTGCAATCTCGGGGGAGCAAGGGGTGACGGCGAGGAAAGCGGGGCGGCGAAGACTCCGCCCGCGGGGTTTCCCGCATTCTAACCGATCGCCGCATCGGTGTGCAAAAAACGCCGCGCCCGGGCGCCTCTTGCCGGCAAGACGGCGGCTCAGTACACCAGACCGCCGCGGAGCATGACGGTGTCGTCCAGATCGACCGTCAACGAGGGGGTGTCGGTTTCCAGCTCACGGCCGAAAACGTAGCCGACCTCGAAACGCGACTTGATGTCATAGAGACCGTGTCGTTCGACGCCCAGGGTGATGCGGTAGTCGCGGTAGGAGAGCTGGTCGTCGTCGCCGTCGGTTTGCTGGTAGGCCCAGGTGTTGCCACCCAACTCGGCGGCGATGAAGGCCCACCACTCGACCCCCTGCACGTCGAGGAACATCCACTTGGCCTCGGGGCGGGGAAAGACGAGGTCGAAGCGCACCGTGTCCGAGGGCGTCCAGATCAACCCGACCGCGGGCAGCAGTCCCACGTTGGCGCGGTTCAGATACATGACCCCCAGGATCCATTTAGCCGTAGCCGTGCGCTGGAGCGTGGCAACGGCGCCGCCGGAAAGTCGAAAGGCCTCACTGTTGGCGGCCTCGAAGTCGGAATAGAGACCCGGTGTGACCCAAACCGCCGCGCCGACGCCCTCGGTGAACTGGCGGAAATACTTGATCGTCAGCGACAGGCCATGCAAGTCCGACGGAATGTCGACGGCGCCCGGGCCGTCGAACAGGCTAAGCGTGTACAGCGGGCTGAGCAAGATCGCGCCGCCTGCCAGCGGAGCGCCGAGGGTCAGACCGGCGGATAACTCCGTGAGACCGACTTCGTCACCGCCGCTGGGAGCGAGCCAGGCGGCTTCGATGGCTGCCCGCTGCAGCACCCCCTCTTTGGCGTCGGTCGTTCGCGAGCGATGCAACGGCACGACGGCAGCAACGCTCGACGGCTCTTGGGGGTACGCCATCGCACTGTCGAACGGATCGCCCGCACCAGTGTAGTATTGCACGGGATGGATTGTGCTCATGACGGGGGGAGGGACCGTCGCTGTGCCGAAGACGTTGGCGCCGTCGACCGGTTGTTGCGGTTCGACCGGCGGAAGCCGCCGCAACGGAATCTGCTGTGCGCGGGCGTCGATATCCGCGCCGAGGCAGGCAGCAACGAGGCAAAGCGCGATGCTGCGGGCAATGGAACGTGATTGGAGGTGCGGTGGTGACAACACGTTGCGGTTCTAATTCTCGGGGGGACACGGCGGCAAGCGGTCGGCTAGAACGTCAGGCCTCCACGGACCATCCAGGTGTCTTTCGGATCGAAGTTCGCGCTCGGTTGAACCACGTATTCCACGCTGCGGTCGAATACGTAGCCGAATTCGACGTAAGCGGTCGTCTTTTCGAGCTGGCGAAACTCGAGCCCAAGTGAAACGCGAATGTCGTTGTAGTCGAACGAGTCGCTGTAGCCGGCGGCGCGTTCGATCGTCCAACTGCCACCACCGTATCCGCCAGCCAGATACCACCACCAGTCGCAATTGCCCAGCGCTGTGAAACGCTTGGCAAAGCGTGGGTTGGGGAAAAGGATGTCGACCTCCATGTCCGGCGACGGCCGCCAGATCAAGCCGCCCGCCGGCAAGAGCTTGATCTTGTTGCGGTCGAGGTACCAGACGCCACC
The DNA here is from genome assembly GCA_020426575.1 of Planctomycetales bacterium. Lineage (GTDB taxonomy): Bacteria > Planctomycetota > Planctomycetia > Pirellulales > JAEUIK01 > JAGQPT01. The sequence continues at coordinate 2,797 of JAGQPT010000258.1, forward strand.
GGTGATCTGCAACGTCGGCGAAGACGTGATCACGAACATGCCGCGACTGGGGAAACGCCAACTTTCTTTGCTGTACGTGTTGAAGTCGGTCCAGATGCCCGGTGCGACGGCCAGATCGCCGGAAAGCCACGAGGTGATGACTGGGCGCCAACTGAACTCGAGATAGCCGGCGTACGTTTGCGGCGGCAGGTCGGGGCTGTTGTTGAAGGAGCCCGATTGTGGGCCCGACCAGAGATCCAGCGAAAAGCCCGGCGTGATCAAGAGCGGCTCGGGATTGTTGAAAAACGGCACGGCAAAAGACGCCCGCAGGTCGGTCGAGTTGACCCCCAGTCCCGTGGCCCCGTTGTCGAACAGCGACGTGTTGCGAATGTCCACGCGGTTGAGCACGCGGTAGGCGCGAACGAAATAATTGTCCTGTGTGTAATAGCCCGGCGGTGCGGTGTAAGCGCCCGTCGACGCTGGCGCGGCCGGCGCATACGGGTCCCAGGCGCCGGCATTTGGCGGTGGCAGGACCGGTTGCGCCGTCGGCGGCCCCGTCACCGGTGCCTGGCTCACCAGGATCGGACTTTGTGTGCCGGTCGCACCGTAGGCGCTGGTGGATTGGCCGTAGGAGTAAATGGAACTCGCCGGCGCGGTCGACTGGGGGGCGGCGGCCGTGAAGTTCGGCGGCGACGGTCCGTAATACGACGGCGCGGAACTGACGGGCGTGGGGAATTCCACCCGCTGCGCCCGCGCGTCGACCGCCAGCAACAGGAGCAGCAGCACCGTGAGAATTGCGCAACGAGCCATGACCGATTCGACCGGGAAGGGATCAGGAAGGGATGGAAGACGAGTGCCGATGCGGTCTCGATCGTCACCGGCACTGGGGGAAAAACTTCGACGAGCGGGCGGATTCGTACCTGATCTGGCGCGTCGGGGTCAAGATCGGTCCGGGGCCGTGCGAGTGACGGCAGTGCTGTCGAAGCGTCAATTTCGTGGCGTTTTGCTAGTTTATCGTCTGCAAATACGCAAACAGATCGGCAATGGCGCGATCGTCGAGCCCGTTGAGCAGCCCCGACGGCATTAGCGAGGCCGTGCTTGGTTGTTCGCGGACGATGTCTTCGCCGACGACTCGGACAACGTCATTGGGGCCCGTCTGCAGCAGTTTGCTGGCGGGCGAGTCGTACACAAGCATCCCTCGCAGCACGTTACCCGTGCGCGTCTGGATCGACCACGTGCGATAGGGCGGTGCCACGTCGCGGCTGGGATCGATGATGGCGGTCAGTAGATCGCGCCGCTCAAACCGGGAGCCCACGCCGCGAAGTTCCGGTCCCAGACGCCCCGCGGCATCGTGGCATTGCTGGCAACCACGCTGATCGAAAACCAGTCGGCCCCGGTCGGCGTCGCCGACCGACCAATCGAGCTGTTCCAAACGCTCGTACCACGCCGACACGCCTGCGGAGTCATCGTCGAGCAAACCGTTCGCGCCGGGAAATCGGGCGGCAAACCAACTCCGCCAGTGTTCAAGTGCCTGGGCCGCGGCCGCACCGTCCGCCACCGGCGTAGTCTTCGACGAGTTCGACCATTGGCCGAGCAGCGTGTCGAGTTGCCGCAGTGCCTGCAGTTGGTCGCTGGCCGCCTCTCGGGGCGCCGTCTCCTGCGTATCATAGGTTTCCGCAACCAGGCGCTGCAGCGTCGTCAGCGCCGCGGCGAACTCTTCGGCCGAGACGGACTTGGCAGTAGAGACGCCGTCGCGAAGGTCCAATGAAGTGAGCGCCGACGCAGCCGCCGAAATAGTTGCTTGATTTAGCGAACCGAGCGATTCGATCAGGTGCGGACGGTCCGCCGGTTCCGCCGCGCGAGCCACCACCCGAGTGACGGCGTCGGACAGGCCAATGTCGTCCCAATGGTCACGCAACACGGGTAGCGCTTCATTATCCGGTAGGCAAGACACTAGGTCGACGACATCGGCGGTCCAGGCATTGGGGGCGTCGACGTCGTCGTTCTGCCTGGGCAAACGGGCGACGAGCAGCCGCGCCGCACGCCGACGCGCCGCGTCGTCGAAGCAGTTGGCATACAGCGTGTGCCCAGCGTGACCAAACTCGTCTTGCAACAACGTTGCTTCGACGATCCGGGGCTCCCGGGCGACGTGGGCCTGATAGGCCTGTTCCACGTGTCGAGGCCAATTGCGGCTCGGGCGGGCTTGTTCCGCGTCCAGTTTGCCGTGGAGACGCACAAACGCCCGCGCGATGCGCTCGACAACCTCGTCGCTGCGCGGGCCGGTCATTTGCGACGTTGCCATTAGGTAGTGAACGTCCTGGACGGTCGGGCTCGTTGCCGACCACTTTCTGCTCAACGCCGCCAGCGCCGTTTCACTGTCGGCACGGAGCATCGACAAGGCGCGGGCGACTTCCTGGTCGAGCCGCTCGTCGTCACTGGGTAGCAGCGCGGTGAGTGCCGACGCGACAGAAGCTTTCGTCGCTGCGCTCAGCGCATCGGGTTGCGCCGCGATGTAACCTGGCAACTCGTCGTTGTTCTCCTCGGCCTTCACGTCACCGAGCACAAGTTGCACGAGCCGCACGGCTTCGAGCCGCAGTGCCGGATCGCGCGTGGCACGGACCAGGCGAACGACCTCGTCCGCCGAGGCGTCGACCGCACCTCCGCCGTCGCACGACTGGCCGTCTGCGGGAAATGCGACGCGCAACATCGCGAGTCGTTGGCGAACCGAAAGGTCGTCTCGTGCGGCGTCGCACCACGCAGGTGGGAATTCCTGCCGGAAGCTGGCGGCGCCGTTGCTGCGCGCCAAGCGGACCGCGGCGCTGCGCACGCGGCGGCTCGTTGAATCGAACCCCCGAGCCCAGTCCGGCTGGACTTCGACATCAGCGGGCACCGCCGGCAGTTCCGCCAAGGCCTCCCAGGCGTGCCGTTGCACGACCGGCGAATCGTGCCGTGTCAGGCGCACCAACCGCGAGATCGACTCGCTGTTTGTTCCGCGACGCCCGAGCGACCAAGCCAGGCGCGCCACGATTTCCGCATCGTCGTCGTCGGCAAGTGCGTCGGCGGTTTTGTCAGTCAGCCCGGTAAACTGTGAAGTAACGACTTCGATCGCCCGCACGCGCTGGGCGGCATCCCGCCGGCGATCGCGAGCGGCCGATTCGAATGCCACGGCGCCGAGACGCCGTGCGCTGGGTTCCCAGTCGGCTCGTGACCACGCCGAAAGGGGCTGCGGCGCCTCAAGCACGCGGTCGATATCGGTGGCGGGCATGGTGCAGACGTCGTCACTTGGTCGCTTCGCCGCAACGCGAAACACGCTGCCGCGCGTACGACGACCACCAATGGCGATGTAGAGGTCACCTGCCGGCCCGACGGCCAGATCGACCGGCGCGAAACCGTCGTGCCCGACCGACTCGAGGAAGACTTCCGTCTCGCCGCGGAGTGACGCTCCATCGCGCTCGAGCGGCACGAAGTACACCCGCCCCATCGTCCAACAGGCGGAAAAGACACCGTCGTGATACCGCGCAGGAAACGCACCATGTCGGTACGTGGCGACGCCCGTCGGTGAGCCGCGTCCAAACGTCGCCAGCCGATCGACGTTGTCGCAAAAGTATACGGGGCGACTCCAGCTCTTGCTCGAGCCGCCGTAGAGCCAGCCGTGACGCTCGCCGCTTGCCACGTCGAACAGCCTCGTCGGCGTGTACCACGGCAAGTGGTGAACACGTTCGCCATCCGAATCGACCGTGAGCAATTCGCCGGAACGGTGGAAGGCGAAATCGTAGGCGTTGCGGAAGCCGTCGGCCACGATCTCGACGCGCCGCCCGTCAGGCGTGAGGCGAACGATCGTGCCGGCAAGCGGTGCGACGACCGGGGAACTTGGTGACGTCACGTGCGCGGCCGTCACACCCGCCCCGTTGCCACAGGTCACGTACAGCCAACCGTCCGGGCCGACTTCGACGCCGTGGGCGCCGTGTTCGCCGCCGTCAAGTTCGAGCAGCTTTGTCGGGGATTTGAAATGCCCGTCGGCGTCGCGATCATCGAGACGCCAGAGCCCGCCGTCGCCCGTCACATAGAGGGCTCCGTCGAGAAAACACATCCCCATCGCGCCGCTGTGGGGCATGTCGGCAATGGCTTCGTTCGTGTCGGCCCGTCCATCTCCGTCGCAATCGACGAGTCGGCGCACGTATCCCGCACCGGCGACGACGACGTGGCCCGCGGGATCGAACGT
>JAGQPT010000259.1 GCA_020426575.1 Planctomycetales bacterium
CGATACTCAGCGACGGGCGGATCCGCGCCGGCGTCTTAATGACCCCGAGCACGCTAGACGCCGGTGTTTTGAAGGAGATCGCAGCGGACGAACTGGAGATCGGCCATAACCCACCGTTGACGGCAGCACCAAGCGACTGCTGGTTCTATGAGATGAATGCAGCCGGTGAAGCGGCCGAGTTGACCGCGGTCCGCGACGCCGACCACCTCAACGAGTTGATCGCGCAGGTCCAGTCGAGCGATCAGCACGACGCGCCACGGCCGGCCGCCCAGAGTGTCATCTGGACACTGCGCGACAAAGTGAAACAACTCGTGCGGTGACGTCGAGCCAGGCGTGGCCGGCGTGTGGCAAATGTGAACGCGTTCAATCATTCTAGCGACGGAAATGGCAGCGGTGACAGACGCCACGAAGAGTGCAACTCCGCGCCGCGAGCCGCCACCCGACGACGGCCGCATGAAACTGGCCGTGTTCGATCTCGACGGCACGATCACCCGGCGCGACAGCTTCGTGGCGTTCTTGTGGAGCTGGTTCAAGTCGCATCCCGGCCGGTGGCCGCACACTCCGCGACTGGTGGCGATGGCCGGTGTGCACAAGTTCGGTTGGCGCGACAACAGTTGGCTCAAACAGCGATACCTGCACGTGATCTTGGGCGGCGTCGATCGTGAGCGGATCGCTGCGCACACGGCGACGTTTCTCGACGGTTGGCTGGACCGCAACGTGCGACCGGGAGCCCGCGAGGAGCTGCGGCGGCAGCGGGAACAAGGAAGTCGGCTCGTGCTGCTCACCGCCAGCATTGACGTCTATGCCGAAGAGATCGGACGTCGGCTCGGTTTCGACGCGGTGATTGCTACCAAGGTCGCCTGGAGCAGCGAGGGAACACTGACCGGTGAACTCGCCAGTGCAAATTGTGAGCGTGCGGAAAAGGTCACGCGCCTCGAACAGTATCTGGCCGAGGAAGTCGACCGTCCCCGGGAGGGCATCTTCGCGACGGCGTATGGCGACGACGTAAAGGACGTGCCGATTCTCGATTGGGCGGATGTGGGTGTCGCCGTCGGTCGCCGGCCGAAGCTCCACGCACTGGCGGCCAGCAAAGGATACGCCATCGAGCAGTGGTGACGGCGGCTCTGTCGCCGGTCATGCGCCACGGGCATTGTCGCGGCCGGGGAAGTCGTCACGTCTCTCACAGAGCGTACATTCGCTCGCACGGCGTCGATAAAACGATTGAAGTTGTCGATCGTTCGGACGTATGATGACGGTTCTGGTCGGCGCCTGGTGGTGACGTAACGCGGGCACAGCGTTCGCGATCACGCGCACGCCATACGTTGTTTTGTTTTCTCTTTCTGGCAGGAGCGTCGTAGTGGCTCGATGGGTTTGTCCGCTGTTGTGCGTGGCGATGATAGGTTGTCTGTCGGTGCGCGTTGGTTCGGCGCAGGAGCGACCGGCTCCCACGTTTGCCGACGTTGCCTATGGCGAGCATGAAAACCAGCGCATCGATTTTTGGCAAGCGGAAGCCGACGACGTTGCTCCACTTGCCATCTTCATCCACGGCGGTGGCTTCGAACGTGGGAGCAAACGCCAGGTCGATCGACAGACGCTCCGTGACCTGCTCGCTGCCGGCGTGCACGTGGCAGCGGTTGAATATCGCTTCATCCCGGACGCTCCCCTTCCGGCCGCTCATCGGGACGCCGCCCGCGCCCTGCAGTTCCTGCGTAGCAAGGCTGCCGAGTGGGGCATCGATCCAACGCGCATCGGTGGCTTTGGCGGTTCGGCCGGTGCGCAGCTGGTCGCCTTTCTGGCCTTCCACGACGACATGGCCGACCCGGCGAGCGACGATCCGATCGCTCGCGAGTCGACCCGGCTCTCGTGCGTCGCCCCCTTGCACTGCCAATCGACGATGGACCTTGCATGGTGGGTGGCGAACATCCCCGGCTATCGTGAGCCTCACCGAGATCCGCATGACTACTTCGGTCAACTCGACGACGCCGACATGGCCGACGTTGTTCGCGAAGTGTCAGTCATCAATCACATCACGGCCGATGATCCGCCGGTCTACATGCTCTATCGCATGCCACCCGATGAGCCGTTCGACGACAGCAAGGATCGTGGCTGGGCCGTGCACCACGTTCGTTTCGGCGAGGCGATGAAGCAGCGGCTCGACCAGGCAGGCGTCGAGGCCGTACTTGTTTATCCAGGGGCGAACGTTGCATACACTTCGGCCGCCGACTTTCTGATTCGCCAGCTCAAGTCGGCCCAAAACTGACGGCCCTGTCCCTCGGGGCACGTGATTCTGGCGTTTTCCCGGCGGGACGGGTATTCTGGTAGACGTTGGTCGTAGCGAGCAATCAGGCTCCGTTATTTGCTCAGGCGCCCTTTTTTGCCCAGGCTCCTATTTTTGAAAGTGCAGGAAGACGATGATCCGAAACAAGCTGACGCTCGTCGCGTTGCTGGCCATCTGGTCAGCGTTCGGTAGCACGGTGCTGGCCGACGGTTACCTCACTTCAGTCGGCGACGGCGCCGATGAGATTCCCGTTGTCGTGGTGCGAGGCACCCCGTATGAGATGGGCCGCAAGCAGGGAGAACTGATCAAGGACGACGCCGTTCAGCTCACGGCGACGTTCATGACGCTGTTGCAGGCGTCCGAGCCGGAGCGCTATTCGAACGACGCACTCGACGCCGCCTGGAAAGCCGTGGCGCCGTACACCGACGAGCGCTTCAAAGAGGAGCTTCGTGGGCTGGCGGATGGCACGGGAATTCCGCTCCAGACGCTGCAGCGGACCCATGCCATCCCGGTTATTTCGAATTATTCCTGCAGCGCGATTGCCGCCTGGGGAGATGCGACCGTTGACGGCCATCTCTATCAGACCCGTAACCTCGATTGGGAACTGCACGCCACGGCACAGGATCATCCCTGCATCGTTGTTTACCTGCCTGAAAAGGGCGTGCCGCATGTGAATATCACGTTCGCCGGTTTCATCGGTGCCAACACCGGGATGAACGCCAACGGCATCGTGCTTTCGGAAATGGGCGATTCGCCCGAACGCGACTTCCCCTTCGACATGCGCGGCGTGCATTTCACCACGTTGTTTCGCACGGCGCTCTATGACGCCGACGGACTGGACCAGGCGATCGAAATATTCCAGCAGGCCAAGCGGATCAAGAAGTATCACTATGTCGTCGGTGACGGCAAGAACCTGCGGGCCGTGAAGATGCTGGCCCACGCACCAGACCTGGTGATCTGGGAAGCGAATGACCCGACGGACGAGCTGGCGCCCAACGTGGCCGCGAATCTCGTCTACCAGGACGAAGGCCGCGGTGCGTTCGGTCCGATCCAGCAGATCTACGGAAAGATCGGCGCTCAGGACATGATCGACATCGCCTGCCAGATTCCGATCAAGGGTGGCAACGTGTTGGACGTCGTCTACGACGCGACGGCCTTGGAATTCTGGGTTGCTTATGCCGAGAAGCTCGACGAGGCCTACAAACGCCCCTTCGTCCATGTGAAGCTCAAAGACTATCTCGACCCGGACGTGTTCGAAGCCCAGGCGAGCCGCTGAGCGGTGCCCGCCGATTGCTCCATTCGTCGGCTGCTCCCCTCTCCCGAGCGTGGGGGAGGGGCAGCCGGCGTTTCTTTCAAGAACCAGGCCAACAAGGGAAACGTACCCAAGTGTGCGCGATACCGCTGCGATCGTACTGGCCGCTGAGGTCACAGCTTGGCGGTGTCCTTGCCGTCCTCATCGCGTCCAGTGTCGCAACGGCCGCCGAGCCATTGCCGACCAACGGCGAGCCGTCGCGGCAGATTCGCTTCCACACAGCCGATGAGGCCGACGTCCACCGCGAGCGGCTCGTGCGTTTCATCTGGCCAGCTGGCTTGCCGACGACGGCGCTGCCGAGTGTGTCGCGCGATGTGGCCGGCACGGACGAAGTCGTTGCCGCGGACCTCGAAGGTGTCGACCTCGACCGGGTGGCGAGTATCGATCGACTGGTCGTCGACGTGGCGGGCTGGGACTTTCTGGCACGCGTGTACTTGTTCCATCCGCAGAACACGGCCCGCGCCAATCGGCTCGTGGTCGTGCACCAGGGGCATTCGGTCGACTTGGGTTACGGCGTGGCCGACACGGTCAATTTTCTTTTGGATGCCGGTCTGACCGTCGCCGTCGCGCACATGCCGCTGGCGGGATGGAACGACGATGCAGACGGCGTGCTCGATGACGGCAGCGCGTTTAGCGCCGAAGATCGCGGGACCCGTGGTCACAACGAACTCTATAACGCACTGGCCGACAAGATCGACGGCCAAACGTTTCGGCTCTTCCTGGAACCGGTCGTGCAGACGATCAATCAGTTCATTGCTGACGTGCCAGAACATGGCGAGATTGCAATGATCGGCCTATCCGGGGGCGGCTGGACGACGCACATGATGGCGGCCGTCGATACGCGCATCGCCACGAGTGTGCCCGTCGCAGGTTCGTCGCCGCTTTACATTCGCAACGAGGACGACAGCTCGCGCGGTGATGCCGAACAGGTCTATGCGCCGCTTTATGATGAAGACATCCGCGACGACGGCAGTGGCGGCGGCGTGGCCACCTGGTTGGAGATCTATTCCCTCGGCGGCTTCGGTAATGGTCGGCGGCAGACGATGGTCACCAACGAACACGACTCCTGTTGCTTCAGCGGTCGACCGGCCGACTCGTTCAAGCAGATCGTCACGCACTGCGTTGAGGGGGAATTGGCCAGCGGTAGCTGGTCGCACGTGCTCGATTCTTCCCACCACGAACACAAGATCAGCAGCCCAGTGCGCCGCGACGTGATCGCCCCGCTCTTGGGGTTGGACGACTAGCACGCCAACGTTTTCTTGGCTGCGCGCCAGACTGCTTCACGTGCGGCACACCAAGGTGGACAAAGCGGCACGACAGCACGACGTGCCAGCACGTTTATCGGGTACGCGCAACTCGTCTGGCCCCGTGTTTGTGTTCGACCTATAATCCCGCCCGCGTTGCTCCGGCCACATTTCTGCAAAGGAGTGCGAAATGGCCAAGTCTGGAAGCGGACACTCTGTCCGATCGCGTCAGCTGGTGGCGACAATTTTCGCCATCGTAGGGACTGCTCTTGTCGTGCTGTTCGGCTCGGCGGTCGTGTTTTCCGTGCCAGGAGTTCCCGGCAGTTGTGGCGGGAAGTTGCAGACTGGACGGTTTGTCGAGTCGTACACCGACAACGTGCTCGGCACGTCGTTCCGAGCCTACGGCGACGGCGCCGTGATCAATGCCGGCATCGGCATCGGTGACGTTGTCGTCGAGCCGCGTCACGTGTTGCTGGGCGGCGCCGTGCTCTGCGACATTCCCGAGAAAGCGCAGCACGTCACCGTCTATCGCGAACGCGGCCGATTGCGGATCGCGGCCGACGGACAGGACGTCTATACCACCGATAAGCTCTGGTGGTGACGACGAAGAGCGGTCGCTGCACTCGCGCCGGCAAAACCGAATTGTCAAAGAGCGAACCCGCACGCGTTCCCATCTGGAACACTTCCCCACTGCGGGCAAGCTGGTTGCGATTGGCATGGGGCCGATGCACCGCGAGGCGTGACGGTCGTATCCCATCGGGCGGCGATCACAGCGCCCTTCCTGGCACTCATCGGTTCATAACCGACCTGGAGCAGGTGGCAACGACGTAGGATCGGATCGTCGCTGCGTTGATGTTCACCTGCCGGTCTCGGCGTCCGCCGATGCCAGGCCCGACTTCGGACCGCACACCTGCCGATCATTGTTCGGCGCGGCCTGCATGAATCGCGCCAGCTCTTTGCTGGTGAGTTCCACGTTAGTGATTTTGGATCGCGGGCCAAGAGCAAGAATTGGGCCAGGGGGGATTAGATGTTTAGCGGTTTAGGGTTTGAGGCATTTAGGCGGTAGGGGTTTAGGTTTTCGGGATGGACTTTGCACTTTGCTTGCGCGCGGGTTCTGAACGATCGCCAAAACGCGAAAGGACGAAAGCAGGAACGACGTTGAAAGCATGTGGAGGGTGAACCTGCCGGCGTTTGCGTTGGGAGGCACAATCACATCACGCACGCCGGCAGAACCACCCACCGTACCGCCTCCGTACCACAATTTTAATTTCGTGCTTTCGCGTTTTCGCGATTCAAGCAGTGCCGGCGCCGCATGCATGACGGGCTTGGTCTTTGGAAACGCTGAGGCGCTTTGCGGTCGGGCGTACGGAGCGAATTGCCTGGCAGGTGCTCCGAAGATCGGCAGGGGCGTGCTCCGTTTCCTGGTTTCACAGAACCGGGCAGTTTACGTCGTCGACGTGGCGGCGAGACTTGAATTGGTCGGAACAAACGGCACAGCTGCCTATCGTTCAAGAAGGAACTCGGCGAACTCGCGCTAGCAGCGTGTACTTCGCTGGCGAGGTTTCCGATACCACTGTTACCGCGCTGCGTGGGTGACGACCCACACGTGAATCACGGCCTGCGCAACGCGCGGAATCGACATATTTTGACACGTTGGCCGCCGGCGCACTCCCCGTGATCCCGCCCATACCGCCCGCTCGACGTCGTCTGCCCGAACCTTGCATGCACCCAGGAGTGAAATCGGTAGATGAACCTCGTCACTGCTTCGCTTTGCGCTGCGCTCACGGTGCTGGCCCAGGGGCTTCCGCAAACAGAGGACGAAACGCACGCGTCCCGCACGCCGGCGCTGCCGGCCGCCGCTAATGGTTGGCAGCTCGAAGCGGCCATCGCGCAGGTCTCGCCCACTGCTGCGCTCGACGCCACGGGTACGGGCGCCGAATTCCGCGTCGGCGACGACACCCGCACGATGACCGCCGAACAGTGGCGCGAGAACCGTCGCCTGCCGGTTCGTACGGCATGGCGGACGCCGGCCGGCGCGTCGTCCCCTGCAAGCAGCGGCGCGAGCGGCCGCTATCAAGAGACGCAAGCTCAGCCGACGTACAGGCCGTCGTCGCGACTGGAAAACACGATCCTGGAAAATGCGGTGGGCGAACGCCAACGCGCCGAGGCCCACCGCGCGCCTCAGGTGAATGTCGATTTCCCGGGCGCGGACGTGCTGAGTCTCGTGCCGGCGGATACGGATCAGTCGTCAACGTCTGCGACGCGATGGGACGCGGAAGGCCCGTCCGAGAGCTTTGTGCAGGCGGGGCCGGACGGCGATGTCGATGCCGCGCTGCCCCCGCGTCAACTCACCGCGCAAGAGGCGGCTCTGCGAGATCAGGTCCGCAAGGCGCTGCGGATGTACTTTTCGCGCCAGCTCAACACGCAGGAGAACAATTGCTGGGAGGTGATGCACTCGATCGTCGGCTACGGCACCGAAACGCTGCTGCACCGCGGTGGTCAGCGGGGAACTCCCGTCAACGCGATCGGCTACCTATGCTGGAACGGCGCCTGCGGCCGTGACCAGTTGCTGTACGTCGACGCAAATGGCGTGGCGGGACGCAAAGGCCCCCGTGTGCAGGGGCATCACGGCCAATTCCTGGCGATCTTGGCGCAGTCCTACGTACCGTCTGACTATCCGTTACGCGTTGACGACCGGGATTTCACGGTCGCCGACCTGATCGAATTCGAGAAGCGTGGCTGCCGTCCGCGCAGCGAACTGACGTTCAAGCTGATCGCGTTGTCGCACTACTTGGGCAGCGACGCGGAGTGGCAAAGTGACGACGGGCAGCCCTGGAACATCGAGCGGTTGATTCAGGAGGAACTCGCCCAGCCGATTCGTGGCGTAGCCTGTGGCGGTACCCATCGCATGATGGGGTTTGCCTACGCGGTCCGCGCGCGGGAAAAGGAAGGCCGGGAGCTAACCGGGCAGTTCGCCCGAGCCAGTCAGTTTGTGGACGATTATCACAAGTACACGTTCGCGCTGCAGAACCGCGACGGCTCGTTCAGCACGGCCTGGTTCGAGCGCCGTGAAGATCGACCCGACCTCACGCGTCGGCTGCAGACGAGCGGTCACATCCTCGAGTGGATGGCCTACTCGGTGCCGGACGAAATGCTCACCGACCCGCGACTCGTGCGTGCCGTCGACTACGTGTCCGGGATTCTCGTCAGCTATCCGAACCATCCCTGGGAAATCGGGCACGTTGGTCACGCGGTGCATGCCCTGGCGATCTACGACCGCCGGGCGTTTGGATCGACGCTCACGTCACCGCCGTATGGGGTGGCCGACAACCGAGGTAAAGTCGGGCGACACGGCAACGGGAACGGCGGGCACGTGGCCACGGCGAAGCCGCAAACATCGAATTCGCGTCCTCACGCGTCGCAGCCCCGCGGCAACGTGTCGCCGCCACGAACGGCTGCCCCGGTCACACGACGGTCGGAAGCGGCAGTGGGAGTGCCCCCGGGCGTGGCGGCGGCCCAGAATCGTCTGCGTGGGCAACAGCAGAGGGAGTTGGCCGACAGCGTTGGCGGGAACAACGATTCTGTGCCGAATCAGCGGCACGCTGCCGGCAGGGACGACGCTCCAGCGGCGCGTCCCCAGCACCAGTCGGGCCCCGTCTTGAGCGGACCGGCACTCTTCCCGACGCCCTGATGGCGGCGCGGCGCAGACCGACGTAGCCAGCTTTGATCAGCCCGTCGTTGGGGCTGTCCGTTGGGCGTTCCAGGCCTCTATTGCTGGCTTCTAGCGACGGACGGCTCGACCCCGTCGTCACGTCCCAGTAAAGTGCTAAATAGGTGGCCGGTGTGCTGAAGGCGGTCGGACCAGCAGGTCTAGTGGTTCGACGGCGTCGTTGACCGAGCGGTGTATCGGCCGATCCCAGGATTCGAAGCGCCGGTTCGGTGCGTCTCTGGAGGTGATCGTGGTCGGTGTGTGTACGGGTGGTGTGTCGCGACGACTCGCGCTCAACTTGTTCGCGATGACGTTGATGTGGTCGGCTTACTTGTTCGCGGGTCCGTCAGCGGTGGCCGTCTCCGGCGAGCCGTCGCTTGCGCTTGCCGATGGCGACCGAGTCACTCTGATCGGTGGTACGTTGATCGAACGGGCTCAGCAGTACGGCTACTGGGAGACGCTCGTCACGTGTCGTTATCCCGAGAACCGGATCACGTTTCGCAACCTGGGTTGGAGCGCCGACGACGTTGAAGCGGAAGCGTGGAGCGGGTTCGACACGCCGGCCGAGGGGTTTGCCCGGCGGAAGAGCCGCGTGCGCGAGACGGAACCCACGGTCGTGCTCATTGCACTGGGGATGGCCGAATCGTTCGAGGGGCCGAACGGAGTACCGCACTTTGTCGAGGGACTCAACCGCGTGATCGACTCGGTGTCGGAGAGCGAGGCCCGCGTCGTACTAATGTCGCCAAATCGGCATGAAGACTTGGGACGGCCGCTGCCGGTCCCGATGGTGCACAACCGACACCTGGCGCTGTACCGCAACGCGATTCGCGACGTTGCCGCGGGTCGGGGGCTGGGATGGCTCGATCTATTCGCCGCCACAAATGGCGGCGACGTTGCCGACGAGACTCTGACCGACAACGGCATTCACCTGACCGA
>JAGQPT010000260.1 GCA_020426575.1 Planctomycetales bacterium
AGCAGCGGGACCCACATGTCGACGGCGGTTGTCGGTGTGCCGTCGGCCGTCATGCCGTCGCTGGCCACGATCCAGCCGTTGTCCAGTGGCGTCCAGACCGACTTGGCGTGACCACCGTCGGCGGCGAAACTCCACGACGCCACTTGTCTCGAGGTCGGGTCCCAGCCGATCACCTCCGTGGCCGACTCGATCGCCTGGCCATCGCGGAAAACCTCGAAGTCGCGCCGCAAGAAGCTCTTATTGTGGTTCCAGTGGCCGTTCACCTCGACGCGCATGCCTCCGTGTTCGGCCGAGAAACTTCCCACGAACGGTTCGAGCCGGCTAAGGTGGTCGTACGTCGTCGGCACGCCCACGTGATAGTCGCGCACGCTGGCCAGCCGCCAATTTCCGTCGGGCCCTTTGCTGTGCACGGCGACGTACTTGCTGCGGCTCGGCGGACCGGGCGGCACGGGGTCGACGACCGCGCTGCCGTCTTCGATCGCCGTCTCGGGGCTGACGAGTCGTATCGCCGCGATGGCGATCGAGATGCTCACGTCTTTGTGTTCGGCAAAAAACTGCTCGTACTCGTGTTGGATCGCCGCGCGACCTTCGTAGCGCTGTCCCGCCTCGTCGACGTACTCGCCATTCTCGGTCCAAAGCTGTGCCACGGCCGCGGCGTCGTGCCGATTGAAGGCTTCGACAAACGCGTCGGCCGACGCCCGGATCGCTGCTTCGTCACCGTCCGTGTCGGCCGGTGGCTGTGCCGTTACGTTTCGTGTCGCCATCCCGGCACACAGACAGGCGGCGCATCCTAAGAAAAACCAGGGGCGATGTTTTTTCGACGCTGCGTCGAACAAGTCGGCATCGGTCAAGGTGGGGCCCTTTCGCCAGTTCTGGAGGGCGTCCAAACCCCATGTGCCGCGGCAACGTGTGCGCGGAGCTTTCCAGCGCTTTGAATACGAAAAAAGACAACAGCTAAAACGACAACAAATACGTCAGACCAAGGCGCACCGACCGCGGCCAAACCCGCCGGTCGATCAACCACTGGCCTCGCTCGCTTAAGTATAGGGCATCTCGTGGGAGTATAGGGCAACTGCCGGGCAACTCAAGAAAACGACGGCGCCGCATCGGCTGTTTCGAACGACCGCCCGCAGCCGAACCCAGAAACCGAGCGCACGGCTTGATCAACCGCCGCCGTTCAAACCGACAAAACGCGAAAAGCCCCGAGAATCGGGGCTTTTGTAACGTGCAAACCAAGCGAGGCCGACGGGACTCGAACCCGCAACCACCGGATCGACAGTCCGGTACTCTAACCAATTGAGCTACGGCCCCATTAATTGCTTGGGCAAGTCCCCAATTATAATGCGCCCCGCTTGGGTGGCAAGGCCGTCGCACACCCGTTTGAGCGAAGTCCCCGGGCCGCGTCGGGATGACCATCATGTCAGGGGCGCACCACCGAGCAGTACACGTCGGGACTACGCTAGAAGGCGCACACAGCCTGGCACACGCGACCGCCCGCTGGTTCGCGCCGTCGCGACAGAGTGCTTCGCAGTTGCAAAAGAACAGAGCTGGTGGCGGTGTCCTAGTGCGTCTCGGCGTGGCGGTCGAGCACTTGTTGGGGTGTGGCTGTGCCGGTCGTGCCGATTTGCTGGACCGTGATCGACGCCACCAGATTGCCGACGGTCGCCGCTTCGGCCAACGAGGCACCGGCAACGAGCGACGATACGATGCCGGAGGTCGCGCTGTCACCCGCACCGACGAAATCGATCGGGCCGCTGACGGGGAAACCTGCGATCTCCTGAGCGCCCTCGGCCGGCGTGACGACGAGCATTCCCCGCTCGCCCATCGTGCAGAAGAGCGTCTCGCCGTGGCGCTGCGCGAGTTCGACGGCGGCCGCGCGGCCAGCAGCCAATGCCTCTTCCGTGGCGCTTTCCGCTTCGGCGGGCAATGGACGTCCCATCGCCTTGAGGCACTCCGCGAGATTCGGCTTGAGCACGCCGCGGCGAAAACGGTCGATGTGCGCCCGCGAGTCGACGAACACCAGTTTCTGGGGGTTCGCTTCCGCGAGCACGGCGAGCTGTTCGCGCACGGCCGGTGTCACGACGCCGACTCCCTCCTCGTTGACCTGATCGAGCACGATCAGCCCGTCACACTCGGCAAACACCCGGCCGAGCCGCGCGATGACGGCGGCTTCCAGGTCGGCGGGCATCGGTGTGCGGTTGCGGATGTCGAGTCGGTTGAGCTCGACGGGCCGCCCCGCCGCGTTGCGCGTCATCGGCTTGGTGTACGTCGGCGTGTTACGTGCCGACGACTGGATGACGTGCGTCGAGTCGACGGGCATTGCCGAGAGCGCCTGGAGCAGGTCGTAGGCGTGGCCGTCGTCGCCGATCACGGTCACCGGCACGAGCGTGCCGACGCCTAGCGCCGTGAGGTTGTTCATGATCGTGCCGAGCGCGCCGGGGCTGTTGCGAATCTCGGCGATCTGAAACGCTTCGATGTAGGTTTCGATCGACGTTTCGTACAACTCGGGAGCGATCTGCAGGTAGCGATCGAGGAAGAGATCACCGAGGAGCCCGATGCGTTCACCGGGGAACGCCGCCAGGAGTTCTTCGAGCCGTTGCCGCGTGATCACGTTACCGCTCCCAAATCACTTTGCCATCTGGAACATCGCGGCCAACTGGAACATCGCGAAGGTATCCACGCACGACCGAACGCCACGCTCCAACTCCGTGCGGTGCCACCTGTCGGCAAGGAGCCGCGGCCGGCAGCCAACCCGCGTTAGCGCCGCGCTCCAGCAGGGCCCGTTGGCGGTGACGTACGTTTAGCGCCGCCGAACTAGATCTCCAGCAAGCGGAGCAGTTCGTCCTGGCAGCGGTAGTCACCGATGATGATGTCAGCGCCGGCCCGGGTCAAACGTTGTCGCTTCCAGTCGTTGATGCCCACGCGGGCTTCCTCTTCACTGGCCACACCGATGGCCACACCGCCGACGCGGCGGATCTCTTCGATCTCGACGTAGCCATCGCCAAAGCCGACGATCTGGTCACCGGCGACAGC
>JAGQPT010000261.1 GCA_020426575.1 Planctomycetales bacterium
CGGCCACCTTGGTGTCCTTGCCCGGGTAGTCGAGCCCGCAAAGCACCGTGCGGATCGCACCGAGGCGGGCGCGCTTCTTGTCGTCCGAGCGAATCACCGTCCAGGGGGACTCGTCCGTGTCGGTGTAGAGGAACATGCCGTCGCGGGCTTTGGTGTAGTCGTCCCAGTGAGCGATCGAGGCGTCGTCCATTGGGCTGAGCTTCCAATGTTTCAGCGGATCTTTTTTGCGGGACGCGATCCGCTCGCGCTGTTCCACGCGACCCACGTCGAACCATAGCTTGTACAGCTGCACTCCACTCTGAATGATGCCGCGCTCAAAGTACGGCGTCTGATGGATGAAGCGCTGGTAGTCGTCCGGTGTGCAGAAGCCCATCACCGGCTCGACGCCGGCGCGGTTGTACCAGGAACGGTCGAACAGCACGATCTCGCCGCGTGTGGGAAGGTGGGCCGTGTAACGCTGGAAGTACCACTGACCCTGCTCAATCTCACTCGGCGCCGGCAGGGCGACGACGCGCGTGCCGCGCGGATTCAAATGCTCGGTGAAGCGTTTGATCGTGCCCCCTTTGCCGGCGGCGTCGCGCCCCTCGAACACGATCACGATCTTCTTGCCGGTCTCCTTGACCCAGCGCTGCACTTTGAGCAATTCGATCTGCAGGTCGCGCAGTTGGCGTTCGTACGGTTTCCGCTTCATGCGGTCTTCGTATGGATAGGGACCGTCGGCCTTTGGCGGTTCGACGGGCTTTTCGGACGATTTCGGGCGGCTTTTCTTTGAGCGCTTCTTCGCAGCCATGGCAGTTTTCCGCGTCTAGACGGCCCCGGTCGATTACACGTGATCTCCTACTAGAGGTTAGTTCACCACTCGGCTACATTCCACGTGTGAAACAGTGGAAACTCGTATTCAGGGTTCGAAGTCTCGGCCATGTCTCCCGTTGATCCCACACGACCCGATGCCCCGCCGCGAACGCAACAGCAGCCGCAGAGCCGCTGTCGGTTCGGCATCGCCACGGGCGACATCACGCCGCCGGTTGGCATCTACCACCGCATGGGGGGAGCCGCCCGGCACGACCGGGCCGCCGGCGTGCACCGCCCGCTGCGGGCCACGGTCGTCTGTTTCGCGGACGTCGCCGACACGCAGCGCCAACTCATCGTCGCCCTGGATCACTGCATCCTGGGCGAGGCCGAACTCGCGCGGGTGAAGGGCCGCATCGATGCCCCCGGCGCCGCCGTCACGGTGGTATGTTCACATACCCACGCCGCCGGGTTGCTCAGCCTCGACCGCATCGACATGCCCGGCGGCGAACTGATTCCCGACTATCTCGATCTGATCGCGGTGCAGGTTGCCGCACTTGCCGTGGAGGCGCAACAGCGCGCGCAGTCGACAACGATCGTCTATGGAACAGGGCGCTGCGCGCTAGCGGCAAATCGCGATTACTACGACGCCGCCGGCGAACGCTACGTCTGCGGGTACAACCCGGCCGTTACCGCCGACGACCTGGTCACCGTGGCCCGTGTGAGCGATGGAGGAGGAGGCCTGCTGGCGACGGTCGTCAACTATGCGTGTCACCCCACGACGCTTGCCGCCGACAACGAGCTGATCAGCCCCGACTATCCCGGCGCCATGCGCGAAATGGTCGAAGCGGCGACCGCTGCGCCGTGCCTGTTTCTGCAGGGCGCATCGGGTGACCTCGGACCGCGTGACGGTTTCAGCGGCGACGTCGAGGTGGCTGACCGCAACGGCCGGCAATTGGGTCATGCGGCGCTCGCCGTGCTCGCAGGTCTCGATCCCCCCGGCAGCCGATTCGTTTACCGGGGGCCGCTCGAGTCTGGTGCCGCGCTCGGCATCTGGCGCCACGAACCGCTGCCGGAGGCGGAGCGTGGTCGGCTCGGTCATTGGCGATTCTGGCGCGGTTCGATCGACCTGCCGTATCGGGGGGACCTCGCGCCGATTGAAGAAATCGCAGCTGACCTGGCGCGTCTGGAACAGGGCGAAGCGGTCGCACATGACGCAGGCGACGAAACTGCAGCCGGGCGCCATCGCGCAATGGCCGAACGCCGCCGCCGTGAACTCGCTCGTCGGCGGACGCTGCCCCCGGGGGACGTGTTTCCCTGGCAAGTGGCGATCACGGTCAGCGGCGACGCCGTGTGGGTATTCGTCCAAGGCGAACCGTACAATGCCCTGCAGGTCGAACTGCGACGACGCTTTCCCCGACACTGTCTTGTTGTGGCGGCGTTAGCGGGGGCCTGGAGCGTCGGGTATCTGCCCACCGAGTGCTCGTATGGACGCGACCTCTACCAGCAGAACATCGCGGTCGTCGCCCCCGGTGCGCTGGAACAAGGCATCGAGGCCATTGCCGAAAAGATCAGTTCGCTGATCGACGATTGACCATTTGGAAGACTCCGCCACACCATGAAGATCACGAAGATCGAAACGCACGTTTGTCACGCCCGCATGCGCAACTGGGTGTTCGTCAAAGTCGTCACCGACCAGCCGGGGCTCTACGGCTGGGGCGAAGCGACGCTCGAATGGCACACCCGCGCGGTGGTCGGGGCGGTCGAGGACCTCGCGCAGTTGGTCGTCGGCGAAGACCCCCGCCGGGTCGAACATCTCTGGCAGATGATGTTCCGTCAGCACTTCTGGCACGGGAGCGGCGTGGTGCGTGCCACGGCCATCGCCGGCATCGACGTCGCGCTCTGGGACATCCTGGGCAAGGTTGCCAGCATGCCCTGTTCCCAACTCTGGGGCGGACCGGTGCGCGATTCCGTCCGCACTTATTGTCACCTCGGCGGTGGACGTCTTGAAGATTTCTACGAGACGGCGGTCGACGATGCCGCGCGCTTCGCCGACCTGGCGCGGGCTGCCGTCGCCGACGGCTACACGGCGTTCAAGTGCATGGCCGTGCCGCCGACCATGCCCATCGAAGGACTTAAGCCGATTCGCGCCGCTGAGACCTGCATCGCCGCGATACGTGACGCCGTGGGCGATGCCGTCGACGTGATGGTCGACTGCCACGCCCGGCCTTCGCCCGCCATGGGGCTTCAATTCGGCAAGGCGCTCGATCCCTACGGCCTCTACTTCTTCGAGGAACCATGTTGGCCCGAGAGCGTCGACGGCCTGGCGATGATCAACGCTGCGATCACCACCCCCGTCGCCACTGGCGAACGGGTGACCCATTCAACCGCATTCCGCGAACTCTTCGCTCGTCGGGCCTGCGAAATCTGCCAGCTCGACATCACACACTGCGGCGGCTTCACCGAAGCGCGGCGGATCGCGGCCCTGGCCGACGCGCATCGCATCGCGCTAGCGCCCCACAATCCGCAGGGGCCGGTCAGCACGGCGGCGTCCCTCGAGTTCGGCTTTGCTCAACCCGGGTACATCATCTGCGAAACCGTCCACAGTGACGTTCCTTGGCGCAACGACATCGTCGACGAGGGCTTCACCATCGAGCCCGCAGGACGAACCGTGGTGCCGAACGCACGGCCGGGCCTGGGCATCGAACTCGACGAAGTCGAAATCCGCAAGCATCCCTTCGAGCAGGAAGTCCCCCAGCGGGTGTTCTATCGCGACGGCAGCGTGGGGGACTGGTGAGTGTCTGAAAGACGAAGGCTGCAGGGCGTGCTGCCGATTGTGCAGACGCCGTTTGCCGACGACAACACGATCGACTTCGACGCGCTTGCCCGCGAAGTGGACTGGGCAATGTCAGTCGGTGCCGACGGTGTCGGTACGGGCATGGTGAGCGAAGTGCTCCGGCTCGACGAGCGGGAACGTCACGAACTCGCCGAACGGCTCGTGGAAATGGTTGAAGGTCGCGGCGTGGTCTTTGCCAGCGTCGGCGCCGAGAGTACCCGACAGGCGGTTGCCTATGCGCGACACGCCGAGTCCGTCGGCTGCGACGCGGTCATGGCGCTGCCGCCGGTCACCGCGGCGCTAGCGACGGACGAGCTACGTGATTACTTCGTCGCCATTGCCGAAGCGGTCACGGTGCCGCTCGTGGTGCAGGACGCATCAGGCTACGTGGGGCAGGGGATTCCGCATTCGGTGTGCCGCGAGTTGCTCGATCGCTTTGGACCCGACCGTGTGGTCTTCAAACCCGAGGCGTCGCCCCAAGGGCCGAACGTGTCGGCACTGCGCGACGCCTGCAGCGGCAAGTCCCGCCTGTTCGAAGGATCGGGCGGGATGCACCTGGTCGACTGCTACCGCCGCGGCATCGCCGGCACGATGCCCGGCGTCGACCTGTTGGATGGCATCGTCGCGTTGTGGCACGCGCTGCGCCGCGATGACGACGCAACGGTGTACAGGCTCTATTTGCCCGTCTGTGCGCTTGTCGCATTGCAGCTTCAGGCCGGTCTTGACGGCTTTCTCGCCGTCGAAAAGCACCTGCTCGTGCGTCGAGGGCTCTTTGCTTCGTCGCGGCGTCGGCGGCCCTACCGCTGGTCGCTCGACGCGGAAACCGCCGCCGAGGTGGACCGACTGTTTGACCTGCTGATGCGCGAAATCGAGCGCACGCCGCTGCCGTGGCGTGCCGATGACGCGTCGTCTGACTAGAATGCGTCGTCTGAGTAGAATGTTGGTTCACTCACCAGCTTCCCGCGACGAACGGAAATCGATGACCATGTTGTACCGCAACGCTCAAGTCGTCTGTGTTGTTTGTGTGCTGCCGTTGGCACTTGCTCTTGATGGTTACGCCGGCGATGCACCGCAGACGCAAGGGCAGCAAGCGCAACAGCA
>JAGQPT010000262.1 GCA_020426575.1 Planctomycetales bacterium
GGATGTGCCCGTTCATCTGCCGGAATTGCCGACTCGATTGTCTCGAAACTCAAACGGAAATGCAAATCGCCGCTCCCGAGCAACTGACAGTAACGTCGGGCGGGAGCAAATACCGACACCCGTTGGGTGTGTTTCTTATGATGTCACTTTTTGGCGTCACGGAGCGGGAAGGGGACAATCGGCGTGACGGAGGTCTGCTGGAAACTCCTAGACTTCCCGGCAACAGCACATTTGACGACGTTGTGTCGTGTAGAACCTTGTTGGCTGAACACCCATGATGCTATTGCCAGAATACGCTACAAACATCGTTGTAGCCGTTGTCAGTGGCAGGAAGTTTCACTGGCTTGTTACCGAGAAGGAAGATTGATTTCTCGTTTATGTGAAGTGGAGCGAGGCATTCACTTTTGCGGGGAATTCCGTTCCCGAACAAACGGACTCGGAAAGATTCGGCATAGAGATACTCGAAGAATTGTCTGTCGGCACGTATTTGAAGCATCAAGCAGATTGCGCAACATCGCGTGACGAGTTGGTTGAATTGTTGTTGATGCATCCAGAAATCGGTGAGGCAGATGACGTACTCAAATTGTCACCTGCGGCTTTCATTGATTTTGACAATCGTCATCTAGTCAATGCTTTCCCAGAGCCGAGCGGGAAATCTGAGGGCTATGTGCCCGACGGTTGGACCAGCGAGTACGGTGACGTAACGTCACGTATCCCAAAAACGGAACGATTCTGGATAATTGGCGACAAGAACTACTTTGAGATTTAGCCTGTCAACAAAATGTGGTCGCTGCGCCGCGTCACGGACGTCGTGAGTGCGTACGGCAAGATGCCGATTCGCGGTAGCCGCTACCACTCGTCCAGATGAAACGCGGCGTTGGCGGAGCGCATGCTCAGTTTGCCGTCGCGGAAGCGCAGGACGTTGATGCCGCAGTTCTGCTGGTCGATCGTGCGGGCCTTGGCGATCGGCAAACCAATCAGCCGCGCCAACAACACGCGGTTCACCACGTTGTGGGCCACGACGGCGACGATCTCGCCCGTGTGACACGCCACGAGCGATTCGATCGCCGGCATGACGCGCTCGCAGACCTCGCCGAGCGACTCGCCGCCGGCGTATGGATTATTCTCGGGGTCGTCGATGAACGCGCGGTAGGCCTCCGGTTCGCTCTCTTCGATCTCGGCCCAGAAGCGGCCCTCCCAACTGCCGACGTTGCACTCGACCAATTCGTCGACCGTCGTCACGTCCAGGCCGTGCGGTGCGGCGACCTCCGCTGCCGTCTGGCGGGCCCGCAGCAGTGGACTCGAATAGACCGCCGCAAGCGGATGATCGGCAAGCGCCTCGCCCGTCAATTCGGCCTGGTGTCGCCCTTTGTCCGACAAACCGACATCGAGCCCGCTGCCTTGCAATCGGGGAGGGCGGGCGTCGTTGTTGGCCGTTGCCCCGTGGCGGATCAGCAGTACAAAACACGCATCGGCAAGCGGAACGGGGGGGTGATACCTCATGTATCCTTCAGGCCTCACGGTCGTGGGTTTGGCAAATAGTGAGTATTGTCGTCACGCAGAAGAGTTGGACGCGCTGTTACGGCGGTCACCGACACGGCCTCGCGTTTGCATCGCGCGTCACGCGGTATCAGGAGCGCCGTGTCCCACACTCGCACGCCGTGCCAGCAGCGACGCGGCACGAACCGCCGCGATCATGCCAGTGATCGAAACTGGTGTGCGACCGACGGACGACGCACCGTCGACCAGGTCGAACGCCGTGCCGTGGGCCACGCTGGTCCGCACGATCGGTAATCCCAGTGTGACGTTCACCGCGTCGAACATTCCCAGCAGCTTCAGAGCAATGTGTCCCTGGTCGTGGTACATCGCCACCACGCCGTCAAACTCGCCGGCAGCGGCCCGCACCATCAGCGTGTCAGCCGGAAAAGGCCCCGCGACGTCGATGCCTTCATCGGAGGAGAGCCGAACGGCCGGAGCGATGACGCGCTGCTCCTCGTCGCCGAACAACCCCTGCTCGCCGGCGTGGGGATTGAGTGCCGCGACACCAATCCGGGGCCGCGCGGCGCCGAAGCGGCGCATGGCATCGTGACACAGGCGAATCTTCTCGGCCACGGCAGCCGTGTCGAGACGGGCAAAGACGTCGGCCAGCGCCATGTGCAGCGTCACGTGGGCAACTCCCAGGCCGTGTGGCCCGCGCACCCGATCGCCCGGTCCCAGATAGAGCATCATGGCGAACTCATCAACGCCGCAGAGATCGGCAAGCAATTCGGTGTGGCCGGGATACGTCACACTAGCCGCGGCGAGGGCTTCCTTGTTCAGTGGGGCCGTCACGATCCCGTCGACGTCGCCATGGAGCGCCAAGCGGGTAGCGGCGACGACCGAGTCGTAGGCGGCGCGGCCACAGCGAGCATCGACTCGCGCCGGCGGCGCTGCCAGCACGTCGTCGCTGCCGACGTGCAAACAAGCGATGCCGTCACGATCCCACGCGTCGCGTTCCGAGGCCACATCCTCGACCACTCGAACGTCGACCGGTGTCCCCAAGGCGGCGACGGCCCTGCGCAAGACCTCGGCGTGTCCCACTACCAACGGGAGGGAGAGTGCCTGCACTTGCGGGTGCAGACAGGCGCGCGCGACGATCTCGGGCCCCACTCCGGCCGGATCTCCCATCGTCAGTGCCAGCAATGCCTTCTGCATGGCGACAATTCTACTGCGACGCTGCCGACCGACCAAGGGACCGTCTCCCGGCGGACGCTTGGCAAACGGCGCAGGGTGTCGGAGCGCCCGCGCGGCGTCGGCCGCCCGAGAGGGCATTGGGGGATTGCCCTCCCGAGCGGCCTGCCGCACGCACTTCCTATGTTATTTGTTCGCCGCGTCCGCCGAGACATTGGAGGTCCGTGAAAAAAATGCCCTGATCAGGCTGCCGCGAGTAGAATCGTTAGCGAAGCGCGCCTCGGCGCATTCCCCGCCCATCCTCGCACCTCAACCGTCACGCCGCATGCCTATCTTTCGCACTTCGCAAAGCCGACGCAGGGGAGCAATGGAGACGCTGCTCATCGGCTTACTTTCCGTCGTCGCGTTTGGCGTCGTCGTGCTTGTCGATCCCCGTGCCATGACGTCTGCCGCTCCTAATGGTGGTGAACAACTCGGCCTGCGCGTCGCCGACGGCTTTGTGGTCACACGGTTTGCCGACGACGATCTGGCCCACGACATTTACAC
>JAGQPT010000263.1 GCA_020426575.1 Planctomycetales bacterium
CTTTCTCATCGTCGGCGACGGCCTGTTGCGCGATTCGCTGGTGACCGACATCGAAGCGGCGGGACTGACCGACCACTTCCAACTGGTCGGCTTGGTGCCGGCGCACGAGGTGCCGAAGTACCTCGCGGCGATGGACATTGTGGCCCACGCGAGCCTGCGCGAGGGCCTGGCCCGCGTGTTGCCGCAGGCGCTATTGGCCGGCAAGCCCGCCGTGAGCTTCGACGTCGACGGTGCCCGGGAGGTGGTCATCGACGGAGTGACCGGCTGTCTGGTGCCCGCCCAGGACGCCGACCGGTTGGCCCACGCGATCAAGTCGCTCATCGATCACCCGGATCTGCGCACACAGATGGGTGAGGAGGGTCGACGGCGCTGCGCCGAGGTGTTCCCACACCAGAGAATGACCCAACAGATTCGGGCGCTGTACGAACGCCTGCTGACGGGGAAGGACTCAAGCGTTTCGACATCGGCACATAGGTGACAAACGCGCTGGCGCATTGACGAGCGAACAACGTTGTCGCCCGCCAACACCCATCGGCGTGGTTTTGCCGGTGTTTCCGAAGGCCGCGTGTATGCTTCGATCGGTACAAGACGCCACCACCAACGCTTGTGCCTGACACCTTTTCCAGGCCGAACAGTTCGCCGCAGGGGGGACTCCGTCACGCGAGTTGCTCGCTCACCCCACGTCACCCAGGCTGAGCGCTTTGCCGTAGCGGCGGATCACCATCGCGCGGAGCAGACGGTGATCGGGTGAGGCCAGGCCCGGGTCTTCGCGAACGAGTTGCTGGGCGTCGCGACGGGCCTCGCTCAGCAACTCGGTGTCGCGCCCCAGGTCGGCGATCCGCATCGGCGGCAAACCGTGTTGCCTCGTGCCGAACAGCTCGCCGGGCCCCCGCAGGCGAAAGTCGATCTCGGCCAATTCGAAACCACCGGGTGTGTCGCGAAACGCTTCGAGCCGCGCGCGACTCGCATCGTTCTCCATCGCCGCGAACACGCAGCAGTAGCCGGCATATGCGCCCCGGGAAATCCGCCCGCGGAGCTGGTGCAACTGCGAAAGCCCAAACCGCTCACCCCCTTCGATTGTCATCAACGTGGCGTTGGGCACATCGACGCCGACTTCGATGACCGTCGTGGCTACCAGCACCTGGATATCGCCGCGACGAAAGCGCTCCATGACGGCTTCCTTGTCGTCGCTAGAGAGGCGGCCATGAATGAGACCGACGCGGTACGCTTCGAGCGGTCCGTTGCAAAGTGCCTCGTAGGCAGCTTCGACACTGGTGACGTCGAGCCGATCAGAGTCTTCGACCAACGGCGCGATCACGTAGCCTTGGCGACCCTCGTCGAGCTTTTTGCAGAAGAACTCCCACCATTTTGAACGCTCGTTCTCCTCGGCCAGATACGTGTGCACCTGTTGCCGCCCCGGTGGCGTATCGTCGATGCGCGTGACGTCGAGGTCGCCAAAGGCGGTCATCGCTATGGTGCGCGGGATCGGCGTGGCAGTCATCACCAAGTAATGCGGACTGCGGTCACCAGCGCGGAGCGCGGCCCGCTGTGTGACGCCGAACTTGTGTTGTTCGTCGATGACCACGACGGCCAGATTGGCAAACTCGACGTCGCCCTGAATCATCGCCTGGGTGCCGACGACGATGTCGAGCGCTCCCTCGGCAAGCCGTGACTTGACCTCGTCGCGTTCGGCCGACTTCATGCTGCCGCTCAGCAGCGCCTGGCGCACCCGAGCCGCCGACAACAGCCGACCGAGCGTCGTGGCATGTTGCCTGGCGAGGACTTCCGTCGGTGCCATCAGCGCGGCC
This sequence comes from Planctomycetales bacterium, assembly GCA_020426575.1. Taxonomy (GTDB): domain Bacteria; phylum Planctomycetota; class Planctomycetia; order Pirellulales; family JAEUIK01; genus JAGQPT01. Next base: position 1,809 of record JAGQPT010000263.1, read on the forward strand.
TGAAAGCCGTGTGCCACCGCCAGCAACATCAAGTAGGCCGCCACGACGGTCTTGCCGGCACCGACGTCCGCCTGCAACAAGCGGTTCATCGGGATCGTGCCGGCAGTGTCGGCGGTGATTTCGTCGATTGCACGGTTCTGACCAGGCGTCAGCTCAAACGGAAACAGCCGGCGAATGCGGGCGTCAATCTTTGCGGTGGGCTCGAGCGCCGGGGCTTGGCCCACCGTGTGTTGCTGCTGCTGTTTGATCGCCAGGGCAAGCTGAAGGATGAGAAGTTCCTGGTACACGAATCGCCGACGCGCCGCCGCAAGTTGGTCGTGATTCTCGGGAAAGTGGATCTGTCGGATCGCCTGACCAATGCCGGGCAGATTGTGCGCGTCGAGATACGACGGGGGAAACACTTCCGGAACTGCGTCGGCGGCGTCGGCCACAACGCGTTGGACGATCGATCGCAGTCGCGGCTGCGAAAGCCTTTCCGTGCTGGGGTACACCGGCAGCAGCGCGCCGCGCGTCGGCTCGTCTTCCTCCTCGTCGAGGATCTGGAAGCGCGGATGTGCCATCTCCCAGCGGAGGCCGTCTCGCTTAGCTTTGCCCGAGACGAGGATGCGCTGCCCCTCCTGGAACCTACCGACGAGATAGCGCTGGTTAAACCAGGTGACTCGCAGCGACTCGTCGCCCGAGCGGACCAGCAGCCCCAACCGCATGCGCCCGCCACGGTACTCGACCGTCTCGACGTCTTCGATCGTGCCGATCGCGCTGTGCAGAGCGCCGTCTTCGAACTCCGCAACGGTCCTCAGGTCGGTGTAATCCTGATAGTCGCGAGGAAAGTGGAACAGCACGTCCCGTGCACGGGTGAGGCCCAGTCTCATCAGGACGGCAGCCCAATGCCGACCAACGCCCGGTACGTACTGCACCGGCGTATTGAGCGGATCGCGGGTCTCGAGCGAGTCGGCTTCGGCCATGCCGACATTCTAGGCCGAAGCAGCCGTCGTTGCGAAGTGCCGAAACGCGGCGTTGACATCGGCACCGCGTTCGCTCTGGCAGCTGTGGTTCGCACACTGGGCGAACGCGGAATCACGGCGGGACATCTCCGAAAACGAGTGTCCCAAGAAAACCGCAGCGTCCGTGCCTTGTGTTACCCGCAGGCCGGGGTGGTGGCGGCGACCGCCGCCGCCACCAACCTAGACCTAGCCGGGAACGCTAAACCGACTCACCCGCAAAAACTACACTGTTTATTTGATGAACAACATTTCCTGATAGGTCGGCAACGGCCAGAGGTCGTCGGCCACGTAACCTTCCAACTCATCGGCGTACCGACGAACTTCGGTCATCAAAGGGATGACCTCGTCGCAGAAGTAGCGTGCCTCGGCGATGCCGTCCTCGTGGTCGCCCGACGAGAGCACCTTATCGAGCAGGTTCGTGCTGTCCTGCAGGCCTTTGACCAGCTCGGTCATCTTGTCGAGCGTGTCGACGTCGAACTCGTAGCCGAGCATTTTCAGGTTTGTGCACGTCGAAGCGAGCTCGTTCTGGTAGCGTACCGCCGCCGGAAAGATCAGCGTGCGCGACATCTCGAGCATCAAGTTGGCTTCGACGGTCACGCTCTTGCAGTACTGCTCCAGGTACGTATCCAGCCGACTCTCGAGCTCTCGCTTGGAAAGCACGCCGTACTTTTCGAACAAGGCCTCGATCTGGGGCTCTTTCAGCACGGGCAGCGCGTCGGCCGAGGTCTTGAGGTTGAGCAGTCCGCGGCGTTCGGCCTCGGCGTGCCACTCTTCCGAGTAGCCGTCGCCGTTGAAGATCACCGGGGACGCTTCCTTGATGATCTCGGTGAGCAACGCCTGCACGGCTTCGTGCAGTTTCTCGGAATCACCTCCGGTGGCCTTTTCGAGCTTGGTCGCACAGAAGTCGAGCGACTCGGCAACGATCGTGTTCATCGCCACCAACGGGCCGGCGATCGACTGGTTGGCACCGACGGCACGGAACTCGAAGCGGTTACCCGTGAAGGCAAACGGGCTCGTACGGTTGCGATCGCCGGCGTCCATCGGCAGCGGCGGCAACACGTCGACTCCCACGGTCAACGGCGGCTTCTCGATCGACGACTTGGCGCCGCCACCCTCGATCTGTTCGAAGATGTCGGTGAGCTGGTCGCCGAGAAAAATCGAGAGGATCGCCGGCGGCGCCTCGTTCGCCCCCAGGCGATGGTCGTTGCCGGCCGACGCCACGACCGATCGCAGCAGTCCTTGGTACTTGTAGACGGCGCGAATCACCGCCGCACAGAACACCAGGAACTGGGCGTTGTCGTGCGGCGTGGCACCGGGATCGAGCAGGTTGCCCTGAGAGCTACTGCCCAGCGACCAGTTGACGTGCTTCCCCGAACCGTTCAGGCCGGCGAAGGGCTTTTCATGGGTCAGGCAGGCCATCCCGTACTTCTCGGCAACGCGGCGCAACGTGATCATCGTCATCTGCTGATGGTCCGTCGCCAGGTTAGCCGATTCGAAGATTGGGGCGATCTCGTACTGTCCCGGGGCGACTTCGTTGTGCCGCGTCTTCACCGGCACGCCGAGCTTGAACAGCTCGCGCTCGGTCTCGAGCATGAACGCCAACACGCGTTCCGGAATGGCGCCGAAGTAATGGTCGTCGAACTCCTGGCCCTTCGGCGGCGCGGCACCGAAAAGCGTGCGCCCTGCCGTGAACAAGTCGGGCCGGGCAAAGTAGAAGTGGCGGTCCACCAAAAAGTATTCCTGCTCCGGACCGGCGGTCGAGGAAACGAACGCCCCGTCGACGTGTCCGAACAGTTTGAGGATGCGCTGCGCTTGCTTGTTGAGCGCCTGCATCGAACGCAACACGGGAGTCTTCTTGTCGAGCGCTTCGCCGGTCCAGGACACGAATGCCGTGGGAATACAGAGCGTCGTGCCGTTGGGGTTTTCCAACACGTAGGCTGGGCTCGTGACGTCCCAGATCGTGTAGCCGCGGGCCTCGAACGTCTGGCGGATGCCACCGGTCGGGAAGCTCGAACCGTCGGGCTCGCCCTGGATCAACTGCTTGCCACTGAACTCGGCGATGGCCGAGCCGTCACCGTCGGGCGTCAGGAAACTGTCGTGCTTCTCGGCGGTGGCGCCCGTAAGGGGATAGAAGACGTGGGCGTAGTGGGTCGCTCCCTTTTCAATGGCCCAATCTTTCATTGCCGAGGCAACGATGTCGGCCACGGACGGGTCAAGCGGTCCGCCCGACTCGATCGTGCCGACAACGCTTTTGTAGACCCATTTCGGCAGGCGGTCCTTCATCACCGAACGATTGAAGACGTTCGCACCGAAGAGTTCCTGGGTGGGGGTTTCGACAAAGCTGAGCGGGGGGGACTTGGGATGGTAATTCGTCACTGCGGCGATCGCCGCAGTGCGGGGACTGCCGTAGTTGGGGCTGACGCTGGGAACGGCAGCCGAGGCCATTTGGCCGTTGGAGTCCGATTTGCGGACCGAAATGGTACTCACCGATATCTACCTCGCGACATATGGGGCGCGGCGGCCATCCTGATCCTTGCCGGCTTAGCCCTGACTCTCCTTCTCGTCGCGCCTGTCCTTGGCGACAACGTCTTGGACAACACAACGGTCCAATGAAATCACGTGTGGTCACTTGTATGCAAAATCCGTTCCACGCCGAGGTACGGAGGGGGTCGACCTGACCGGCCGAGTGGCAAAGACGTCGCGAAACCCCGAAAAATGCTGGACGTTTCCACCGGCACCCCGCGCTGAAATTTTTTACCAGAAACCTCGGACACGTGACACGAGGGCCCCCGGTCGCCGGTCTGACGCGCGTCTAGGCAACGGTTGCCGACGGCCTGGGCAGGCGAATCCTGATCCTTTGAGTCCGTCGACGCCGTGGGCAGCATTGCCTGACAACGGCGTTCGGGGCAATGCGTTGCTCAGAAGAAAAAACTATCCACCGTCGCCACGACGACCATGATCGCGCCGACGGCGAGTTTGGCGAACGTGCCGAAGAAGCGGCCCACGAAGGCGCCCTCGGCCACGCTCTGCCGTTCGGCGTGGGTCTTGCCCTTCCAGTGTTCGCCCAGATACGCCCCGGCGAAGGCGCCCAGCGCGCCGCCGCTGACGGCGCCGATCAACGACCCGATGACCGGGATCGGTATCAGGACGCCGCCCCAGATGCCCAACATGCTGCCCAA
>JAGQPT010000264.1 GCA_020426575.1 Planctomycetales bacterium
AACGGCGAGCAGCCCGCCGGCAAGCACCGTCGCCAGCACGAGCGTTTGCAGCGAGAAGCGGGCCGAGAGCGGCGCATCGCTGCCGCGGCCGTGCCGCCACGTGACCGCCGTCAGGCCAGCGGCGATGGTGCCTGCCTCGAGCAACAACGTGAGAAACACTTCGGGCGCCCCGGCCGCCAGCAGCGGCGCGAGCAGCACCACCACGAGGCAACAGCGGAAGAACCAGTGCCAGCGCAATCGCACGACCAGCACCGTCGCGATCCCCACCGTAGCAAACGTCGTTGCCAGCAAGAGTGCGATGAACGCGTGGGTCGACATCGGCCTGGCTGCCCTTCAGGTTGCCACAGAAGGTGGATTGTTGACGCCAACGACACAACGACACGACAAAACGAACAGTTGGTGTGTCGAGCCCTCAGCTTATCAAAAGCGTCGTGTCGTCGTGCCGTTGTGGTTCCATTCGACGTGCCCGCGACATTCGGTCACAGAATCCTTACTCATCGCCCGTCGGGATGTACTTGTTGTAGAGCTCGGCGTAGTCTTCGCGCACGGGGCTGAAGACGTCGAGCACGACGGCCGGTCCGTCGACGGCGACGGCGCGGTGCGGCGTGTGGGGCGGAATGATGAACATCGCGCCCGCCTCGCAGACCCGCACTTCGTCGCCGATGGTCAGTTCGAGCCGACCCTTGAGCAACATGCCGCCCTGTTCGTGGGGATGATGGTGCAGCGGCACCTCGGCCCCCTCGTCCATCTCCAGGTACGAGAGCATCAGGTTCTCGCCGTAAGGCGTGCGCATGCGGCAGCCGGGCAACACTTCGAGCGGTTGAACGTCGGCGACGTCGATGAACGGCATGGAGAGTCCTTCGCGGCGGGGGGGACGGCGCTAAAAACACGTGGTCAACAATACAGCGCCAGCAAAAAAGGCGCTGACCAGATCGTGTTGGCCAGTTCGATTCTAACAGAACTGCCGGCGCCGCAGCGATGCGCCACGGATGCACAAGGTAGATATCGCCGCCGTAGCGGATACGTTGCGGTTACTTTTCCGAGAGCGGCACGTCGCGGTACTTCTCGTGGCAGGCCTTGCAGTTGGCGGTGATGCGGGCGAAGGGGGCCGTCACCGCCTCGGGCGGCGCCACGCCGGCCGCTGGCTGCCAGCGGCGCAGGGCGGTTTCGAGCCGGCGGGCCGACTCTTCACTCTCGCGGAGCATCGCCTGGAATTCCTCCGGCTGGGACCGCACTTCGTCGACACGGAGCATCTCGGTGAAGTGTTCGCGGAGCAACAACGCCTCGTGGGCCGGATCGAGATCGGGATGATCGGCCGGCGTGCGCCAGTCGGCCGCCGCGATCGCCTTGACGTGGTCGTTCGTGTGCTCGAGCGCGACCATCGCCTCGGCCAACGGCGGAATTTCGACCACCGACTGGAATTCGACGTAGAGCTCATCGAGCAGCGCGTCTTCCAAACGCCGGGCGCGCTCGGCCGACTCGTAAAGACCGCGGTAGTTCGGGCTCGTGCCGGCGAGCTTGAGCACGGCGACGGCCTCATTGGCCGGCAGCAGGCCGGTTGAGACACAGGCCACGGTCGCGGCGGCCGGGCTGCGATGTTTGCCGTGGTGGCAGTGGATGTAGATCGGCCCGTCCAGTTCACGCACCGCCTTGGCAAGTTCGCGGCCGCGCTCTTCGGGGATGCCGTCGTAGCCGTGGGGCAGGTGCACGTAGCGGAGGCCGTGCCGCGCGGCGGCTTGCACGTCCGGTTTGGCACCGTCGACGCTGATGATGGTCTTTACGCCGAGCTGTTCCAGTTCGGCAAAGGCCGCGTCGCCCTCGGGAAGTCCGCCCGAGATCACGCGGGGGTGCAACTGGACGGCGTTGGGCAGATGCGCCGTTGCCAAGCGCCGCGGCGTGACCGTGGTCGGCGCGTCGGCGGTTCCGTTTGGTGCTTCGGTCGGTCCGGCAGTCGCCGCGCCGGAGATTCCGCACAACAGCACGACGGCGAGCAATGGGCAGAGATATCGCATCGCGGCGTTCCCCCGTTTAACGTGTTGTTGGTCCGTGGCTGGCGTCGCGGCTGGGGCAGCGCTTGAATCATCGGGAGTGAAAAACGCTGACCCGCCCGGGTGCACTTCCGGGCGGGTCGTGACCGTATCGCGTCGCCGCGCAGCTGCACGAGGCGCCCCGATGTGCGAGGCGCCCGATGAATGAGGAAGCGGGTGCGCGGGAAGGCGCGGCAGCCGGGCGATCAGCGGCCTTCGCGCAGCGCGTCCTGGTACTCGCCGACGTGCTCGCGAAAGCGTTTCGGCAGGGGTTGGTCGGCCAGCGGGTCGGACTCGGTCTGGACGCCGGTGGCAAACTCGGAGCGGATCTGCTCGGTGACCTCTCCCTTGGCGTTGGGGCCACTGGCCAGTCCGCGGACGATGGCGGCGCCCTGGCCCACCTTGGTGCGGGCCTTCGACTTGTAGCTGCTCGTGTCGTCTTCTTCGAGGTCCCGCTTGCCGGCGCCGCGGCCTTCGCCCTGCGCCCAGTCGTTCCAACTCGTCTTGTTGCTGCGCTGGTCCGACTTGCCGTTGCACATGCCTTTGCACTCGGAGAGGTCGGCGAGCATTTCGTCCATCAGCTCGAGTCCGTCGAGCATTTGCTGCAGGCTCTCCATGTTGGCCTGCATGTCCTGGAGCGACTGCATCGCCTTGTCCATCTGCCCAATCTTCATGCAGTTGGCGCACTCGCCGAGCTTCTCGGCCATCGCCTGCATCTTTTGCATCTGCTTCTGTTGCTCGGTGAGCTTGTCGAGCTGCTTTTGCAGCTTGTCGGCCTCGTCCTTGTTGCCGGCCTGCTTCATCTGCTCAATCTGCTTCTGGAGTTGCTCCATGGTTTCCTTGCGGGCCTTGGCCAACTCGTCGATGTTGTCCTTGATCTGGTTGAGCTGTTGGGCGAGCTTCTCGATGTCTTCCTTGGAAAGGTTACCCGCTTCGATGTCTTGTTGTAGTTGTTTGATTTCCTCGGCCATCATTTCGAAGTTACCCTGCTTGATGGCGTCGGCAAGTTTATCGGCCGGTCCCTTGCTGAGGTCGCCGAGCTTCTTCAACTCTTTCTTCAACTCGTCGGCTTCGGCAAGTTCGCCGCGGCGCTTGTTCAGCTCGCTGGAGAGTTCGTTGAGCTTGACCAGCGCGTCTTTCTTGCTGTTTTCGCTCTTGCTCATTTCCTCGGCGCCGCGTTCGAGCTTGTTGATCATGTCGGTGGCGTCGTCGAGGCCCAATTCCTCGGCGCGCTTCTTGCGGTCGGCGAGTTTCTTTTTCAGCACGTTGGCTCCCTTTTTGACGTGCTGCTTTTCCTGCTGGTTTTCCGTGTGGGCCTGGGCCGCGTTGTCATCGCCGGCCGGATTGACGAACGTGGCCAAGCAGAACGCCAACAGCGCTGGTGCGAGCGGCAACAACGACCAACGCGTGAGTTTCACTTTGAACTCGTCACCGACGTTGAGCTTCTTCACCCGGCGTTCGGCGTCGGCGCGCAGGGCCGTGCCGGCCGAGGTGGCCAGGTCGTCGTCCGAAAGACATTGCCAACTCGAGACGCGTTCCTTGAGCCCGAAGCGACGATCGATTTCACTGGCGGCATCGAGCGGCGCCGGGCGTCGCAGGACGGCCCAAACGGCGGCGAGCAACAGACCCACGCCGGCCGCCACTCCCAAGCTGCCCGCGAGCGATAGTCCCAGCGTGCCGTAACGGGCCTCGACGCCCACCAGCACGGCCGCGACGAGCAGTGTGGCCGAAAGTGTCCAGGGCAGCACGCCCAGGAGCCGTTGGATGCCAAGGCGACGCTGAGCCTGGCGGACGCTGCGCTTCAAACCGTCGGCGGAATGCTGTTCGGGCCCCATGATGGCCTCCTTCGGGTGTCTTACCGTTCGGACCGGGTGTGGTTAACGTTCGATGGGCGGACGTTCGAGGGGGAACGAGGCGCGCCGGCCGCACGGTACAGAGGCCTCCCCCTGCGACCCGGCAGCCGTGTCCCGCCTCGGTCTTTGCTTTTATGTCATCGGCCGCCTTCGCTTATGTTCGCTGCAAACAGGGCGATCTTGACGCCCGCATTCTAACGTATCTTTGACGGGGGCAACAAAAGTTTATTGCCGCCGCCAGCGGTTTTCCCAGCAATGGCGGTCCCCGCCGCCGGCCCAGGCCGTACAATAAAGGAGTTCAGCGACGGGCTCTGCTCGCCTCCCGGCACTCATGCCCGGGGTGAGACGGGCTGCCAACGGTTGCGCCGCAAGCAGTTACGCCGTGCGGGGGCGGGTGGTTCACCAGGGGAAAGTGACGCCACGCCACAACATCACACGAATCATCCAAGCCGATGACCAGCAACACGTTAGCACAGGACACGCCACCAGCTGCCCCCGAGCGAGGCGCTTTGCCGTCGCCGGATGAGCGGCCCACGGCGGACGTGTTGATCTTTGACGGCCAGTGCGGATTCTGCCGCGGGCAGGTGGCGCGGCTCGCACGCTGGGACCGCGGCGATCGACTGGCGTTTCTTTCGCTGCACGACCCGCGGGTGGCCGAGCGCTATCCCGATCTGAGCCGTGAAGAGCTGCTCAAGGCGATGTACCTCGTCACGCCCGAGGGCGAGCGCTATCGCGGCGCCGAGGTGGGGCGGTATCTCTCGCGGCGGCTGCCGCGGCTCTGGCTGCTGGCACCGCTGTTGCACATCCCCGGCAGCATGCCGTGCTGGCAGTGGATGTACGACCAGGTGGCCCGGCGGCGATATCTGCTCGGCGGACGCGTCGCCGACGAGAACGCCTGCGAGAGCGGCACGTGTCGGATCCACCGCTAGCAACGGCGCCGCCACGAACTCGCCATCTCGAATTCACCTCTGCGGACACGTCACCGCAAATACACAGTCGACTTCTGACGATTGCAAGGTGCGAAACCGTCGACGTTCGGTGATCTTGGTGCGCAGCTACCAAGCGGATATGATGCGCGGCTTAGTGCCGTCGGCCGCACCTCGGTGAACGACGAAATCGCGCTACCGGACGAATCCCGCACCGTCTGGTGCCAGCACTCCTCAGGCCCGTTGGGCCGTCTCGACGGATACCGACCCACGCAGAAATACATTCACGATTGACCATGAGCGAATTCCGCACCGAACACGACACGATGGGCGACGTCCAGGTCCCGGCCGCCGCCTACTATGGCGCGCAGACCCAACGCGCCGTGGAGAACTTCCCGATTTCCGGCTGGGGATTGCCGCCGTCGCTGGTTCACGCCATGGGGCTCGTCAAGTACGCGGCCGCCGTGGCGAATCGCGACCTGGGCAAGTTGACCGGCACGGGCAAGAATCCGCTCGACGACAAACAGGTCGAAGCGCTGCTGTCGGCGTGCCGCGAGGTGAGCGAGGGCAAGTTCGACGGCGAGTTCCCCGTCGAC
>JAGQPT010000265.1 GCA_020426575.1 Planctomycetales bacterium
ACGCGCTGGGGAAAAATGCGGCCTGGACCGAGGCTGTCGCTGTTCTGGCCGAGCGCGGCTATCGGCTGCTGCTGCAGGTACACGACTTTGCCGAGGACTTTCGGCCGCTCAACTACCGTCATCTCCGCGCGTCACTCGCTGCGGACGGTACGCACGACTTGGCCGTGCGGATGTATCCCCAGTCCGCGGGAATCCACTATGCAACGCTCACCCGCCGCGACGCTGACGTGCTCACTGCGGCAGGCGTACGACCGCAGCGCCTGCATGTGCTCCCCAACCCCGTCGCCGAGTTCACCGGTTTGCCCAAATACGACGAGGTAGCGGCCAAGGTGCGTGGCCAGTTGGCGATCCCCGCCGAGGCGCGACTCGTGCTTTACCCCGTGCGCGGCATTCGCCGCAAAAACGTCGGCGAGCTGTTGCTCCACGCCGCGATTAGCCCCGAGGACACCTGGCATGCCGTAACGCTGGCGCCGAAGAATCCCGCTGAGCTGCATTCATTCCAGCTGTGGCAGACCCTTGCCGGAGAGTTGCGCTTACGCGTGCTCTTTGACACCTGCACTCTTGGCGAGCCGGCGTTTCTCGACGCGCTCGCCGCCAGCGAGCGGTTGATCACCACCAGCGTCGCCGAAGGGTTCGGCATGGTGTTTCTCGAAGCGTGGCTGGCTGGCAAGCCGCTCACCGGCCGCAGCCTGCCCGAGATCGTCTCTGAGTTTGAGCAGACCGGCCTGCGTTTCGACCGCCTCTACGATTGTCTCGGTGTGCCGCTCGCCTGGATCGACGATCGCCAGCGGCTCGCCGACGCGCTGCGGGCGTCGTATGTCTGGGTCTGCCAGGCCTACGGCGTCGAGCCCGACGACCAGCAACAGCGACGGGCCGAACAGATGGCGACCGGCGAACGATCCACGATTGACTTCGCGTTGCTGCCCGGCGAGTTTCAACATCAGATCATTCGCCGCGCCGCCGCCGCGCCAGTCGCAGCCCGCGAAGAACTGGCAGCGCAAAACCCGGCGCTCAGGGCCAGCGGCGACGAGCCAACCGACGCCGACGTGATCGCGGCCAACGCGGCCATCGTCCGGTCACGGTATTCGCTCGAGACCATCGGCCGCCGGCTCCATTCGGCCTATCAGTCCTTGGCGGCGGAAAGCCACGGACTGCTCGAAGACCTGCCACACGGCGAGTTGGTGCTGCAGCGTTTCCTGAGCGTCGACCGACTGCACACCATCCGTTTCGAAGAGTAACGTCCAACGTGTCGCACATCGACATCATCCGCCGTCTGAGCCAGCCTCTCTCGCCGCGTCCCACCGACGTTCGGCCCGAGCTCGAACCCCTCGAGGGTATCCGGGCCGTGCTGTTCGACGTCTACGGGACATTGCTGGTTAGCGCGAGTGGTGATATCGGCCTGGCGGGCGAGCCGGTGCGAGCTGGTGCGATGGATGAGGCGCTCGCGGCCGTGGGTTGCCCCCTCCGCGGCGATGGCGACCGCGCCGTCGCCGTTTTGCACGCGGTGATCAAACGGCACCACGCCGAGTCGCCATACGACTTCCCCGAGGTCGAAATTCACGACGTCTGGCGCGACGCGCTCAACAACTTGCACGAAATCCAAGCAATTGAAACTGTCCCAGACGCGGAGACCGTCGATCGACTCGCAGTTGAATACGAGATGCGGGTGAATCCCGTCTGGCCGATGCCCGGTGTCGCCGAGACGCTGCACGCGCTTCACGACGCGAACTTGCTGCTCGGCATCGTGAGTAACGCCCAGGTATTCACGGCCGAGTTGTTTCCAGCCCTGGTCGGCGCGACGCTCGACGAACTGGGGTTTCGGCCGGCCCTGTGCTGCTGGTCGTACGAACATCGTCGGGCCAAGCCGGGTACGCACCTCTACGAACAGGCCGCACACGCGCTGGCCGAGATCGGCGTCGAATGTGACGAGGTACTTTACGTGGGCAACGACATGCGGAACGACATCGCCCCGGCACAACGCGTCGGTTTTCGCACCGCGCTGTTTGCGGGCGACGCCCGCAGCCTCCGTTGGCGCAATCGCGATCCCCTCGTCGAGGGGGTGCTGCCAGGTCGGGTCGTCACGGATTTACGCCAGATTCCCCCGATGTTGAAGCTTGCCGATATCTAGTCGGCACCTAGACTTTAGTATTGTGGGCGACACTTAACTAATGTGGGCGACACTGTGGCGACTCGGCCGGAGGTCGTTTTCGCTCGTGTGGGGCGGCCGACGTCGGTCGGCACCAGGCAATAGCAATCCGTCGCATCCCCGCAGTCCGGCACACCGAAACGAGCCGCCCGGCCACGGAGGGACCGAGTCCGGCGTGCTGATTCGACTCCCGCCGCAGGGTTCCGACCGCCGTGCTTCTGGCGCGGCGTTGTGCGCACATCCCAACAGGACTTTCTGCCGAGCGGCATTCGATCATGGCAAACAGCGGACATAACATTGGCTTCGTGGGGACCCGTTTTGCGGGTACGGACGGCGTGTCGCTCGAAGCGACCAAATGGGCGAAGGTGCTGTGGGACCACCGCCACGTCAGCTACTGGTATGGCGGGCTCTTGGACACCGATCCGGCGATCAGCATGGAGGTGCCGCACGCTTACTTCGGGCACAGTGACATCCAGTGGATCCACCAGCGCTGTTTCGGCCACATCACGCGCGACGCCGACGTGACCCGCCGCGTGCTGGCGATCGCCGACCACCTCAAGAGCACACTGTACGACTTCACGAAGAAGTTTGGCATCGAGATCATGGTCGTGCAGAACGCGTTGACGATTCCGATGAACATACCGTTGGGAGTGGCCATCTCGATGTTCATCGCCGAGACCGGCTTCCCAACGATTGCGCATCACCACGACTTCTACTGGGAGCGTGACCGCTTCAGCGTGAACTCGTGTGGCGACTTTCTGCGAATGGCGTTTCCCTGCACGTTGCCGTCGATCCAGCACGTCACGATCAACTCCGAGGCACAGCGGATCCTTTCACACCGTCGCGGTGTTTCCTCTCTGCTCGTGCCCAACGTGCTCGACTTCGACGTCGAACCACGCGGCATCGACGACTTCAACGCCGACTTCCGCGAAAACATCGGTCTGGCCCCCGACGACGTGATGTTCCTCCAGCCCACTCGGGTCGTGCCGCGCAAGGGGATCGAGCACGCGATCTCCCTGATCGGCGCGCTCAACAATCCTCGCTGCAAACTCGTGATCTCGCACGCCTCCGGCGACGAGGGGGACGAATATCTCCACGCCTTGCAGGAGTTGGCTGTGCACAATGGTGTCGCCTTGCTGTTGATCTCTGATCGCATCAATGACGAGCGAGGCCTCGACGAACAGGGCCGAAAGGTCTACGATTTAGCTGACGCCTACAATCACGCCGACTTCATCACGTACCCGAGCCTGTACGAAGGATTCGGCAACGCCCTGATCGAGGCGTTTTATTATCGAAAACCGGCCCTGGTGAACCGCTATTCGAACTTTGTTGCCGACATCGAGCCGCGTGGCTTCGACGTAATCACGATGAACGGATTTCTCACCCGAGAAGTCAGCGAACGGGTGCAGCGGGTGATCGACGATGCCGAACACCGCCAGGAAATGGTCGACAAAAACTTCGCGCTGGGCAAACAGTTCTACAGCTACGCCGTGCTGCGGCGAAAACTCCGCGTTTTGATCACGAATTTTACCGGTATGGATGACCTGTAAACATAATCGCTGTTGTGACGAGCGTGGTGGGGATCGCGCAGCACGAAGGATAAGTACGTGACCCCGCTCCCCCAACTCGCAACGCGCCTCGAGCGACTCTACCCCAACCAGGGCGACGTGCTCGCCGCCAAGGTCGACGCGCTGCTTCAGCCGTTCCTCCCCGCCGACGGCGTATCGCGCGAAGGATCTCCGCCGCCGGGTGGTGAACCCTGGAGCGAACACGACGTCGTGCTGATCAGCTACGCCGATCAGTTGCGCTCGGATGCGACGACTCCCCTGGCGACGTTGGCCGACTGGTTGCAGACGACCGGTCTCGACCAACTGCTCTCGATTGTCCACCTGCTGCCGTTCTGTCCCTATTCCTCGGACGACGGCTTCTCGGTGATCGACTTCGAGGCGGTCGACCCCGACGCGGGCGACTGGGACGACATCGCCCGTCTGGGACGCCAGGTCGACCTGATGTTCGATCTCGTGCTCAACCACGTCTCTCGCCACAGTGAATGGTTCCAGCGCTACCTGACCGGCGAGTCCCCCTACGTCGACTGGTTCATCGAGGCCGATCCCGATGGCGACTATAGTCAGGTGGTGCGGCCACGCAGCCTGCCGCTGCTCACTCCCGTGGAAACGACGCGCGGTGTGCGCCACGTCTGGACCACGTTCAGCGACGACCAGATCGATCTGAACTACGCCAATCCGCAGGTGTTGATGCGGATGCTGCACGTATTGTTGGAATACGCGCGGCGCGGTGCGCGGATCGTGCGGCTCGACGCCGTGGCGTTTCTCTGGAAGCAGGTCGGTACCACCTGCCTGCATCTGCCCGAAACGCACGAAGTGGTCAAACTGATGCGGGAGGTCGTGCAGGCGGCGTTTCCACAAACCGTGTTGTTGACCGAGACCAACGTGCCCCACGCCGAGAACGTCAGCTACTTCGGCGACGGCGACGAAGCACAGATGGTCTATCAGTTCAGCCTGCCGCCGCTGCTGCTCGATGCGTTTGTCCACGGCGACGCGACCTATCTGCAACGCTGGCTCGAACAACTCGCGCCGCCACCGCCGGGCTGCACCTTCTTCAATTTCACGGCCAGTCACGACGGCGTCGGCGTGCGACCCCTCGAAGGACTCGTCCCCCCGGAGCGGCTCGATCGGCTCGTCGAGGCGATGGCCGAGCGCGGCGGACTCATCGGCACGCGGCGCCGGGCCGACGGCGTCGACGTGCCCTACGAACTGAACATCAGCTACGTCGACGCCC